>NZ_JBEOZT010000008.1:0-33536 GCF_040298265.1 Nonomuraea sp. NPDC001636
CGTCGGGCCGCGCTCACCGATCGACAGCGAGTTGTCGGTGTCGTCGATGCGCACGCCCTGGTCGGTGGTGTAGCGCGTGTTGGCGGAATCCACCCGATACTGGTCGAGCTGCTGCTGCTTGTGGCTGTTGCTGTGCGCCATGAGTCCCCCGTGATCATCGTTCGGTCAACGGGGGGCCACGGCCATTCGTACCCGCGCTCATGCCTTTCCCAACCGTGGCACGCCTGCCTCTCAAGGGGCCAGGACGCGCCCGACGAGGATGCCGGTGAACCTGTCCGGCTGCTCGTACAGCGACCGGTGCCCGGCGCCGGGCAGGACGGTGTGTTCCTTGTGGGGCGCCACGAGTGCGGCGTACCAGTCGTCCAGCAGCCGGCTGCGTGCCGGGACCTCGCCGGCGCCGTCGATGAAGTAGGCGGGGACGGCGAGCCGCGGGACGCGCGTCCGCAGGTCGAGGTCGCGGGCCCGCGGGTAGTAGCGGTCGTAGGCGTCGAGGAAGCCGGTGACGAGGTGCACTTTGTCCAGCAAGGAGTATTCGGGCGCCGCCAGGCTTTCGTCGAGGCCGCCCTGTCCGTTGCCGGTCGCGTAGACCTTGCCCTCGGCGCGCAGCATCGGCTCGTAGCCGTACATGCCGGCATAGGGCGGGGGCCCGACGGCTTCCAGCGCGGCGGCGAGGTCGCGGTCATGGTGGCCGCGCGCCCAGGCGAGGGTGTCGGCGTACTGGACGCGGTCGGCGGCGCCGGTGTTCACTGCCTGGCCGACGCCGACGTAGGCGTGGAACAGCTCGGGCCGCCGTTGCACGGCGAGCACCGCCGGCAGGGTGCCCCCGGAGTGCGCCAGGAGGTAGATCCGGTCCTTGCCGAATCGGGTCCTGAGGTAGTTCGCGACGGCGAGGATGTCGCCGGTCTCGCTCGCCGGGGTCAGCGTGGCGGTGGGTTCGAGCGCCGGGTAGGAGCTGCCGCCGCCGCGCCGGTCGAGGGTGGCGACGACGACGTGGTCCTCCAGCGCGGACAGGTGCCTGCGCACCGCTCCGCGTTCGGCCGCGCCGGGCGCGCCGGGGACGAACAACAGGACCGGCTTGGCCGTGTCCCGGCCGCGGATCATCAGCCCGAGCCGGTGGGAGCCGCTCGGGACGGTGGTCAGCTCGGCGACGGCACGCCCACCGGCGATCGGGGCGGTGCTCGCGGGCAGCGCGACGCCGATCGCCGGCGCGGCGACGATCACCGCGAGCACGCCGACCAGCGTCCGGCCGAGCCGGCGCCGGACGCGGCCGGTGCCCGATCCTGCTCGAGCAAGGCCGGTGCCCGATCCCGCTCGGGCAAGGCCGGTGCCCTGTCCTGAACGGGCGAGGCCGGCTCCGCAGGCGGCGCCGACGAACATCGGGAGCAACGCGAGCAGCCCGTGCACGCCCCGCCCGGCGAGGAGCGCGAGCACTCCGAACAGCCCACCCTGCGGCGCGTCGACGCTAGGCCCTTCCGCGCCGGTCCGGACGATCTCGAACACCGTGGCGAACACCGCCGGCGCCGCGATCATCGCCCATCGCGACCTGGCGAGGTATCCGGCGACCCCGCCCACGACCAGGCTGAGCCCGATGCTGGTCAGCGCCGCTGCCGGGGTCAGCGGCCCGCGCGGCGTAGTCACCCCCGCGACCGCTCCCCACGCCAGCGGTGCGAGTACGGGCGCCGTCCTGTTCGAGATCATCGCCACCACCCTTATGTGTAGCAGCCGCTACATGCTTATGAATGTAGCATGCGCTACATCGACTGGGGAGACTGCTACGGTCGAGCCATGGATCGTCGTGCCGAGCTGGCCGGGCAAGTGCTGGACTACGTGCTCGAACACGGTCTGATCGGGTTGTCGCTGCGTCCGCTGGCCGCCGCCCTGAACACCAGCGACCGCATGCTGATCTACCACTTCGGCAGCAAGGAACGGCTCGTCGGCGCCGCCCTCGCGCTCGCGCAGCAGCGGCTGGCCGCGGCGGCGGAACCTCCTGGCGAGGCGGTGCGCAGCGTCGCCGACCTCGTCAGGCATCTGTGGTCCAGCCTCGCGCACCCCAGCGGCACGCAGGCCACCCGGCTCTATCTCGACCTTTCCGTCCTCGCCGCCAAGGAACCCGAACGCTGGAGGGCCGCCGTCGAGCAGCTGCGCGGGCCGTGGCGCGAGCCGTTGCGGGGCGGCCTCCTCGCCCTGGGCGTCGCGGCGGGCGAGGCGGAGCCGCTCGCCGACCTCATCCTCGCCACACTCGACGGCCTGGCGCTCGACCGCATGGTTGCGGCGGACCCGGCGCGCGCCGACGACGCCGCGGCGGCCTTCGCCGACCTGCTCGACCGCCACCCCGGCGCAACCCGGTAGCCGTTCGTTCCCGGCCCCGCGTACGTTCGGCCGTATGGCTGACGAGTGCTTCGGACATCCACGACTGGCCGCGATCTACGATCCGCTCGACCCCGACCGCAGTGATCTCGACGCCTACCTCCGGATGGCGGAGGAGTTCCAGGCGCGCCGAGTGCTGGACATCGGCTGCGGCACAGGGGTGTTCGCGCTGCTTCTGGCCGATCGCGGGATCGAGGTCGTCGGCGTCGATCCCGCCCGCGCGTCCATCGACGTCGCGCGCGTCAAGCCCGGCGGTGAGCGAGTGCGCTGGATCCGCGGTGACGCGACGGACCTGCCGTCGCTGCGGGTCGATCTGGCGACGATGACGGCGAACGTCGCCCAGGCCGTCGCTGATCCGTACCTCTGGCGGGAGACGCTGCGGGGAGCCCGCGAAGCGCTGCGGCCCGGAGGGCGGCTGGTCTTCGAGACCCGCGATCCGGCCCGGCGCGCCTGGGAGGGGTGGACGCGCGAGCTCTCCCACCGCGTGACGGAGATCACAGGCGTCGGCCCCGTCGAGAGCTGGGTCCAGCTGGTCGAGGTGAGCCTGCCTCTGGTGACGTTCCGCTGGACCTACGTCTTCGCCGCGGACGGACAGGTGCTGACGTCGGATTCGACGTTGCGTTTCCGGGAGCGGGAAGAGGTCGAGAGAGATCTGGTCGCCCACGGATATGTGGTGGAGGACGTTCGCGACGCGCCTGATCGGCCGGGGAAAGAGTTCGTCTTCGTGGCACGGCGTGCCGGCTGACCTACGGCCGGGCGACGGTGAGCAGTTGCTCAAAGCGCGACCGGCCGGGCGCCGTCCTCGGGTATCCCGCGAAATCGATCTTGTCAAGAGTTGATCATTTAAGGCCCGTACCATACTTTTCGTTCATCCGACCCTGACGGGAGCGACGGATGAATCTGAATGCGGCAGTTGCGACAGGAGCCGCTGCTCAGGTCGTACTCATCGTGGTTTTCCTGATTGCGACACTGTCAAAGACCATAACCCACCGCGAACTCGGCCGGACCATCGCACAACTGGGTCCGGCGGCCCTGGGAAGGCCTGCCGCGATCGCGGTGATCGGCGTCGAGACGCTGGCCGTGATCGGCCTGACGGTGGCGCCGTCCGCCTCGTGGCCCCGCGCGCTCATCGTGCTGCTGGCGCTGGCGTTCGCCGGCGCCGGGATCCGCGCGCTGAGCCGTGGCGAGAAGATCAAATGCGGTTGTTTCGGGAACGGCGGCGCGGTGCTCGGCTGGCGCCAGGTGCTGTACCTCCCGCTGTGGTCGGCGCTCGTCGTGCTGGCCGAGGCGAACCCGCCGACCTGGACCGGGCAGGAGGGCCTGCTCGGCCTGGCCGTGGCGCTGCTGGCCATGGTCGCCTGGAAGCTGAGGGCCGAACTGCGCCTGTTGCGCCCGCTGCGGGAGGACCGGATGGTGCTTCCCGACCCCACCCAACCCGAAGCGGAGGTGCACGCCGCATGACGACGGTGCTGCTCATCGTGATCTGCCTGCTGGCCGTGGTGCTGTTCGTCCAGATCGGCGCGCAGGTGGAACTGTTCCAGCAGGTCAAGCAGATCCGGGGCTACCTCGACATGGAGGACAAGCCCACCCCGGTGGAGCTGGGCACCCTGGAGGGTGCCCCGCCGAGCCGCTTCGGCCTGCCGGCGGCCCTCGACGAGGCCGAGCGGGCCATGGTGCTGTTCCTGTCCAACAAGTGCGAGACCTGCCACAACCTGGCGTCGGCACTGCGTGGGGGAGCGGTGCCGCCATCAATGTGGGTCGTGGTCGTCCCGGTGTCCGGGGACGGCAACGAGTTCATCGCCGAGTTCGGGCTGTACGGCGAGCGGGTCGTCCTCGACGAGGACGAGAGCATCGTCGGCAGCATCGGGCTCGACATCACACCCGTCGCACTCCACGTCACCGAGGGGAAGCTGACACGGGCCCACACGGTGCCGACGGTCAGGCAGATGTACGCGGCCGCCCCTGTTCCCTACAAGCACAACCTGGCCGGCAAGCCCTCCGTACGGCACTGATCCGATTTCACCCCACGGCCAGAGAGGCCAATATGGATCACCTCCACAAAATGTCGGAAGGACCGGACGCGTCGAACCGGCGAGGATTCCTCGGCTGGATGGGCAGGGTCGGTGTCGCGGCGATCGGCGCGGTCGCGGGCGCCACCGTGATGACCAAGCCGGCGGCGGCGGCGAACTGGCGCTGCTGCAACCTCGCCCTCCCCAACAAGTTCTGCAGCACCAACAGCAGCGGACAGTACGTCTGCCCCTCCGGATACAGCATGAAGGTGTGGCAGTGCTGTAGCGGCTCGGCGCCGTACCAGCGCAAGTACGCCTGCGGTGAGTGCACGAAGGGCGCCGACTGCGGTTCGGGCCCGTTCATCTGCTCGGCCGGCTGGACCGTCAACGCCAACGGCTGCTGACAGCGACCGGGTGGCCGGTCCGCCGCGATGGCGGCGGCCGGCCACTCCGGATGGAGGATGTCGTGTCCTTTGACACCTGGCTGACCTTCGCGCTGCTCCTGCTCATCGCGAGCGCGGGCTTCGCGCAGTTGTTCAGCTTTTGAGGCCTTTCCTTCGTCGGATACCTCCGCCCCCTGGTTCAGGGGAGAGTTCCCGGGGAGAAGCCCATGTACCGGCCGATCCTCATGCTCATGCTCGGCTTCAGCCTCTCCGCGCTGCTCGCGTACGGGCTGGTGCGTCTGCTCGGCTCCGGCCTGTTCGGCGGGATGCCGGGGACGGGCGCCAAGCTCGCCGCGGCGACGGTGATGCTCGCCTGCCTGGTGATCGACTCCGGCCTGTTCGGGCTGCGCACGCCCATGTGGCGGCGCCAGACTCCGCAGCAGCATTTCTACCGGTTCGGCCCGGCCAGGGGAGCCCTCCTGTGGGGGCTGGACACCGGCCTGGTCCTGACCACGTTCAGGGTCACCTCGCTCACCTGGGCCGCGCTCGGCGTCACGCTGTTCGGGCTGGTGCCGTGGTGGGCGGGTCTCGCCTACGCGATCGGCTTCACCTGGCCGGGCTTCGCGCTGGTCGCGATCGTGCCGTCGTCGAAGGACCTGGTGGAGATCCCTGAGCCGATGTGGCTGATCGACTGGCTCATGGAGAAGGAGAAGCCGGTCCGGCGGCTGATGCTGGGCCTGCTCACGGTCGTGTTCGCCGGCGTCGTCGCTTCGTCGTTCCTGGGCTGACGCGCCGCCCGCCGCTCGCGCGGGCGGCGCGTCGAAGGTCAGCAGGCGCCGTTGAAGAAGGAGATCTCACGCCGGACGACGGGCTCGCCCGGCACCCGGAACTCCAGCGGGACGCACGCCGGCTCCTTCACGTAGAAGCCGCCGACGAACATCGTGTCGTGGTCGGAGCACGCGGTGAAGGACACCGAATGATCGGCCTCGGCCGGCGTGCGGGCGTTCCTGGCCGGCTCGGAGTAGAGCAGGCCGGCGCTGTCGTGGAACTTGGCCGGGATGGACACCGTGATCGTCCTGCCCTTCCTGACCAGCGCGCCGACCTTGAACCTGTGGTCGCTTCCGTACTGCTCGGCCCGTGCGCCGCCCCACGCGAGCAGCCCGGGGATGAGCAACGGCCCCACCACGAGGTCGTCCGGCTCGGCCGTGCGGCTCGCCGTCTTCTCTCCCGGGAACTCGCCGTTGCGGTTCGCGCAGTTCAGCACCCGCGGATTCGCCAGGCTTCCCGGCCGGCCGGACGACTGCGCCGCCGCGCGCGCGTCGGCCTCCCCGGCGGCACAAGCGGTCAAGGACGGCAGCAGCGCCACCAGCGCCGCCCAGATCGATCCCCTGCGTACACCTTTGAAGATCATTATCCAGTTGTACACCTCGTCGCCGGAGGTGGCCAGACGTCAGTGGATCACCTTCGGCGCCGTGGTCACCGGCTGCGAGTGAGTGGTCCGGGGTAAGAAGGATCTTCAGTCGGAGCCCCGGAGCGGGTTAAGATCACCAGCGGAGGCGTCCGGGTGCCTGGTGGCCCTCTCGGTCTTCAAAACCGATGGCGCCGAGCATCTCGGCGCGGCGGGTTCGATTCCCGTCCGCCTCCGCCAGACCTCACCCCTGGAGTCCTGCTGAGCATCGACGCGTTACTGGCCCGGGCGCGTGCCGGGCTGCGCCGCCTGCCGCCCGCCGAGGCCTTCGCCGCGGCGAGTCGTGGTGACGCCTTCATCGTGGACACCCGGCCGGAGTTCCAGCGGCGCAGCGGCGGCGAGGTGCCCGGCGCCATCGTGATCGAACGCAACCATCTGGAGTGGCGGCTCGATCCACGTTGCGACGCGCGGATCCCCGAGGCCACCTCGGCGCACGTCCGCTGGATCGTCCTGTGCGACGAGGGATACTCCTCCAGCCTGGCCGCCTCGGCCCTCAGGCAGATCGGGCTGGCGAACGCCACCGACGTGATCGGCGGCTTCCAGGCGTGGATCGCGGACGGGCTGAGGGTGATCCGCCCCGCCGTCCTCACCCGGCCGCGCGGTCCGGGCGAACCAGGCACCGACCGGAGGCTGACGGCCGCCGAGCGCGCATGTGGGTGATCGCCACCGCCGGGCACGTGGACCACGGCAAGTCGGCCCTGGTCCGCGCGCTCACCGGGATGGACCCTGACCGCTGGGCCGAGGAACGACGCCGGGGCATGACCATCGACCTCGGCTTCGCCTGGACCACGCTCGGCTCGGGCCGGCAGATCGCGTTGGTCGACGTTCCCGGGCACGAACGGTTCGTCACCAACATGCTCGCCGGCGTCGGCCCATGCCCGGCGGTCATGTTCGTGGTGGCGGCGGACGAGGGGTGGCGGGCCCAGTCCGCCGAGCACCTGGCCGCCCTGCACGCCCTGGACGTACGGCACGGCCTGCTGGTGGTCACCCGTGCTGACCTCGCCGATCCCGGGCCGGCGCTGGCGGAGGCCCGCCTCCACCTGGAGGGGACGAGCCTGTCGGGGATCGACGCCGTCTCCGTCAGCGCCCGGACCGGGCAGGGACTGCCCGAGTTGTCCGCCGCGCTCGACCGGCTCGCGGCCGGCCTCCCGGAACCGCGCCAGGACGGCCCGGTGCGGTTGTGGATCGATCGGGCGTTCACCGTCACCGGGGCCGGAACCGTCGTCACCGGCACGCTCACGCACGGCACGCTGCGGGTGGGCGACGAACTGCTCGCCGGGCCGGACCGGCTCCAGGTCCGCGGCCTGCAGGCGCTCAACCAGCGGCGGGACGCGGTGTCGGCGACGGCCCGCGTCGCCGTCAACGTCCGGGGCGCCGATCGCGACACGCTGCCCCGGGGCACCCCGCTGCTGACCCCGGACGCCTGGATCACCACCCAGTCGGCGGACGTGCGCCTGGAGCCCGGCGCGGACGTCGGCCGGGAACTCGTCTTCCACCTGGGCTCCGCCGCCGTCCCGGTCCGGCTGCGCCCTCTCGGCGCGGGCACGGCCCGGCTCACCCTCGCCCGGCCCCTGCCGCTCAGGGCGGGTGACCACGGCCTGCTCCGCGATCCCGGCCGCCGGATGATCGTGGCGGGGGTGCGCGTCCTGGACGTACGGCCGGCCCCCCTGCGGCGACGGGGGGCCGCGGCGGTCAGGGGGGCCGCGCTCGCCGGCGTGACCGTGCCCACCGCCGCCGACCTGCTGCGCTGGCACGGCCTGCTGAGCCGGGCCGAGCTGACCGCGATGGGCGCCGCCCCTGACGGACCGCCGGTGACGGGCGACTGGTTCGCCGACCCCGGCCACTGGTCCGAGCTGCGGCGCCGCCTGACGGAGCAGGTGTCGCAGCGCGACCAGGGGATCACGGTGGAGGCCGCCGCCAGGCTGCTCGACCTGCCCGACCGGCGGCTGGCACGGGCGCTCGTCGCCGAGCCGCTGACGGTCAGAGCAGGGGTGATCGTCAACGGCGACCCGGCGCGGGCGCTGATGCCGCCGCAGGTCGAGAAGGCCGTCGCCCGGCTGCGGAGCGAGCTCGCCGGGCGTCCCTTCGACGCCCCCACCGCCGAGCGCCTGACCGAGCTGCGACTGACCGGCGCCGCCCTCGGCGCGGCCATGCGCGCGGCGGCGTTGCTGCACATCGGGCGGAACGTCGTCCTCCTGCCGGACGCGCCGGAGCTGGCGGTCGCCGTGCTGAGCGCGCTGCCCGCGCCCTTCACCGTCAGCCAGGCCCGCACGGCCCTGGGAACGAGCCGCCGCGTCGCCGTGCCGCTCCTGGAGTACCTCGACGCCCGGGGGCACACCCGGCGGGTCGACAACGACTCCCGGATCTGCCTTCCACCCGCCCAGTAGTGGTCGATGAAGCCGACGCCCCGTCCCCGGTCGCTGATGTCGAAAGCCTGGGAGGAGTTCATCCGCACGTCGGTGGGCAGCGGTGCCGCCGTGCCGGTCGCGGCGGCTGCCGGGGACACAAGCGGGGCCGAGCACGTGAACGCGACCATGGTCAGGGTCGCGTTCACGAGGGGGCCCGGGACGGATCGGTGTCGCGATCAACGTAAGGGGCTTTTTGCTGGCAATTCCTCACCAGTTCCCTGCGTCTCGCCCATGATCCGTTCGCGGGACCGGACGCCCTCGCGCGTATTCTTCCTTCGTGGCATTTCGGTTCGAGACACGCGCGTCCGATTCACCGTGGGTCGAGGCCGTGTGGAGCTGTACGAGCGAGCACGTCGCGGAGATGACCTCCGTCGCAGCGGTGAGCTGGGGCCTTGTCTTCTGGGAGCGCGAGGGCAGGGCGCACGCGGGCATCTCCGGTCCCGAGACCAGGTCCGGCACCGCGCCGGTGCCGGAGGGCTCGACCTTCGTCGGCATCGAGTTCGCCGTAGGCACGTCGCTGCGCGCCGTCCCCCCGCCGTCCCTGGTCGACGGCGGCATCGAGCTCCCTGACACCACGGGCAGGACCTTCGTGCTGGACGGCGTCCGCTGGGAATTCCCGGCCCCCGACGACGCCGAGGCTCTGGTCGGCCGTCTGGTCCGCGCCGGGGCCTTGGTCCGTGACCCGCTCGTCGCCGACGTTCGCCGAGGTCATCGTCCAGCGGTCTCGGGACGAACCGTCGAACGCCGGTTCCGGGCGGCGACCGGGCTGACCCAGGGCGCTGTACGGCAGATCGAGCGTGCACGCAGGGCCTCGGCGCTCCTGGCCGCCGGCGTCCCGGTCGCCGATGTCGTCTCGGGGCTGGCGTATTTCGACGAGCCACACCTGGCCCGTGCGCTGCGCCGGTACGTGGGGCGTACGGCGCGGCAACTCCGAGAGGGCACCGGCGGTGCGATCGCCCTGGACCTGGATCAGCTGACGACGTCGTAGATCAGCTTCACGATCCCGTTGGGGTAGGCAGCCGACGCCCTGAGGCTGAGCACCTGCTTGTCCCTGTCCGCTTCGGTGAACAGGCTCTTCCCGGCCCCGAGCAGCACCGGGAAGACGAGAAGGTGGTACCGGTCGATCAGGCCCGCCTCCGACAGCCGCCGGGCGAGCTCCGCGCTGCCATGGATGAAGATCGCGCCACCTTCGCTCTTCTTGAGCTCGACGACGTCCTCGGCCGAGCGCAGGATCGTCGTCGGTCCCCATCCCTCGACGAGGGCGTCCTCGGACAGCGTGGTCGAGACCACGTACTTGGGCAGATCCTTGTAGGCGGCGTGGTCATCCGAGTCGCGCCAGATCGGCGCGAACGCCTCGTAGCTCCGGCGGCCGAACATCAGCGCCGTCGTCTCCTCAAGCTCCTCGCCCTTCAGCGAGAAGGCCTCGGGCACGAATTCGATGTCCTTGACCACCCAGCCGCCGCTGCGGTGCTCCTCGCCGGGCCCACCGCCCGGGGAGTCCACAACGCCGTCAAGCGACATGAAACCGGTATAGATCAGATCACGCATGTGCTGTTCTCCTCATGGTCCGGCGACGCGGAGTCGCCAGGTGGATCGGCAGGCGGGCCGCAGCGCCATGCCGACGCAGCGGCGGAACGCCTGCGCCCATGCTACGAACCGGTCACCGCGACCGTCTTGTACGGAAACGACGGCATCACCAGCGACCGGACCTCGGTGAACGCACCTGTCAACCCTTCTGATCCGGCCGGACGGGATACGCTCCCGCCTTCGCGGCGGCGATGGCGGCCGCGGCGGCCTGTTCGGCGACGGTCTCGTCGATGGGTTCATGGCTGACGAGCATCCGGTAGTAGAACGGCGCGCCGACCGATCGGATCACCTGGACCGGGTCGGTGTCGGGCGGGAGGTCGCCGCGTTCGATCGCGTGCCGCACCGACTCGGCGGCCAGGTCGTTGCGGGTGCGGAAAAAGTCGGCCAATGCCTGCGCCGCCCTCGGGTCCAGCACTGCCGCCGAGATCAGTCCGAGCATCGCCGGGCGCCAGACCGGGTCGCTGTAGAAGCGGTGGATGCCCACCGCGAGCCCGCGCAGGTCCACCTCGATCGACCCGGTGTCCAGGAGCGGCACCTCGGAGCTGGACAGGTCGGCGATGAGCTCGACCAGCAGGCCCACCGGGTCGCGCCAGCGCCGGTACACCGTGCTCTTGGCGACGCCCGCGATCTCGGCCACGCGTTCCATGCTCAGCTCCGCGTACCCATGGGCCTCCAGCTCGGCACGGGTGGCGGCCAGGACGGCGGCGCGCACCCGTTCGGTACGCCCGCGCGGTCGCATCGTGCCCGGTGCCGGGCGGTCCTCGGACAACACATGCTCCTTCGCTCGCGTGACCACCAGTCTAACGCTACTCAGGTCTCCTTTGAACACCGAAACGGGCACCTAAGAAAACCGGGGTTGTATTAGTGGGGCGCTACGGCTACGTTGAGGATCAGTTAACGAGATCCCAGTTTTATTTGTCACCCCTCTCGTGAGGAGGACACCGTCGTGTCCGAGACCGCCATCCGCAGGTACGCCGGACTGTCCGGCCTGGTCGCCAGTCTCCTGATCGTCATCCAGGTCCCGCTCTACTTCATCTACGAGACCCCGCCGGACTGGGACGTCCTGACCCGCAGCCTGCTCGGCATCACCGGCTGCACCGTCTACATCGTCTACTTCGTCGGGCTCCGCCAGCTCATCCGCCACGTCGACCCGGCCTACGACTGGGTCGCCGGCATCGTCCAGAACGCCGGCCTGCTGTGGGTGGCCATGGTGTTCGTCCCGCAGTCCATGGAGGTGGGCGCGGCGATCACGGTGGACCACGACATCGACACCACCATGGAAGGGCCCTTCGCCGGCGCCCAGTACCTCATGCAGGGCGCCGTCTCCAGGCTGCTCATGGGCCTCTTCCTGATCGCCCTGGGGATCGCGGTGTCCCGGCTCGGTCTGCTCCCGCGCTGGGTGGCACGCTCGGCCTACGTCCTGGCTGCGGTCAACCTCGCCTTCCTGCCCGCCGTGTACTTCGGCGACGACGCCGCCGACTTCTACAGCGCGCAAGGCTGGGGCACCACCGCCAGCATGGGCGCCCTCTGGAGCCTGTGGACCCTCGCCGTCAGCGTCAGCCTGCTGCGCGGCGCTCGCCGTACCGCCCCCGCGGCCCCCGGCGCCGGAACGGCCGCGGTCGTGGCACCTACGCAATAGGCCCGAAAGGATCGAAAAGCCGAGAAAAGGATGCGACTCTCACGCATCCGTCGAGCAGCGGCGCCGCAAGGCTGCGCCGCTGCTCGACGAAACCGCCACATCAAGAAATCGGAGACCTGTCATGTCCTGCACTGATTCGCGCCCAGAAGCCGGAGGCCGGAAGTGAGTGACGCAAGCAGCGCACGGACGTTGCCGAGCCGCCTCCTCACCCCCGGCCGGATCCCCGTGTCGCCGGCCGAGCGCCAGGCGGCGGCCCACTGGATCGACCGAGCCAGGCTCGGCGGATCCATCACGGCAGAGCAGGCGGACGAACGGCACGCCAAGGCGTCCACCGCCGGAACCCGGGACGCTCTGGGCGCGGCCCTGACGGGCCTGCCGGGCATGGGGCCGACGGTCCTGCCGCGCCTGCTGAGCGTCGTCACGCTGGTGTGGTCGGGCATGGTCCTGGTCCAGTTCGTCGTCTGGCTGGTGATCTGTGCCGTCACCGCGCGGTTGACCGACCCGTGGTGGTTATGGAGCGTGGTGGCCGGCGGGGTCGTGGTGGGCGTGGTGTGGCTCGCCGCCGAAGGGCAGTACCGCGGCCGGCTGTCGGGAGGCTCACGATGACGCCGGCTGACCCGCCGGTCCTGCTCGACCGGGTGCGCAAGACCCACGGAGACGGCGACAACGCGGTGACGGCGCTCGCCGAGGTGTCCGTCGGCTTCCCGGCGGGCAGCTTCACCGCGGTCATGGGGCCGTCAGGTTCGGGCAAGAGCACGCTGCTCCACTGTGCGGCCGGGCTCGACGAGCCGACCTCCGGCACGGTGACCCTCGCCGGCCGGTCGCTGACCGGGATGAGCGAGACCGACCTGACCCTCCTGCGCCGCGATCACGTCGCCTTCGTCTTCCAGGCGTTCAACCTCATGCCCGCGCTCGACGTACGCCAGAACGTCACCCTGCCCGACCTGCTGGCCGGCCGTGACCCCGACCCCGCCTGGGTGTCGGAGGTCATCGGCCGGGTCGGCCTCCAGGACCGGATCACGCACCGGCCGGGCGAGCTCTCCGGCGGCCAGCAGCAACGGGTGGCCATCGCCCGCGCGCTGGCGAGCAGAGCACCGGTGATCTTCGCGGACGAGCCGACGGGAGCGCTGGACAGCCGGACGGCGGTCGAGGTGCTCACGCTGATCCGCGACCTCGCCCGCACCGGGCGGACCATCGTGATGGTGACCCACGACCCGGTCGCCGCGTCGTACGCCGACAACGTGATCTTCCTCCTCGACGGCCGGTTCGTGGCAGAGCTCTCCTCGCCCACGGTCACGGAGGTGGCCGACCGGCTGTCCCGGCTCGGCTCCCCGGCGGAGGCGCACGAGACGGCGCGGGGCCGGCGATGATCAGGCTCTCCCTTGCCGGCCTGCGCTTCCGCGCCGCGCAGTCCCTCGCCACCTTCGCCGCCGTGCTGCTGGGCTGCGCGCTCCTCATCGCGTGCGCCGGGCTTTTCGAGTCGGCCGTCCGCCTCGAAGCCTCGACGCAACGGCTCGGCGGGGCCCCCGTCGTCATCGCCGGATCAGTCGGTTTCCACCTGCCCGACGAGGAGTCGGAGACCGTCCCCTACACCGAACGGCCGCGCGTGGACACGTCCCTGGCGGACCAGGTCCGCGGCGTTCCCGGCGTCGGCCGGGCGATCCCGGACGTGTCCTTCCCGGCGGCCGTGGTCGTGGGCGGCCGGCTGCTCGGGACGCCGCTGACGGGACACGGGTGGGCTTCCGCCGCGCTCGCCCCGTACGCGCTCACCCGGGGTGCGGAGCCGCGCGTCGCCGGTCAGGTCGTGCTCGACGCCGCCCTGGCCGGCCGAGCGGGCAAGCAGCCGGGCGACACGGTGGACGTCGTGGTCGGCGGTCAGTCGCAGCCCTTCACGGTGACCGGTGTCGCCCAGCCACGACACCGCGTCGACACCCTTGCGATCTTCTTCTCGGCCTCGGACGCGACGCGATTCTCCCCCCGCCCCGGGACGTCCGACGTCATCGGCGTGCTGCCCGCCGCCGGCGCCTCGGCCGAGGACGCCGAGGACCTGGCGCGGCGGCTGGAGGGCCGGCTGCCCCCCGACCTGACGATCCTCACCGGCGCCGATCGCGGCAGGGCCGAGTTCCCCGGCATCGCCGCCAGCCGGCTGCCCCTGATCCTGCTGTCGAGCGTCTTCGGCGGCCTGGTGCTCGTGGTCATGGCGCTCGTGGTGTCCGCGACGATCAGTCTTTCGGTCCGCGGGCGGCGGCGGGAGCTGGCGCTGCTGAGGTCCGCCGGCGCGACACCCCGGCAGGTCCATCGCATGGTGGTGGCCGAGACGATGATCGTGTCCGTGCTCGCCGCGCTCGCCGGAACGCCGCTCGGGGGCCTGCTCGGCCGTTCGATCTTCGAGCTGAGCGCGCAACGCGGTGTCGTGCCGCCGGAGCTGGAGTTCCGGCCGAGCGTCATCGCGTTCGCCGCCGGGTTCCTCCTGGCCCTGCTGATCCCGTGGCCGGCCGCCGCCGTCGCGGCGTTGCCCGCCGCCCGGGTACGGCCCGTCCAGGCACTGGCCGAGGCCGCGATCCCGGCGGCGGCCGTCGGGCCGACGCGCCGGCTGCTCGCCGTCGTGCTGGCCGGAGCGACCGTGGCACTGGCCGCGACGACGATGTTCCTGGACCCGGACACCGCCTCGGCCGTGGGCGGCCCGGCGGTCCTGACCGGAGGCGTCGCCGTCGCGCTGGTCGGCCCCGAACTCCTCGACCGGCTGGTCGGCAGGGCGGCCCCCCTCATCAGGAGGACCGGCGGGCAGGGCGGCGCGCTCGCCGTCATCAACACGCGGGTCAGAGCCGCGCAGTTCGCATCCGTGCTCACGCCGCTCGTGCTGGCCACCGCCATCACGCTGAGCAACGTGTACGCCCAGACCACCCAGGACGACGCCGCCCTACGCCACCAGGTGGAGCAGTTCCAGGCGGACGCCGTCATCACCGCCGAGACCGGCGTCCCGGCCGCTCTTCTGGCGCGGATCCGCCGGACACCGGGCCTGGCCGGCGCCTCGCCGCTGGTGTCGAGCAAGGGCTGGATCGAGAAGCCCTACGACTCCCGCGGCAGCGACCCGGGCACCTTGCTGGGCATCGACGTCCAGGACGAGGCGCCGACCCTGGCCGCCGCGGTCACCTCGGGCTCGCTGCGCGACCTCACCGGCGAGAGCGCCGCCCTGCCCGCGGCTCAGGCGGAGGACCTCGGGATCAGGCTGGGCGACCGGATCACGGTACGGCTCGGCGACGGCACTCCGGTCGAGGTGAAGGTCGTCGCCTTGCTCGACAGTTCCCCCGACCACGGCGCCGTCGTGCTGCCCGCCGCGCTGCTCGCCCCGCACACGACCGCGGGCCTGCCGTCCGCGATCCTCGTACGCGCCGTGTCGGGCCGGGACACGCTGGTCAGCAGACTCGAACGGCAGACGGCGGGCCGGCCGGGCCTCGTCGTCGGGGACCGGAGCCGTCTGTCGGCGATGTTCTCCGCGGAGCTGGGGGTGCAGGCCTGGATCAGCTACCTGCTGGCCGCGCTGGCCATCGCGTACGCCGCCCTGGCCGCCGTCAACACGATGGCCGTGTCCGTGCTGTCCCGGCGCCGGGAGTTCGCCGCCCAGCGCCTGGCCGGCTCGACCCGCCGGCAGGTACGGCGGATGCTCCTCGTGGAAGTCTCCGTCGTGGCCGCCGTCAGCATCGCGGCCGGCACGGTGATCGCCGCGTTCACCGTCCTTCCCACGGCCGTCGCGGTCGGATCGATCGTGCCGACGGGCCCGCTGTGGGTGCTCCCGGCGTTGATCGCCGTGATCGCGCTGATCGTGGTGCCGGTCACGCTCGTCTCGTCCCGGTCCGCCATGCGGCGCGGCCCCGTCGAAGTGATCGGGTCTCCGGTCTCCTGAGCCAGGGTTCTCCCGTCTCACCCACCTTGAGGAATCTCATGAGAAACGTCCTTCGGACGCCCCTGACCGTGCTCGCCTGCCTGGTCACCGTGCTCGCCGCAGCCCCACCGGCGACGGCCGCGGGCCGCCGGGCCGGTGATGATCCGGCGCTGGTCCGCGTCGAGACAGGCCTGGTCCGCGGCGTGCTGCGCGACGAATACCGGCTCTTCCAGGGCATCCCGTACGCGGCGCCGCCCGTGGGGCCGCTGCGGTGGGGATCGCCGCGACCCGCCGCCCGGTGGAGGGGGGTGCGCGCCGCGACCCGTCCCGGCCCCGCGTGCGCCCAGGTCATGGACTTCATCGGCGACAAGCCGAGCACCGCCGAGGACTGCCTGTACCTCGACGTCACCACACCGAGGCGCACCACCGGGAAGCTGCCCGTCATGGTGTGGATCCACGGCGGCGGCTTCCTGGGCGGCTCCGGAGCGATCTACGGCGCCGAACGGCTGGCCGCCAAGGGCGACGTCATGGTGGTGACCTTCAACTACCGGCTCAACGCGCTCGGCTTCCTGGCGCACCCCGCGCTGGACGGCGGCCCGGCCCGGCACGGGTCCGGCAACCTCGGCATCGAGGACCAGCAGGCGGTGCTGCGCTGGGTGCGGGCGAACGCGGCGGCGTTCGGCGGCGATCCGCACAACGTCACCCTCTTCGGGGAGTCCGCCGGCGGGATGTCGAGCTGCGTCCACCTGACCGCCCCGGGATCGCGGGGGCTGTTCCAGCGTGTCATCATGCAGAGCGGGCCGTGCACCCTGCGCTGGCCATGGGCCCCGAGCACGGCCGGACCGGACGCGGAGACCTGGCGTCCCAAGCCGCGGGCGCAGGCGGAGCGGCAGGCCGTCGAGATCGCCACCGCGGCCGGCTGCGCCGACCTTCGCACGGCGGCCGCCTGCCTGCGTGCCAAGCCGGTGTCCGTGCTGCTGAAGGCCGTCGGCCCGCACGGGCTCGCGCCGGCCTACGGCGCCGGAGTGCTGCCCCGGGATCCGGTACGCCTGCTCAGGTCCGGCGAGTTCGCCAAGGTGCCGGTCATGCACGGCATCACCCGGGACGAGCACGTCACCTTCCAGGTCGGCTTCGACGCCGAGGCGGGCGGCCCGATCGCCCCCAAGGACTACCCCGCGGTGCTCGGCACGTTCCTGGGCCTGGACGGCAAGCAGACCGCGAAGGTGATCCGCCGCTACCCGCTGAGCGACTACAAGGGCTCGACGAGCTGGGCGATGGCGAGCACGCTCACCGACTGGGCCTGGGCCTGCCCCGCGGTCGAGACGAACGAGCTGCTGGTCCGGTCCGTGCCCACCTTCGCCTACGAGTTCTCGGACCGGACGGCGCCGTGGTTCAAGGAGGCCGCCCCGCAGAGCTATCCGACAGGCGCCTACCACGCCGGGGAACTCCAGTACCTGTTCTCGCGCGCGTACGCCGGCCATGACCTGTCACCGGAGCAGCGGCGGCTCTCCGACGAGATGATCGGCTACTGGACCCGCTTCGCCCACACCGGCGACCCCAACGGCGACCGGGCGACCAGCTGGCCGCCCTACGACGCGCGCGGCGGCCAGGTGCTGTCACTCGCCCCCGGCCAGAACGGGATCCGCGCGGTGAACCTCGCCCGCGAGCACCGCTGCGACTTCTGGAAACCCCTGACCTGATGGGAGCTGCCGGATCGGCTGATCCGTGACCGCGGGCGCGTGGTGATCTACGCCTACGAGAACGGGCTCGTCCTCGCCACGGATTCCATCCTGACGGGTGGTACCAGGTTCACCCCTTCGGGTGAGGCCGGGCCGACTCCCGCGGCCTAGCTTCGACGTCGTGCGTTTCTCACGTCTCATACCTCTCAGCGTCGTCCTGCTCGTCGGCGCCGCCGGATCCTCGCGTCCGGACGAAACGAGGTCGTCATGACCGCGGCCTCCATGCGCTCCCGTTCTGCCGGGTCAACCGTCAGCGATGTCACGTGGTTCTTCGCGATCGCCGTCCTGCTGTGTTTCGCGCTGTCCGTTCCGATGGTCTTCCGGCTCGTCCCGACGGACTTCTACAACCTGATCACCCCGATCATGCAGCAGTCCCCGCTGCTCGCGGCGACCATCATGTGGCTCGCCCGACGGCCCGGAACGTACCGGGAGACGTTCGCCATCAGGTGGCGCGGCACGCCCAAGTGGGCCGGCGTCGGCATCGGCCTCATCGCCGCGATCGCCGCGATTCAGACCGCCATCGCGCTGGCGTCGGGGATCTGGCAGCTCAACCCGCTCGACCAGATCTCCGCGGCGACCATATGGATCGTCCCGGTCTTCCTCATGCAGTCGGTCTTCGCCATCGGCGAGGAGTTCGGCTGGCGCGGCTGGCTGGCGACGCGCGCCGCGTCATGGGGATTCTGGCCGCTGGCCCTGGTCAGCGGTCTGGTCTGGATCGTCTGGCACCTGCCGGTCCTCGCCGTCATCGGTGATCGTCCCCTCTGGGACATCGTCATCTACTTCGCGGGCATGCTGCCATGGGCGCCGCTGTTGCTCGCACTTCGCCGGCGGTCGGGCAGTGTCTGGCCCGCGGTCCTGACGCACGGAGCGATCAACAGCGTCCGGGTGTACCTGCTGCAATCCGTCCCCAATGCAACGGATCATCTGCTCATCGAGGTGATCGGCTGGGTGCTCACGCTCGCCGCCGCCGTGTGGCTGATGCGCCCGAGCCGGACGCAACTCGTCCACGATGCTCTCCGGACCGGGTGAGCCGCGCATGGGGCCTGCATGTCTCTCATGGCGGTCGAGTGCGCCTCTCCAGGGCAGGCGGCCGGGGCAGGACGATGGCGTCGGTGAGCCCTGAGACGCGACACCGACCAAGCGAGCCATTTACCGCGCACCTTTTCAGGCGGCGCCGAGAATGATGTCCTTCAACTCGGCCAGCGTTTCGATGCGGTAGTCGGCCTGTGACAAGTCGGCGGCCTTGACGAATTCGTTGTGGACGATGACGCAATCGATGCCGGCGGCCAAGGCGGAGCTCAACCCGCGGGGGGAGTCCTCGACGATCAGCGTTTCGTCCTTGGTGGCCCCGAAGCGCTTCAGGCCCGTCAGGTACGGTTCCGGGTTCGGCTTGGCGAGCGTGTAGTCCTCGCGGACCAGAACGAAGTCCATGAACCGCCGAATGTGGCGATGCTCGTGGACGATCTCGAAGTCCGCGCGTTTCGACGTCGTCACGATGGCCATATGGACGTACTTCGACAGCTCCTCAAGGGTTTCTACGACCCCTTCGATCTCAATGGCCTCAGTTCTCAGGGATTCCTGATAATAGGCATTGCGAGCTTCGCGCAGCCCATTTATGGACCTTTCGGTGATGCCTGCGGCTCGGGCTTGGACCCACGTGCCCAGGCCTTGGCTCATGTCCCGGAGGTATTGTTCCTTGTCCAATGTCACACCGACATCGGCGAAGGCGCGTTCCGCGGCTTTGTAGTACCAGAACTCGGTATCCACCAGCACGCCGTCATGGTCGAAGAGCACGTATTTCTTCATCGTCCAATGAGCCTTTCGGTGCAACGTGCTGTGCCGAAGCCGGGGCGGCGGGTCGGTCGGGAGGGGAGGACGATGTCAGCGAGTGGCGGCTGTGGTGAAGTCCTCGCTCGTTGGTGCCGCGACGGGCAGCTCGTGTGCGGCTTCCGGTCGTAGCCCGTCGAAGATCAGGCGCAGGTAGCGCTGCCACAGGTCGGATCGTGTGGTGGCGAGCGGCGCTGCGATCTGGGTGGGGGCATTGAGCAGTAGCACGATGTCGTGGCCGGTGACGTCCGCCCGGACGACTCCGGCCTGCCGGGCGCGTGCGGTCAGCGCCTCGGCCACCTGTGCCAGCCGGTCGCTGGCGGCCCTGATCGCGGGATGGGCGCGCGAGACCGCGGTGGCCGCCTCGCAGAATGCGCGATCGTTGGCCTGGAGTTCGGCGCCGGCGGTCATGAACCGCAGCAGGGCGGACCCCGGATCGGACTGCTCCAGCAGGCTTTCGCCGGTCGCGGCGAGGGTGTCGAGTTGGTCGCACAAGATCGCCGAGACCAGCTCCTCCTTGCTGGAGAAGTGGTTGAAGACCGTCCCCTTGGCGACGCCGGCGCGCGCGGCGATCCGCGCGATGGAGACATCGAGGCCGTGCTCGGACAGTTCCGCGGAGGCCGCGTCGATGAGGAGGCTTCGATTTCGGGCGGCGTCGGCTCGGGGCATGTGCGCCAGCCTAACGCAACTTGACCCACCGGTCATATTGCGTGCTAGGGTCACCAACATGACCGGTTGGTCAACTTAGCTTGGCATCTGTAAGGAGTCGATGATGAGAGCAGTTGTGGCGAAGCAGTACGGCCCGCCCGAGGTCCTGACCGTCGAGGACGTTCCGGTTCCACGACCCGGCCCCGGCCAGATCCAGGTCCGCATCCGCGCCGCGGCCATCAACCCCGCCGACCTGCGAGCCCTCAGCGGGGTGCTGGGCGAGCTGACCCCCTTGACCTTCCCCCATGTGCCGGGCAGCGACTTCGCCGGCACGGTGACCGAAGTCGGCCCGGACGTGACCCGGTTCACTCCGGGTGACGAGGTGTTCGGAATCGGGCTGCCGCGCGCGACACCGAAGATCGCCGCGATGCTGTCCACTCCGCCATCCCTCACCACCGGCGCCATGGCCGACTTCGCGGTCTTCGAGGCCGACACCCCCGCCATCGCCCGACGCCCGGACGGCTTGGCCGCCGACCACGCGGCCAGCCTGCCGATACCCGGGCTGACCGCGCTGGCCGTGGTGCGCGAGGGCCGGTTCGAGGCAGGTGAACGGGTTCTGGTGACCGGGGCCGCGGGCGGGGTCGGCGGCGCCGTGGTCCCCTTGCTGGCCGCCGCCAAGGTACATGTGATCGCCACCGCGATCCCCGAGGACGACGACTACGTCCGCGACCTGGGCGCCGCCGAGGTGATCGACTACCGGACGGTCGACACGATCACCGAGACACTGCGGCGCCACCCCGGCGGCGTCGACGCCATGGTCAACCTCGCCCTGCCCGGCCCCACCCTGGTCAGAGCAAGCGACGCCATCAGGCCAGGAGGCCACCTGCTCAACGTCGCCTTTCCCAGCCCCGAGCCCTCCGCGTTCGACCGCCCCGACCTGACGGTGCGCACCGTCTTCAGCACCGCGCGCCCTGGAGATCTGGAGGAGCTGGCAGCACAGGCCATGGCCGGCTCCCTGCCTGCCACCATCAGTCGGCGGTATCCGCTGGAAGAAGCCGCGCGGGCGTATGCCGATCTCGTGCACACCCATGTGCGCGGAAAGCTCCTCGTCATCGCCACGGACTGAACCATTGCGCGCAGCCGATCCAGGACGCGATACAGCAGACCGCGGCGTGACACACCCGCCGGTACGCGGGAAGACGGTGGACTTCCCGGCCGAACGGTTGCGGCGGCGCACCGTCCTGGCAGTCAGGGCGTCGACCTCAACACGGTGACGATCCGTCCGATCGGCCAGCGGGCGGGCCGGTGAACCCGGCCACGGGGCCCGGGCCGGGCGCCACCCGGAACCCGGGGTGAGGGATGCGACGCTGGTTGAAACGGCGGCAGGGGCTGCCGCGGTGGATGGAGTCGTACGTCCACCGGCTGACCGGACGGCGGCGGCACGTGTCGCCGGGCGCCGTCCTCATGACCAGCCTGTAGTCATGACCAGCCTGGAGGAGGAGGGGGTCTCCTCCTACAGGAGTATCGATCTCCGGAGCTGCCTGGATACCGTTGACGCATGCGATGGCGTGGCAAGGCGCTGGATGTCCTGCTGGTGACGGCCGCCATCGGCTTCGACGTCCTGACCACGTGGCACACCTGGGGGACCGCGTCGGCGCCCGTGGTGATCTGCGGCGCCTTCTCCGTGCTGGCCGGGGCTCCGATGGGGTTCCTGCGGCGGTGGCCGGTGGCGGTGGCCGGCTACCTGGCGGGGCTGCTCGTCCTCACCGACCAGCTCGGCGCGTTCACCGTCAACACCGTGCAGATCCTGCTCCTGACGGCCCTCGGCGTCGTCGCCCACAGGACGCGGCCGCTCACCGTGACCTGCTCGGCCCTGGTCGTGGGCGTGGCCACCGCGGTCAATCTGGCCGATCCCGCCCACCCCTTCACGGCCAACGCCTGGTGGTACTGCGCCGGGGCCGTCGTGGTGCCCGTCCTGATCGGCGTCTACCTGCGCGGCCCGGCCGGACGCCTGCCCGAGCGCGACGTCACTCCGGACGTCCTGCTGGCCGGCGGCGGGCTCACCCTGACCGTCCTGAACACCTGGACGGGCTGGGACACCGCCGGCGGGCCGGCCTGGGTGTCCGCATCGGTGGTGGTGCTCGCGGGCCTGTCCCTCGGCGTCGCGCGGCGGCTGCCGGGGCTGGTGTTCGTCCTTCAGGTCGTCCTCATGCTGCTGGCCGACCAGTACTTCGAGGAGGCGACGGCCACCTGCGTCATGCTCGTCCTCGCCGCCGTGGGCGTGTTCGCCATGCGCGTGGCCTCCTGGTTCTGGACGTGCGTCGTCTACTTCGTCGCCGTTCTCGCCATCGCCGCCTTCACCGCCGCGATGGCCGACGCCGGGCCCGCCGCCGAGACGCGGCCGACGCGGGTCCTGGCGCTGATGACGCTCGTCGTGGCCCCCGTGGCGAGCGGCCGCTACCTGCGGGCCCGGCAGGCCGCGAACCAGGCGGAACGGCTGCGCCGTGGCGAGTCGCAACAGCGCGCGCTGGCTCAGGTGCGCGCCGACCAGCTGGCCGAGCGCGAGAGCATCGCCCGCGAGATGCACGACATCGTCGCCCACCACGTCGGCGCCATGGTCCTGCGAGCCGGCGCCGCCCGCTACTCCGACCCCGGCGGGCCCTCCAGCCAGGCGCTCACCGACATCCGCGACACCGGCCACCAGGTGCTCGAAGACCTCCGCGGCCTGCTCGACCTGCTGCGCGACCCCGACAAGCAGCCCGACCTGCTGGCCGACCCGGCCACCGTGATGCGCCGGTCGGCCGAACGCATGAGCGCGGCGGGGCTGCTCGTCGAGCTCGACATCGGTCCCGACGTGGCGCGGGCGCCTCTGATGGCCCGTGCCTCGGCTGCCCGGATCGTCCAGGAAGGGCTCACGAACGTCCTCAAACACGCGGGGGCGGGCACCTGGGTGCGGGTGAGCCTCACCGCGGCCCCCGGCGGGCTGACCGTCGAGGTGCGCAACGGCCCCCCGCCCGCCGCCCCGCTCAGCCTGCCCTCCTCCGGGCAGGGGCTGCGCGGCATGCGCGAACGTGCTCACGCGCTCGGCGGCACCCTCACCGCCGGACCGGCCGAGGACGGCGGCTGGCTGCTGACTGTCCTGCTGCCCACCAGGCACGCGGCGTGATCCGCCCGGCCTGGAGGTCGGGCGAGCTCCTCCAGCGCCGAGCCTTCCTCCCGGTCGGCGTGCAGGCCGCGCCGGGCAGGGTTCAGCCGGCCGCGGACCGCACGATGTCGTCGACGAGAGCGGCCAGACGGCGCGGCTGGGACAGGAACGGACAGTGGCCGCTGGCCAGCCTGCGGATCTCGGCGGCTCGGGCTGCCATCCGCTCCTGCAGGGCGGGCGGGACGGCTCGGTCCCGCTCGGTGATGACGTAGGTGGCGGGGATGTCGTGCCGGCCGGCCGTGTCGGTCTTCTCGGCGAAGGACCGTTTGGTCTGGTTGACCAGGCGGCTCATCGCCTGCTCGGCCTCGGCGTCCGGCAGGTCGCCGTAGAGCGAGGTGCGTGGCTGGTCGATGAGGGGGAACAGGCCGCTCGTGTCGTCGGGGTCCGGCAGGCCGTGGAGGGTGCACAACGACTGTCCCCGGTCCGGCAGGTACGCGGCCAGGTAGATCAGCCGCTCGACGTTGCCCGCTCCGGCGGCGGCCTCGGTCGCCGGGATGCCCCCGTAGGAGTGGGCGAGCAGCACGATCGGGCCTTCGACCGCGGCCAGCTCCGCGGCCAGCACGGCGGCGTCGTCGTGCATGCCCGCGGTGGGACGTTCGCCGGCGCTCGGAAGCGCGGGCGTGCGCGTGGCGTAGCCGAGTGCGTGCAACTCGGGCTCCAGCCTCGTCCAGGTGCTCGGCCGGTGCCAGGCGCCGTGGACCAGCATCACGGTGGTCATGAAGGGACTCCTAGGCTCCTACGTGGTCGATGGGGACATGGGCTGCTTGGCGATCGCCCAGGACGTCAGCATGTCCGGTCCTGCGTGTCGGGCGCACGGCCGAGCAGTCGCAGGATCTCGCCGGACAGAAGCTCGTCCGGGCCCTTGAGGGCGTCGGCGAGTTTCGTGTCGGTGCAGAAGATCATCTCTGCGGCGATCTTGTCCTGCACGATCCGGGCGACGTTGTCCAGGGCGACGGCGATCGGGTCGGAGGGGAGCTCGGCCGTGGACATGTCGATCAGGTGGCTGTCGGCCTGTGCCGGGTCCATGAACTTCCTGATGATGATGGAGTTCTGGTTCAGGGAGGATGTGGTCCAGATCGTGAAGACGACGACGTACAGGCCTTTCCACGCGTTGCCGCCGAGTTGTCCGCGCCAGCGGGTCATGATGTCCGTGACGCCTTCGATCTGCACCTTGGACGCCCAGTACATGTTGGTGCGGATGTTCGGATACACGCTGCCCGAGTAGTCCTCGAAGGAATCCATGTCGAAGGAGCGGCTTCGGGTGGCGTGCGCGATGAAGGCGCGTGATCTGTCGAGGATGTTCGCGCACGACTGGTGAAGGCCGGGCGGAAGTCTCGCCTCGTCGAGTTGCCGCCGGGCCTTGGCCATCGTGGCGGAGACGTCCTGGAGCGGCTGGATCCAGCCGTCCTCCCGCCCCTTGAACGCGACCATGTCCAGGTCGTGCGGGTCGATGCGGGCGCTCTGGAACGCCGGGACCTGCTTGGGCAGGTACGGGGCGATGACGGTGAAGATGCCCAGCGGGAGGTGGGCGATCGACTTCGCCAGCTCGAAGAGCTCGTCGACCGGGTGCAGCGACTCCAGTACCCGCCCGTTCGAGACCAGGCTGTACAGACCGCCCCGATGGTCGTTCTGGACGACGATGACCGGGCTCAGGTGGTTGGCGAGGCCGGCTTTCAGCGCGGCGTAGTTCCGCCGCGTGTCGGCGTTGACCGCACGGATCGCGTCGCGCGCCGGTCGTTGTCCGGCCGCCTCCGGCGGGGAGGTGCCGGCGTGTGCGACGGGCAGGACGTTGCCGCCGAGCAGCGTCGTGGCGCCGGCCGCGGTGGCGGTGCCGAGGAATGTTCTGCGTGTGACCACTGTCCGACCTGCCTCTCTGGAGCCGCCGTACCTCACGCGGCGGGACCGGCGAGGGCGATCCCGTACGGGCGACCCCCCACTCGGCCGAGCCGCCACCCGCCGCAGCGCCGACGGTCACACCGTCACTCCCGCTCCGGCCCGAGGTGCCCTGGACCGGAATGTTGACTTAATGTTTGTGTATGGTAACGGTAAGTAGCAGGTTTCTGGGTTCTCCGGCCCGGGACAAGTGAGTTCCGACAACTGTGGCCATTGCGTCGTAGGCAGGAGAGGGAATGTCAGTCCTCAAGGGCGTCACGCCGGTCGGGTCCGGCTCACGCGGGCCGCGGTTCGCCAGGATGGCGATCGGCGGCCTCGCGCTGCTCATCGCCTTGTCCGCCGCCATGCTCGTCCCGCCCGCGACCGGCGCCCGCGCCGCGATCGGGATCACCAAGTGCACCGGCTCCCAGACGGTGACCTACACCCCCGGCCTCACCGATCAGCCCCGGGAGGTCACGGTCAGCGGGCAGGCCCCCTTGCTCGAATGCGTCTCCAGCAGTGATCCCACCATCGTCCAGGCCACGTCCGCCTTCTCCGCCACAGGGACGTTCTCCTGCACCTCGGGCACGAGGGTGGGCAGCCGCAGGATCACCTGGAACAACGGCGACACCAGCACGCTGTCCTCCACGTCCACCGTCTCGGTCAACGGCGCCGCAAGCCTCGTCCTGATCAAGGGCGTGGTGGTCGACGGCGAGTTCAAGGGGGCGCAGTGGACCGGCACGTTCGCCATGTTCAGCACGAAGCCGCTGGCCTGTCTCACCACGCAGGGGCTCGCCGGCGTCTCCGGCCCGCTCACCCTGAGCATCGGCTCCCTGTGAACCGGCCCGACCTCGGCGGACACCGCGCGCCTCGCGGACCTGGGGCGCGGCGGCGGGCCGTCTGCGGCTGACGGTCAACCTGGGCTCATCCGCGGACGGCCGGACCGGCATCCTGACGCGCCTCCAGGGCGACCAGGTTGGCGCCCAGGGCGGGCGAGTGATCGCGGATCAGGTCGGTGTAGCCCCGGACCGTCTCCCCGCGACCCCACGACCCCTGGTATTCGGTGGCCAGGGACAACCACGTGACCGGGATCGCCCCGGCAGCGGTGAGGCGGGCCATCGCGGCGCGGTGGCTGAGCGGGGTCTCGCCGGCCACCGCGTCCTCGACCACGTACAGGTGAAGGCCCTGGCGGATCGCCGACAGCCCCGTCTGCAGCACGCATCCCTCGGTCATCAGCCCGGACACGATCAGGTGACGGCGGCCGGCGGCGCTCAACCGCTCGCGGACGCCGGGATGGGCGAGGGCGTCGAAACCGCCGTCCCGTACGACGATCTCCCCGGCGGCCAGTTCGGCGCGCAACGCGGGGAAGATCGGGCCGGGCGGGTCGGTGTCGCGGCCGTGGGTGACGGTCAGCGGGACGCCGTACAGGTGCGCGGTCCTGGCCAGGGCGACGGCGCTGTTGACGTGCACGGTGAGCTCGTGCGAGCGGAACAGGTTCCCGAACCCCACGGCATGGTCGATCATGAGGATCGCGGTGTTGTCCGGTGAGAGCAAGGCGGCGGACACGGCATCTCTCCCTGGTGTGCGGCGGTCGGCGCATGCGACCCGGTTCCTGTGCGGAACCGGCTCGTCTATCGTCGGCAAGGGCTGTGTGTACCGGTAGAAGGCAGTTTTTCGTGCCCTGGTTCTCTGGAGGAAACCGTGGTGGAGCCGGATCCGGGCCGCTGCGACGTCCGGGAGGTCCTGAACCGCATCGGCGACAAGTGGACGGTGCTGGTGATCGCGCTGCTCGCGGACGGGCCACGCCGGTTCAACGAGTTGCGGCGGCTGGCCCACGGCATCACGCAGCGCATGCTGAGCGTCACCCTGCGGGCCCTCCAGCGCGACGGCCTGGTCACGCGTACGGTCACCCCGACCGTCCCGCCGCGTGTGGACTATGCCCTCACCGACGCCGGGCAGTCGTTGGCCGGGGTGGTCGCGGAGGTGCTGCGCTGGGCCGAGGACCATCGCCGCTACATCCACGAGGCGCGCTCGGCCTACGACCGGGCGGCCGGCTCAGGGTGACCGCCGCCGGCGGGTCAGCAGGGCTGCAGGGCGGGCAGGCGGCCCTGGAAGAAGGCGGCCGGCGTGACGCCCATCAGCGTACGGAACTCGGCCGTCATGTGGGACTGGTCGTAGTAGCCGGTGGCCGTGGCCAGGTCGGCCCAGCGGCCGTCGGCACGGCCGAGGGCGAGAGCATTGCGGACGCGTTCGATGCGTTCGTAGCGTTTGGGCGACAGGCCGACGGCGTCGGCGAACAGGCCGCGCAGGTGACGTTCGCTGACGGCCAGGTGGCGGGCGAGCGCGGGCACGGGTTCGCGTCGTGCGCCCGTACGGCCGCGCAGCGCCCGGACGGCGGCCTGGACCAGTTCGCGCCGCACCCCGTCCGCCGAGATCCTGGCCGCCGGGATCCTGGCCGGCAGGGCCGCCGCCAGGTGCCGGAGTACCAGGCCGTGGTCGCCGTCCGCGTGCCTGAGGGCGGCGATCAGCGGCTCGCAGGAGGCGCCCCACAGGTCCCCGAGCGGGACCACCCGGTCCACGAACTCGCTCACCGGGACGCCGAGCAACGGCCTGGTGACGCCGGGACGCAGCCGCAACCGCAGGCAGAACGGGAGTTCCTTGCCGACGTGGTACGAGGCGCGGGTGCGCGGGCCGATCACGAGCAGGTCGCTGTGCCCGGCGCGGGACGTACGGAAGATCAGGGACGTGCCGGGGTCGGGGAGGTGCACCAGCGGCGGCCGCTCACCCGCCGCGGGATCCTCCGCCTTCAGCACGCTCACCGCCTCGACCAGCGGGCGCAGACCGTCCGGCACGGTCATCGGGACCTCGATGCTCATGACCACACGGTAGCCGCGCCGCGAGGTGCGCACGTGTGCCGGAAGTTCCTATAACGGCTGGTGGGCGGGGCGGCAGAGTGAGCCGCATGATTGTTGTCACAGGTGCCACGGGCACGGTCGGCGGTGAGGTGGTCCGGCTGCTGGCGGGCCGGGGTGAGCGGGTCCGGGCGATGACGCGGGAACCGTCGAAGGTCACGGCGTCGCCGGAGATGGAGGTCGTCCAGGGTGATTTCGACGACCCCGGGTCGTTGGCCGCAGCGGCGCGCGGCGCCGACGCCGTGTTCCTGCTCAGCGCCCCCGGCCCGTGGCTCGCCCGGCACGACGAGGCGATGCTCGTGGCGGCGCGGGCCGCGGGACTGCGGAAGGTGGTGAAGCTGTCGGCGATCGGCACGGGACAGGAGCACGGCGGCGCCAAGGTCGGGGACTGGCATCGGGCCGGTGAGCAGGCGTTGCGCGCGAGCGAGCTGGACTGGACGGTGCTGCGGCCGTCCAGCTTCGCCTCCAACGCCTTGCGGTGGGTCGCGCAGGTCCGGCTCGGGCGGCCGGTGCCGAACACGACGGGCCGGGGCAGGCAGGGGGTCGTCGATCCGCGGGACGTCGCGGAGGTGGCGGTGCGGGCGCTGACGTCCGGCGAGCACACGCGGTCCGTCCTCACGCTGACCGGGCCCGAACTGCTCAGCGTCCCGGACATGGCCGAGGTGCTGGGGGAGACGCTCGGGCGGCCCGTCGGGACGGTGGACGTGCCGCTGGAGGTCTACCGCACGCAGCTGATCGCCGCCGGGATGGACGCCGAGTTCGCCGACGTCGCGGTCGACGGCTCCCGGCTGGTGGCGCGGGACGGCAACGCCCGCCTCACCCCTGACGTCGAGCGGGTGTTGGGACGTCCCCCTCGTACGTTCCGCGCCTGGGCGGCCGATCACCTCCGGTGACGCCGGCCGCCGGGTCAGGGCGGGTGCGCCGTCACCTGTTCCAGGCCACCAGGAACTCCGCCAGCGAGATGCGCCCGTCCACGTCCCCGTCGTGCTCGTCCGAGACGTGGAAGATCGAGTCGAGTTCGGCCGCGGTGACCTCCTCGCCGCGGGCGTTCATGGCGAGCGCGAACTCCTCGCGGGTGATGTATCCGTCCCGGTCGCGGTCGAACTCCCTGAACGTGGCGGCCGGGTCGTCAAGGTCTGGCATCGGTGACCTCTCCTTCGATGTACTGACAAAGCAACATCGAAGCACAAGCCAGAACCCGGGCGAGGGACGACGGGCCGAAAAGCCGCACCGGCGGTGCTGACGAGCGTGTCCCTCACTCGGCCCTGACCCCGGCGCCCCCACGGTCGGGCTGCGAGGACCCGGCCTGGGCGGCGAGGAGCTCGGCGTACCTGCCGGGCACGGCGATCAGCTCCTCGTGGGTGCCGCGCTGCACGACGCGTCCCCCGTCGAGGACCACGATGAGGTCGGCGTCCCTGACCGTGCTGAGGCGGTGGGCGATGACGATGCGCGTCTGCGGGAGCCAGGCCAGGTTGGCTTCGACGACGGCCTCCGTGGCGCTGTCGAGGTTGCTGGTGGCCTCGTCGAGCAGGAGCACCTTGGGCCGGCACAACAGGGCGCGGGCCAGGGCCAGACGCTGCCGCTGGCCGCCGGACAGGCCGCCGCCCTCGGTCAGCATGGTCTCGTACCTCATGGGCATGGCCATGATCTCGTCGTGCAGCGCGGCCACCTCGGCGGCCGCGATCACCCGCTCCAGCGGCGCGTCCGGGTCGCTGAGCGCGATGTTCTCCCGGATGGTGCCGTTGAACAGGGACGGGTCCTGGGTGACGACGCCGAACTGGCGGCGCAGGGTGCGCAGGTTGAGCTCGCTCGCGGGCACGCCGTCGTAGCGGATCTCGCCCTCGACCGGGGTGTGCAGCGCCAGCAGGAGCCTGGCCAGCGTGCTCTTGCCGGAGCCCGAGGCGCCCACCAGCGCGACCTTCTGGCCGGGGCGGATCGACACCGACACGCCGCGCACGGTCCACGGACCGCGCGGGTCGTGGCGGAAGCTGACCTCGTGCAGCTCGATCCGGCCGTGCAGGCGCAGCACCTCGATGCCCTCGTTCGGTTCGGGGGCGGAGACGAGGATGTCGGAGAGCCGGTCGAAGTGGGCGCCCGCCTGCTGGAGGCTCTGCAGGCTCGTCATCAGCGAGCCGAGCGGGGTCAGCGCGGCCAGGGCGATGGCGTTGAGCGCGATCAGCGAGCCGGCCGAGAGCTCGCCGTCGAGCACCCGCCAGGCGCCGAGCCACAGCAGCCCGAGCGGCGTGACGACGCGGATCGCCGACACGACGGCGTCCAGGAGAGCGTGGGTGAGGCCGGCGCGCACGTCCGCGTCGAGCTGCTGGGCGAAGTGCTCCGACCACTGGTCCATCGCCCTGCGCTCGGCGCCCGACGCCTTGAGCGTCTCGATGCCGCTGAGCGTCTGGATGAGGGTGCTCTGCGACTTCGACAGCGCCGCCAGCTCCTGCTGCGTCAGCAGGTGGACGCGCCGGGACGTGGCCAGCAGGAGCAGCGACTGGAGCAGCACCACACCGGTCAGCGCCGCCCCGAAGACCGGGTCGCGGGCGTAGACGAGCACCAGGTAGCCGATGGCGAGCGGCCCGTCGAGGACCGCGGTGATGATCTGTCCGGTGAGCAGCTCGCGCAGGGTCGAGACGCTGGAGGCGCGGGTCACCAGGTCGCCGGTGCCCCGCCGGGTGAAGTACGTGTAGGGCAGGGCCACCAGGTGGCCGACCACCCCCTCGCTGAGCTCCTGGTCGGCGCGGGCGCGTACGGTCACCAGCAGCGCCGACCGCAGATACGCCAGCAGGAGCTGGGCCGCCCCCGCGACCAGCACCGCCGTCCCCAGCAGCGGCAGCAGGTCGGCGGCCTGCCGTGGCAGGACCGTGTCCAGCAGCAGCTCGGAGAAGAGCGGCAGGGCCAGGCCGACCAGTTGCAGCAGCAGCGAGGCCAGGACGACCTGCGCGAGCAGCCCGCGCCGGCGCTGCAGCAGCGTCCGTACGAACTCCCGCCGCCACGCCCCGGCCAGCGACGACGACCCGCGCCGGAACCCCGCCCCCGGCTCGAAGGCGAGCAGCACCCCGCTGAACCCCGCCGCGAACTCCGACGGGGTCAGCCGCCGCCGCCCGTGGCCGGGATCGACGATGTCCACCCGGTCGGCGGCCCACCGCTCGACCACCACGAAGTGGCTGGACCGCCAGTGGGCGATGGCCGGGAGCGGCGCCCTGGCCAGGTCGGCGGGGGCGAGCTGGAACGCCTTGGCGGTCAGCCCGTACTCGCGCGCGCCCGCCACGATGGCGCGGGCGCTGAGGCCGTCGCGGCCGACGCCCAGGCGGCCGGCCAGCTCGGTGACGGTCGTGCGGTGGCCGTGATGGCCCAGCACCATCGCCAGGCACGCCGGCCCGCACTCGGTCTGCGTGTTCTGCAGCACCACCCGCAGGCGGCTCACCGGGCGCCCCCGGTGCGCACGGCCTCGCCCGGCGGGAAGGCGCGGCCTCCTGGCACGGTCACAGCCAGTGCCAGGTGATGTCGGCCCCGGCCCGCCGCCGGGCCATGTACTCGGCGAAGCCCGCGCGGCCGGCGGCGGCGAGGGTGCGCGGGTCGGCGGGGTCGGCGGGCCGGCGCTCGCGGACGACGCCGAGCAGGTGGGCCCTGCCGTGGGGGACGGGGCCGATGACGGCGCCCTGGGGGGCGGCGCGCAGCGGTTCGGGCAGGTCGCGGGCGGGGCCGTCGGCGGTGGTGACGGTGATCCGCTCGCGGGAGGCGAGGGCTTGGAGGAGGGCGGCGGCGGGGTCGGGAGAACCCGCGATCACGGCGAGGTGATCTTCACGGCCTTCCGCCCATGACGCCCACACCTGGTCGAACTCGGCCGGGTGGCGCTCCAGGTAGTCGTGCGCCGTCTCCTGCTCGACGCGCGCACGGACCCGCTGCTTGACCGCCAGGCCGTCGATGTGATGGGCGTAGGCCGTCTCGTTCAGGCCGACGCCGTCGAGCCAGCTCATCAGCGCGGCGCGGCTGTGCAGGCCGTTCCTGATCCGGTAGGCGTCGGACGCCCGCTGCAGCTCCTCCTGGGTGGGCGGGGGCTCCCTGCTCGCCAGGTCGCCCAGGACGCAGTGATCGATCAGCTCCTCCTGGACGGTGGAGCTCCGTCCGGCCCACGACCGCAGGGTGAGCAGCGCGTTCTGGACGAGCAGGGCGTGGCCGTCCACGGTGAGGACCCGGCCGGAGGCCCAGTGGGTGGAGTGGTCCACGGTCCAGGGGACGCCGTCCTCGGCCGGGGCGGTCAGCGCCACGCTTCCCCCATCGGGGTGGGCCAGCACGAGGTCGTAGTCGACGACGGGGCTGCCCGGCCGTACGTCGGCGACGAGCTGGGCGCGCGAGCCGGGCCTGGCCGCACGCCACTCGGCGACGGCCCGCCGCGCCTCGGGCACGTCGTCGCGGCGGCGCGGCAGCGCCCGCAGCAGCTCCACGGCTTCGGTCAGGGTGGCGGCGAAGGTACTGGTCATGCGGATTCACCCGGGTGTTCTGTGGCGGTGAGCCAGTCGGCGATGGCGGCGGAGACGGGCAGGCCGGTGGCGCTCTCGATCCAGCCCCACTGCCCGGCGGGGTTGATCTCCAGGTACACGTACTCGCCCTCGGGAGTGAGGATCATGTCGATGCAGCCGTAGTGCAGGCCGAGCGCGGCGGTCAGCTCCAGGCAGCGGCGCTCGACCTGCGCGGGCAGCCGGTGGACCGCGTAGGTGGAGAACGTCTGCTCGTAGTGGCGGTAGTCGTGCCGGGTCGCGCGCGACCCCTGGGAGTGGATCTCGGCGGCGAACACCCGCTCTCCCACCACCGTGATCCGCAGCTCGACGGCCTTCCTGACGTACGGCTGGAGGATGGCGGGGGAGAGGGCCAGGCGGTGCCTGTCGGTGAGACGGCGGCGGGTGACGGGCGTGGTGTAGTGGGAGTGGTCCTCGCCGTCGACCTGGAACTCGACGAACTCCACCTCCTTGGCGATCAGCTCGCCGCCGGCCTCCTCCCAGAACGGGATGAGGTCCTCGTCGTCGTTGGTGACGAGGGTTTCGGGGGTGGTGAAGCCCAGCGCCGCCGCGACGCCGAGGTTGACGAGCTTGTTCTGGGTGCGGAAGACGTCCAGGCTCCGCGCCGGCAGCCAGCGGCCCGCGAGGGTGTGCTCCCAGCCCTGAAGCAGGATGGCGGCCATCTTCTCGACGTAGCGCCGGTGCCCGTCGTCGGTGACCCCGGGCGCGCGCGGATGGCCGGGGTGGCGGTTCCAGATCGCGGTGAACCGGGAGCAGTCGTACTCGCGGCCGTCGGCGCGCAGGGTGTGCCGCCAGGAGCCGCCGGTCAGGCGTGAGCTGATCGCGGCGCCGGCCGGGTAGTCGCCCGGGTCCCACCACAGGAACTCGGCGTCCCGCCTGACGAGTTCGGGGACGACCATCTCCACCGAGTCGTCGTCCTTGCCGCTGAGGATGAGAATCAACGAAATTCCTATCGTCAGAGGCGGGGGGGGGGGGGGGGGGGGGGGGGGGGCCGGCGGTGGACCGAAGAAACAAAAAAATTGTTTTGGGTTTTATGAGTGAGGAAGACGGTAAGTAGTTTAGTGGACAC
>NZ_JBEOZT010000008.1:33546-52507 GCF_040298265.1 Nonomuraea sp. NPDC001636
CCCCTCTCTGCTCACACCCGCACTTTAACAAAAAAAACAACAAAAACGCCCCCCGCGGGGGGGGGGGGGGGGGGCCCCCCCCCCCCCCCCGCTTCCTCTACAGCACGACTACGTGCATGTGGTCCTGCCTGTCGACGGTCTGCCCCAGGTGACTGCTGGCGGTCCACAGGCACATCTTGACGTGGCGCTCCGCGCCGCCGACGACGGCGTCCAGCGCGTCCTCGGGCAGCTCGGCTGCGCCGTCGAGGTCGTCCAAGCGAATGCTCATTCTTCTTACACCTCCCCCTGCAACGGTCTTCCGTGTTCCGGACAGGACGAGATCATTCACGCCGGGCGTCCCGGGCGCCCAGAGTGCGCGGTCCCGATGCTGCCCGCGGCGGGTGGGGCCAGGGTCCCGGGCCGGGCGAGGCCGAGCCGTGACGGCGCGCGTGGCTCCGCTCCCTGGCCGCCCGGGACGCCCGCCGGGGATCGTGCTGTCATCGTCCGGCTACGAAGGAGTCACGGCAGTGTCCGAGCGCATCGTCCCCAGCAGCGTCGACCCGAGCAACGTCGACCCCGGCACCCCTCCGCCCGCGCGCCCGGCGGCGCGTCCGGGCCACGTCCGGGCCGCCGGGCTGCTCCTGGCCGCCGGCGCCACCGCCTGGGCGGCCTCCACCGTCATCGTGGGTGACAAGATCAAGGACGGCATCCACGACCTCGACACCGTCACGGGGATGGTGTTCGTCGCGGGCCTGCTCGCCTTCGTCCGGCTCGTGGCGGTCACCCGCGGCGCCGGCGACGGCTGGACCCGGATCATCCCCTACGGCCTGCTGGCGGTGCTGGCCGGGGCGTTCCTGCTCAACGCGCTGTCCTTCGGCTACGCCCGCCACGACGACTTCCCGCTGCCGCTGATGATCCTGGACGCCTGCTGGCCGCTCGGCCAGCTCGGCATGCTGGTGCTCGGCGTCGTCATCGCGGTGCAGGGCCGCTACCGGGGCGCCCTCCGCGGGCTGCCGCTGCTCGCGGGCGCCTGGTTCCCGGTGACCATGGTCGCCGACCTCGCCGGCGGCTCGGCCGTCTCGGTGTACGTCAGCGCCGCCTGGCTGCTCGGCATGCACGCCCACCTCGGCGTCCGCCTCGCCGTCCGTCCCGCCCTGTGAGCCGGGGGCCGGGACGGAGCGAAGGCGCGGGCGGGGCGCCCGTCACTGGCCGAGGCCGGCCTGCCTGGCCTGGATGATGGCCTGGGCGCGGTCGGCGACCTGCAGCTTGGCGAAGACGTTGGAGACGTTGTTGCGCACCGTCTTCGGCGACAGGGACAGGCTCTCGGCGATCAGCCGGTTGGACAGGCCGGCCGCGATGAGGTCGAGGATCTCCCGCTCCCTGGTGGTGAGCTGCGGGAACGGCTTCTCGACCGGCGGGCGCAGGGTGGCGAGCCTGGCGAAGTAGCGCGTCACCCGCTCGGCCAGCGCGGGCCCGAAGATCACCTCGCCGCTGGCCACCGCCGTGATCGCGCGCAGGATCTCGGTCTGGTCGGCGCCCTTGAGCAGGTAGCCGCGGGCGCCGGCCAGCATGGCGGCGAAGACGCTCTCGTCGTCCTCGTGCATCGTGAGCACGAGGACGTGGGTGCCGGGGCAGCCGGCGGTGATCCGCTCGGTCGCCGCCACGCCGTCCAGCCGGGGCATCCGCAGGTCCATCACGACGACGTCGGGGTTCAGCCGCACGGCCTCGGCGACCGCCTCCTCGCCGTCGGCGGCGGTGCCCACCACCTCGGCCTCGCCGGTGGAGTGCAGCATCATCCTCAGGCCGTCGCGGTAGACGGGATGGTCGTCGGCCAGCAGCACGCGAGGCGTCACGGCGCGGTCACCGCCTCGGCCGAGAGGGCGGCGGAGGCGGGCAGGACGGCGTGCACGCGGGTGCCGCCGGCGTCGCCGGCCGACACGGCGCAGCGCCCGCCGAGCTCCTCGGCCCGTTCGCGCATGCCGACCAGCCCCACCCCGACCACCGCGCCGGGGAGCAGCCCGCGCCCGTCGTCCGTCACCTCGACCTCCAGCTCGTCGCCCGCCACGGCGACGCGCACGTGGCAGTGGCCCGCGCCCGCGTGCCGGGCGACGTTGGTGAGAGCCTCGCAGACTATCCGGTAGGCCGCCACCTCGGTCGCCGCCGGCAGCGCCGCCAGCTCCCCTTCGGTCTCCACCTGGACGGCGAGACCGCCGTCGCGGAACCTGGCGGCCTCGTGGCGCAGCGCGCCCGCCAGGCCGAACTGGTCGAGAGCCGGCGGCCGCAGGTTGTGCACGAGCCGCCGGACGTCGCCGAGCATGGTGCCCAGATCCGTCTTGACCTGCTCCAGCGCCTCGCGGGCCGCGCCGGTGTCGCGGGTGAGCAGGTTGTGCGCGGCCTGCACCTTCAGCGCGGCGGCGGCCAGGGTGGGGCCCAGCCCGTCGTGCAGGTCCCTGCGCAGCCGCCGCCGCTCCTCGGCCACGCCGGTGACCAGGCGTTCGCGGCTGTGCTGCAGTTCCTCGGTCAGCGCGGTCGCGCGGATGGCGGCGGCGGCCTGGCGGACGACGTCGGCCAGCAGGCGCTGGTCGGACTCGGCCGGCCAGGTGCCGGGGCGCGGCACGAGGGCGAGCCGGCCGATCGCCGCCTCGCGGTAGGCGAAGGGCAGCACGATGACGTCCCCGGCCGGGACGCCGTGCTCCACGATGACGGTCCGCCCGTCCGCGCGGTCCAGCTCGACCCGCGCGTACGGCGAGCCGAACGTCGCCGACACGGCCTTGGCGACCTGCAACAGCAGCTCCTCGGGCCGGGCCGACTCCTCCAGCCGCCGGGCCAGGGCCGAGACCACCTCGTACGGCTCGGTCCGTCCGGCCAGCACCCGGTCGACCCACCGCCGCACCCGCTCCCGCAGCGGGGCGTAGATGACGCCCACCGCGACCGCCGCCAGCACGGCCGCCTCCGGCTCGCCGATCAGCGCCCCCAGCCCGGCGAAGATCGGCACGTCGACCGCGACGACGGCCAGCGCGAGGCCGCCGTACAGCAGGGCCCAGCCGAGCAGCGGATCGATGTCGTAGAGCCGGTACCTGCTCACCGCGATCAGGACCGCCGCGGCGAGCGCCACCAGCGAGGCGACGAACGCGAAGTCCCGCGGCAGCCCGCTCACCACGGCGGGCACCACGATCATGATCGCGTTCACCAACGCCGCCAGCAACATCCAGCGCAACTGCGCCCGCAGCACGCCCCGCGAGCCCCTGAACCGCCACGCGAACGCCGCCACCGAGACGAGGAGGCTCACCACCAGCAGGGCGGGCGCCGCCGCCGTCCCCGCGCGCCACACCGCGTCCGGGATCGGCGGGAGCGGCGCGTCGATGCCGGGCCAGTGGCCGCCGGACGACTCGACGCGCCAGGGGACGCCGAGGAACACCACGACCGTCAGGGCCGTCGCGCCGAGCGAGAGCCAGGCGGCCGGCCGCCAGCGCGGTGAGGGCAGCCGTCCGTCGGGGAAGAACAGCAGCACGAGCAGCGGCAGCAGGTTGAGCAGCGGGCCCAGGCGCGCGCCGGCGTAGACGGCGGCCGGGGTCAGCGGCAGCGCGCCGCCGTGACGGGTCAGCGACAGCACCGCGTACGCGCCGGCCAGGCCGTTCACGCTCGACACGACCCCGCCGGCGATCAGCAGCCAGGTCATGAGATGGCGCGGCACCCGGACCGCCAGCACGCCTCCGGCGACCGCCAGGGCCGCGGCGGGGACCGCGGACGCCCACACGGCCCAGTTCAGCGGTTCGGGCCGGATGACCGTCCCGGTCGCCACGTCGATCCAGGCAGCGGTCACGGCGGCCAGGACGGACAGCCCGGCGAGCGCCAGCGCCCCTGCCGCGAGCCGCCGATCGGCCGCGGCCGTGGACGCCCGCCGCACGGCGTCCGGGGGAGCCGCGGCGGCAGCGTCCTGGGGAGCTTGGGCGCGCTGATCCGGCGGGGCCGGGACGCGGCTGCCGGCGGAGGGATCGGGCACGCCGCCCAGATTGTCACAGAGATCCCCGGGAGCACACGGGAGCGGTGTCCCGTCCCGGCCGGGTCACCTGTCCCGGCCGCCGTCCCGCCGCACGCCGGACGGGGACCGGGCTCTTCCCGGCTGCTACGGGTGTCCCGGCATGCCGGCCAGCTCCCAGACCGGGGTGCCCGAGCACGGCACCAGTTCGATCACGGCTCCCGTGGCGGTGCTCCGATCCTTGACGGCGACGCATCGGGAGTTGCTGACGGACACGATCTGCTGGCCGTCCCCCGACGGACGCAGCTCGAACCGGTAGTCGGTGAGCAGGGGCGCGCACGAGCCGCGGGTCAGGGTGTCCTGGATCCCCGCCCTCGGGGTGCCCACCTTGAGGCACTGGTCTCCGGACGGGTCGGAGATCTGGTAGGTCTTCGTCGCCACGCGGCGGAACAGCAGCCGCTGGTCCGTCCCGCACGCCGCCTGGACGACCTGGGTGCCGGAGAAGGACAGGCACTTGTCGGAGTGGCCCGCGACGGCGGTCGAGGTGAAGTCCCGCTCCGTCAGCGCGGACCGCAGCTGGAGGTAGGCGGGCTTCTTGGCCAGCTGCTCGTCCAGCGGGTGGGCCGCACCCCAGCCGGGAACCCCGGACGGCACCCACGAGTACTTGTCGGTGAGGCTCCACATGGACAGGGACACGCAGCGGGCGACGGCCAGGCACGCCGCGGCGGCCCGGCGGTAGACCTCACCCTGGGCGGCCAGCTTGCTCGCGTCCACCGGCAGCTTGAGCCGGACGTCCAGCTCGGTGACGGCCACGTCGACGCCCAGCCCGGCGAACATCTGCAGAGTGCCCTTGAGCTGCGTCAGCGGCATCGTGTCGGGCACCGGGTCCTGGATCAGGGAGTGGGTCTGGAAGCCGACGCCGTCGATCGGCACGCCCTGGGCCCGCAGGTCGTGTACGAGGTTGTACAGGCCGGTCCGCTTGGGGTTGTTCCACTCGGCGTTGAAGTCGTTGATGTAGAGCTTGGCCGCGGGGTCGGCGGCGTGGGCCCAGCGGAAGGCGTCGGCGATGTAGCCGGGGCCCAGGCGCTTGAGCCAGATGGACTGCCTGAGGGTGCCGTCCTCGGCGAGGACCTCGTTGACGACGTCCCATACGGCCACCCGGCCGGCGTAACGCTTGACGGTGGTCTCGATGTGCTGCCGGAGCGCGTCGCGCAGTTGCTCGTCGCTGAGTGAGCCGTTGGTGACCCAGGTGGGCAGACCGCCGTGCCAGACGAGGGTGTGACCGCGGACCGTCTGCTTGTTCTCCTCGGCGAAGGAGACGACGGCGTCCGCCTTGGCCCAGGTGTGCACATTCCGTTCGGGCTCGACGTTGACCCATTTCATGGCGTTCTCGGGGGTCACGCTGTTGAACTCGTACTTGAGCTTGTCGCGGTAGCCGTTGTCGGTCTCCAGGGCGCGGTCGTTGACGGCCGCCCCGATGCGCAGGTTCCGGGCCGCCGCCACGGTACGCAGGGTCTCCTCGGCGGCGGCGGCGGGGACGACGGCCGTCGTCATGACGCCGAGCAGAACGGCGCTCATGCCGGCGAGGGACAAGATGGATAGTTTCATTGCTTCTTTCGTCATTGGCTCACGAGCCGGAAGCTCGTCGTCAGTGAGGGGGGCAGGAGAGCCGCCGCGCCCGGAGGAGGCCGGACGGCCTGCGGGTATCCTGCTCGGGCAGGCGCTCCTGCGAGGGGTGGACCATCGTGGGCTCCTGTCCGGTCACGGGCACGACCGGTGAGGGACTGGTCCCCCCACCAAGATCATGACACTAGGGCATTCCGCCGTGATTCGCCCTCATTCAGTCCTCGAACCGGCCTCGCCGCCGCATTCCCCGGGGGGCGGCGTGCGCGACGTGTCCGTCAGCGGTTCGCCGGGTCGTCGGGGAGCAGGGGTTCGAGGGCGCCGAGGGCCGCGCCGACGCAGATGTCGCGCAGCTGGTCGCGCGTGCAGGTCTCGCGGGTGAGCCAGTCGACGCAGAGGACCTGGACGAAGACCAGCCAGCTCTTCAGGACCCCGGAGACGGCCTCCCGGACGTCGTCGCCCGCGAGCGGAAGGACCGCCAGCAGCCTCGCCCGGAGCGCGTCCAGCTCGTTCGACATGATCGTCTGGATCACCGGATCGCCCGCGAGCACCCGGTTCGCGGCGAGGACGGCGTTGCGGTTGGCCACGAAGTAGTCGAGATGGACGTCCATGCCCTGCCCGAGCTGCTCGCGCAGCGACTGGGCGGGGTCGAGCCGCGTCTCGGCGAGCAACCGGTCCGCGGCCTGCTGGTAGACGGCGGCGAAGAGGGCCTGCTTGCTCGGGAAGTGCCGGTAGAGCAGCGCCCGTGACACGCCGGCCTGCTCGGCGACCTCCTCCATCAGCACGTCGGCGTAGGGGTGCGCGGCGAAGAGCCGGGCGCCGACGGCGAGGAGCTGGGCGTGGCGCCCGTCAGGGGTGAGTCGCCGGCGTGGAGGCATGGACCAAGTCTAGTTGACACACGTCTACTAGACGCGCCACCGTAGTAGACACATGTCAACTATGGCGGGAGAGATCATGGTCAAGGCGCTCCGTACGCTCGCCCGGCTGATGGGGTGGGCCTGCGTGCTGATCGGCCTGCTGCACGTGGCGCTCGGCAACGCGGCGATCCCCGGCGCCGCTGCCGCGGGGCCGACGATCGACAGCTGGGGCCGGTTCATGGGGGCCGCCTTCGCCGGCTACGGGCTGGCGTGGGTGTGGGCGGCGCGGCAGCGCCCGATCCCGGCCGGGGTGGTGCGGTGGCTGGCCGCCGTCTTCCTGCTGGGCGGCGTGGGCCGGCTGCTCTCGCTCGCCGTGTCCGGCCCGCCGCACGGGTTCCAGGTCGTGCTGGCGGTCATCGAACTCGTCCTGCCGCCGGTCTTCTTCTGGCTCGCCGGCAAGGAGGAACGCGCTCACTCGGCCTGAACGGCCCGGCCGAGCCGGGCGCGAGCACCGCGACCGGCGGGGTCAGCTCCAGGTGGCCCGCTGGAGGATCGGGCCGAGCCGGTTGTCGCTCCACTGGTCGAAGACCAGGATCTTCGACTTGGGCAGGTGCCAGATCCGCTCCTGGTAGGAGACGCCGGTCCGCTTGGCCGACTGCGTCGAGCAGCCGACACGCCAGACGCGGTAGGTGGCCTTGTGCCCCGCGCCGACCGGACGGACGCCACGGCCGACGAGCTTGCCGGGGAAGTCCTCTATGTAGCGCTTGTCGGGTACGCAGCTCGCGAGCCCGTTGCCCGGGTGGTACTGCTCCTCGGGGCTGTAGGGGTTGCCGTGGCGGGCCAGAGAGATGCCCTCCGGCCCGACGAGGTAGAACCCGCGGCACTCCACGGCGAGCCGGTCGCAGCGGCCGGTCCTGACGTGGATGCCCCACCTGTCCTCCTTCCCGACCTTCCAGGCGGCGGGGATCTGGAGCGTCATGCCGCGGAAGGTCAGCGGCTTGGTCGCCGCACTTTGCGCGGGTGCGCCGGTCAACAGGAGGGAGGCGGTCACAACGAGGGTCGTCAGCATGATCACGAGGCTAGGGAAGCCCGCTTGTGGCTCGGCTGCAACGCACTTGTAGCCCGCTCGAACCGCCCGCTCCTCCCGGGCGCACCCTCGGTCCGTGACGGTCAGTCGCGGCCGCTGCCGCGGTAGAGGTCCAGCTCGCCGTCGAGTTCCAGGGCGAGCACCGTGGCGTGCGGGTCGATCGCGTGCGCGGGTGGCGCGTCGATCCACAGGACGCCGGGCACCCCGTTGAGCTCCCCGGTGATCGAGTGCCCGAGCTCGCAGTCGGCGCCGACCACCCTGGCGCGCAGGACGGCGTTGCGCAGCCCGCGCACCGTCACCGTGTCGCGGGGCGGGTCGAAGCAGGTCAGGTACAGGGTCCTGCGGTCGGCGGACAGCGTGCTCGGGCCGTAGTGGTGGCCCGCCGGCAGCCCGGCGGTCGTGCCGTACACCGCCTCCGCGTGCCGGTCGATCCAGGCGCCGAGGCCCTTCAGGCGGTCGGCCTGTTCGGGCAGGATGCGGCCGTCGGCGGTGGGGCCGACGTCGAGCAGGAGGTTGCCGCCCGCGCCGATGGTCTCGGCGAAGTAGCGGACCAGGTGGCCCACGGGCTTGTGGTTGGTGTCGTGCGGGCGGAAGCCCCAGTTGTCGTTGACGGTGAGGCACAGCTCCCACGGGCCGTCGGGCGGCGTGATGGGGACGCCCTGTTCCGGCGTCGCGTAGTCGCCGCGCGAGAGCATGCGCGCGTTGAGCACGGTTTGCGGCCCCACGGCGAGGATGCGGTCGGCGAGGGCGTCGATGCCCCACTGCTCCTCCGAGCGTTCCCATTCGCCGTCGAACCACAGCAGGTCGGGCCGGTACCGCTCGACGAGCTCGTCGACCTGGCCGTCGCGGTAGGCCAGGTAGCGGGCCCACGCGGCCGGGTCCTCCTGGCCCTCCGGGGGAGTCACGTAGGGGCTCGGGTGGGCCTGCGGGCCGACGACGCTGGGGTAGTCGGGGTGGTTCCAGTCGGAGTGCGAGTAGTACAGCCCGACCTTCAGCCCGCGCTCACGCAGCGCGTCCGCGAAGGGGCCGACCAGGTCGCGTCCCGCCGGGGAGGCGGTGACGTTCAGGTCGCCGTACGCGGTGTCCCACAGCGCGAAGCCGTCGTGGTGCCGGGTGGTGAGCACGGCGTACCGGGCTCCGGCCTGGGCGAACAGCTCCGCCCATGCCGCGGGGTCGTAACCGTCGGCGGTGAATCCGCCGATCTGGGCCAGGTAGTCCTCACGGGAGATGTCGCCGTAGTAGAACGACCAGGACTCGGCCACTCCCTCGACGGCGTAGAGGCCGTAGTGGACGAAGATGCCGAGCTTGGCGTCGGTGAACCAGGGCTGCATGGGCACGGGGGGATCCTTCTTCGGTTCTTACCATTTCCAGGGCGGCGTCGAGGCGCTGGAGAGCGTCTTGCCGCCCAGGGCCGAGGCGTAGAGCTGTTCCATGACGGAGGTGGCGGCCAGGCCGCCCGCGCCGGTGATCGACGCGCGTTCCTTCAACGCGGAGGGGACGATCGGGGGCGCCGGCCGTACGGTGCACAGCCTCTCGACGTGGCGGCGCAGCGGGTCGAGAAAGGTGTCGCCCGCCTGGACGTTGCCGCCGCCGACGACCACGATCTCGGGGTCGACGGTGAGCACCAGCGCGGCGATGCCGATCGCGATGACGTCGGCGAACCGGTCGACGGCGGCCACGGCGAGCGGGTCGCCCGCGGTCGCGGCGTCGAACACGCCCTCCCTGCTGACCCGGCGGCCGTCGGTGAGCTCGACGTCGTGCAGGTGCTGCTGGGCATGCTCCCAGCCCATCTGCGGCAGCGCGCCGATCTCGCCGGCGGCGCCGTTCGCGCCCCGCACGACGGCGTTGTTCAGGACGACCCCCGCCCCGGTGCGGTTGCCGGAGTGCACGTAGACCATCGAACCGGCCTCGGCGGCGCTGCCCTTCCACGCCTCGGCGAACGCGGCCAGGTTCGAGTCGTTCTCGACGGCGATGGGGCACTCGAAGGACGACGCGAAGGCGGTCCGCACGTTCAGCCCCTCCCAGTCGTCGAGGCCGCGCGTGACGACGTCCTGGTAGACCACGGCGGGCACGGACACCCCCATCGCCCACACGTCGGAGCGCCCGCGGCCCTGCGCGGTGAGGAGCTGGTCGACCACCTCGACGGCGTCGGCCAGGACGGCCTCGGGCGGGTCCGCGACGGAGACGGTGATCGAGCGCGTGGCCAGGACCTCGCCGTTCAGGTCGGCGAGCTCGGCGCGGGTGGTGTGCTGGCCGATGTCGATGCCGGCGACGACGGCCGCGCCCGCGTTGAACCGGTAGCGGTTGGCCGGCCGCCCGGCTCCGGTGGGGGAGAGGGGCTCGACGGTCGTCACCCAGCCGAGGGCCACGAGGTCGCCCACCACCGTGTCGGCCGCGGTCTTCGACAGCCCGACGGCCTGGGCGATCGCCGGGATGGTGAGGGGCTCCAGGCGGATGGCCTCGATCACCGCCAGCGAATTGATGCGGCGCAGGCGCGACTGGCCCACGGGCTGGCGCAGCAGGCTCGCTTCACGTCCGATCAGCACTCACGTGGCCCTTTCGTTTCCTAAGACGTCTTCCATTAAAACACAAAGTGTATTTATTATTGCCAACCGTGCCTCCCAGCCAGAAGGGACCATCCATGCGCAATCGCGCCATAGCCCTCGCCACCTGCGCCTCCGCCGTGCTCGCCCTCGGCGCGTGCGGCCAGAAGCTCCAGGACGCCGGTCCGTCGGCCTCCGCCGGCGCCGCGCCCGCGAGCCTCCTCTACTGGGGCAAGTGGGCCAAGGGCACCCCGCAGGCGAACCTCTTCGAGAGCGTCATCGCCGACTACACCCGGCAGACCGGCGTCAAGATCGACGTCCAGTGGCTCGCACAGGGCCAGGAGCAGCAGGTCAAGAACGCGGTCGCCACCGGCGCCGGTCCCGACTTCTTCGACACCGCCATCGACCACACCGCCGAGTTCCGCACCGCCGGCGTGCTCGGCGACATGGGCCCGATCTTCAGGACCAAGATCCCGGGCGAGGACAGGACCATCGAGGAGGTCCTGCCGAAGAGCGTGCTCAAGGCCATCAGCGACGACAAGGGGTACGGCTTCGTCCCGCACAGCGTCTTCTCCATCGGCCTGTGGTACGACTCCGCCAAGTATCCCGACTTCGCCCCCAAGTCGTTCGACGAGTTGCTGGAGATCGCCAAGAAGGAGAAGGCGTCCGGCCGCGCGCCGATCGCGCTCGACGGCTCGGTCAACGCCTACAACTCCTTCTGGATCCACCAGATGCTGCTGTCCACGGCCGGCCCCGGCATCCTGCTGAAGCTCGCCGCCGACCCGGCCGCCTGGGACCTGCCCGAGGTGAAGCGGGCGGCCAAGGCGCTGGAGTCGCTGGTGAAGGCCGATCTGTTCGAGCCCGATTACATGGCCACCAAGTTCCCGGCCGCGCAGAACGCCTGGGCGGGCGGCAAGCACAGCTTCATCCTGAACGGCTCCTGGCTCGGCAGCGAGACCGCCTCGCTGCGCGCCGCCGCGGTCAAGCCCCGCATCATCGCCTTCCCGCCGGTCGACCCCGCCAAGGGCGCGGTCGCCACGGTCGGCGCGCTCGGCTGGGGCGTGAACGCCAAGTCGAAGAACCAGAAGGCGGTCGCCGACTTCCTGGCGTTCGCCATGCAGAAGAAGTACATCGACCGCGTCGGCACCGACGCGGCCAACATCCCCGCGCGCGCCGACTCGCCCGCCCCGGTGGAGCTCCAGCAGCTGCAGGCGTCCATCCGCGACGCGGAGCAGGTCACGCTCGACGGCGACGGCGTCTCGACCGTGCAGCCCAAGTGGCTGGCCGACGTCTTCCTCCCCCTCGACGACAAGTTCGTCGCCGGCAAGCTCAGCGCCGAGGAGTTCCTGGCCGAGGGCAAGGCGAAGACCGCCGCCATGAACGGATGACCGTGACCGTGTCCGACACCGCCCTGCGGGCTCCGTCCGCGGGCAGGCGGGCGAAGGCGCCCCGCGGCGCGCTCCAGGGCGAGCGCCGCCGGCTGTACCTGCCGATGCTGCTTCCCGCACTGATCGCCTACCTGGTCTTCTTCGTGCTGCCGTCGTTGTTCGGCGTCGTGCTCAGCTTCGCCGAGTGGTCAGGGCTCGGGACCGAGCTGTCCTGGGTCGGCTTCGCCAACTACGTGTCGATGGCCGGGAGTGAGCTGTTCCGTGCCTCGTTCGTGCAGACGCTGGTCCTGACGCTGGTCGTGGGCCTGGCGCTGTTCCTCATCGCCGGCGCCTCCATGATCGTATTGCGTGCGGCGCGCGGCAGCGCGTTCATCCGGGCCGCCGTCTTCCTGCCGTTCATGATCTCGCCCATCGCCGTGGGCCTCGCCGTCTCGTTCCTCTTCAACCCGGACGGACTGATCAACACCGTGCTGGGGGCCCTCGGCCTGTCCGAGCTGCGCCAGCCCTGGCTGGCCCCCGAGCTGATCTTCAACGTGATCATGGCCGGCGTGGTCTGGAGCGCGGCCGGCTTCTACGTCGTGCTGGTGATGTCCGCGGTCGACGGCATCCCGCCGAGCTACTACGAGGTGGCCAGGATCGAGGGCGCGAGCGAGCTCCAGCAGTTCCGGTACGTCACGCTCCCCTTGACCAGGGACATGCTGGCCATCGCCGCCTCGCTCTGGGCGATCGCCGGCATCAAGACCTTCGAGATCGTCATCGCCTTCGTCGGCACGGCGGGCACCCCGCCCCCCGAGGCCAGGACCCTCGCCGTCGAGCAGTACCTCCGGGTCACCGGCGGCCGTGAGGGCGGCCTGGCCCAGCTCGGCGAGGCCGCGGCGATCGGGATCGTGATGACGGTGATCACCGCCGTCCTGATCGTCCTGTCGCGCAGGATCCAGCGGCGCGAACGACTGGAGCTGGCATGATCCGCGCCGGGCTCGCCCTGATCAGGGCCCTGATCTGGGCCTGGGCGCTGTTCAACGTCGGCATGGTGGTCTGGGTCCTGCTGAACTCGCTGAAGAGCTCGCGGGAGATCTTCGACAACCCGGCCGGCCTGCCCGCCACCTGGATGTGGGAGAACTTCGCCACCGCGTGGTCGGACTCCGGGCTCGGCGCCGCCGCGATCAACTCGGTGGTCCTCACGCTCGTGTCCGTCGTGCTCATCATGGCGCTGTCCATCCCCGCCGCCTACGCGGTGGCACGGCTGGGCGGGCGCTCCAGCGGCCCTGTCGCGACCTTCTTCGCGGTGGGCATGAGCATCCCGTTCCAGGCGTTCGCCGTCCCCATGGTGCTCATCGGGGCGGGGCTGTCCCGGTTCATGATCGACTGGGTCACCGGCGTCTGGGACACGCGGATCACCGTCACGCTGTTCTACGTCGTGCTCAGCCTGCCGTTCAGCATCTTCGTGCTCATCGGCTACTTCCGCTCGCTGCCCGGCGACGTGGAGGAGGCGGCCGCTCTCGACGGCGCGTCGCCGTTCCGCACCTTCCTGCAGATCATGGTGCCGCTGGCCAAGCCCGGCATCACGACCGTGGCCGTGCTGAACGCGCTGAGCCTGTGGAACGAGACCGTGATCGTGCTGATGCTCGTGCCCGACCAGAGCGCGCAGACCCTCAACGTCGCCCTGCTCAACTTCTACTCCAACATGCAGTACACCTCGAACTGGGGTGGGCTCTTCGCCGGCGTCGTCATCGTGGTGCTCCCGATGATCGCGACCTATCTCTGGTTCGGCCGCCGCATCGTCAACGGCATGACGCAAGGCATCGGCAAATGACAAGAAACGGATCCCCCATGCACGCAACGGTCGGACTCATCGGCGCCGGTGGCATCGCCAACGCGCACCTCCCGGCCTGGCTCGACCTCGGCCACGACGTCGTCGTCCACTCGATCGCCGACGACGCCGAGGCGCTGACCCGGCGCCACGGCGGCGGCCGGACCGTCCCCAGCCTGGACGCCCTGTTCGAGGCGGCGGACGTCGTCGACATCTGCACGCCGACCCACACCCACTACGAACTGGCGCTCGCCGCGCTCGGTCACCGCCTGCCGACGATCTGCGAGAAGCCGCTGACCCGTACGCTCCCCGAGGCGGAGGACCTGGTCGCCCGCTTCGCCGACGCCGGGGTCCCGCTGTTCCCCGCGCACGTCGTACGCTATTTCGCCGAGTACGCCGAACTGCACCGGGCCGTCACCCGCGGCGACATCGGCAGCGTCGCCGTGCAGCGGCACACCCGCCAGGGCCGCAGCCCGGCCGGCGGCTGGTTCCTGGACGAGGCGCTCTCCGGCGGCGTGCTGCTCGACCTCATGATCCACGACATCGACATGGCGCGCTGGATCGGGGGAGAGGTCGAGCGCGTCTTCGCCCGCACCCACGCGGTCGGCGGCAGCCAGAGCACCCAGGCGTTCCTCACCCACGCCAACGGCTCGATCTCCGTGCTGACGGCGACCTGGACCACCGCGCCGATCGAGTTCAGGACGCTGTTCGAGGTGGCCGGTTCGCACGGGCTGCTGCACGCCGACTCCGACGAGCGCCGCCCCTACCGCTACCAGGGCGACGCCGTGCCCGCGCCCGACATCCTGCCCGACTTCTCCCCGCTGACCAGCCCCTACCGGGCCGAGATCGAGGACTTCGTCCGCTCGGTCGCCACCGGTGTCCCGCCCCGCGTCACCGCGCTGGACGGCCTGGCCGCCATGCGCATCGCCGACGCCGTCGCCCGCTCGGCCGCCGAAGGCCGGCCGGTCGACCTCAAGCCCCTGGAAGCCGCATGAAGATCGCCCTGCTCTCCTTCGCCCACCTGCACGCCGCCGAGTACGCCGCCGCGCTCCTGCGCTGCGACGACGTGGAGATCGGCGCCTACGCCGACGGCTACGACGGCGTCCCGGACGGCGTCACCGCCTTCCGGACCGAGGACGAACTGTGGGCCTGGCGGCCCGACGGCGTGGTGATCTGCGCCGAGAACACGCGGCACCGGGAGTTCGCGCTGCGCGCCGCCGCCGAGGGCGTGCACGTGCTCTGCGAGAAGCCGCTCGCCACCTCGCTCGCCGACGCCACCGCGATGCTGGCGGCCGCCCGCGCCGCGGGAACCGTCCTCATGACCGCCTTCCCCGTCCGCTTCGCGCCGGCCTACGCCGACCTGCGGGCCGCGGTACGGCGGGGCGACCTCGGCCGGATCGTGTCGATCGCGGCCACCAACTGCGGCGGCGTCCCCACCAGCCGGGACTGGTTCACCGATCCGGCGAGCAGCGGCGGCGGCGCCCTGACCGACCACGTCGTGCACGTCGCCGACCTGCTCGCCGACCTGCTGGACGACGACCCGGTCGAGGTCTACGCGATCGCCAACTCCATCCCCAACCCGGGCAAGGCCGTCGAGACCGCCGGGCTGGTCTCCCTGCGCTACCGCGACGGGGTCATCGCCTCCATCGACTGCTCCTGGTCGCGCCCGCCCGGCCGTCCCAACACCGGCGACCTGGTCACCCTCACCGTGATCGGCACCGAGGGCGTGGCCGACATCGCGCCCTTCTCCGGGGTCCTCACCGGATGGAACGGCGGCCCGCTCGCCCACGGGTACGGCGCGCCGCTCGACGACCTGCTCATCCGCGCCTTCCTCGACGCCGTCCGCGACGGCGAGGCCCGCCAGCCCGACGCCAGGGCGGGCCACCGGACCGTCGCCCTCGTCGAGGCGGCCTACCGCTCCCTGCACGACGCCGCCCCCGTCCCCCTGGAGATCTGATGATCCGCCATGCCCTCGGCGCCGCCACGATGACCGCCGCCTTACTGGTGCTGCCCGCGCCCGCCGCCTCCGCCGCCGAACCGGCCGCCGGCCGTACGACGGTGACCTTCTCCGACACCCACGAGATCCTGCACGGCAACCCGTACACCGGCACCGCGTTCGACGTGAACACGCACCGGACGCCGGGCACGCCCGGCTACACCTTCACCAACGACCCGGGCATCACCGACTTCATCGAAGGCAGGAAGAAGATCCCCGCCGACGCCGACGTGGTGCGGCTCCAGCTCGCCTGGGCCGACTTCGAGCCCGACGACGGCGTCTTCGTCTGGGACCGCCTCGACGCGTTCATGAAGCGGGTGAACGAGCAGGGCAAGACGGTCGAGTTCCAGCTGCTCATGTCGGAGGCGCCCGACTACAAGAACGATCCGGGCGTCTTCCCGTACGAGTACCCGCCGGCCTGGCTGTTCGACAAGGCCGGGGTGCCCTTCCGGATGGCGCCGTACAACGACTACTTCTCCAAGCAGCCGATCTACTACAACCCGATCTACCTGGACCGGCTCAAGCGCGCGGTGGACGCCTTCGCCGGCCGCTACGACGGCGACCCGGGCGTGGCGTGGGTGGACCTGCGCGCCTTCTCCCTGTTCGGCGAGTGGTCGGGCTGGAACGACGCGATGAACTTCCCGTGGCCCGACAACGCCACCCGCGTCTCGACGCTCCAGGCGATCCTCAAGATCTACGACGACGCGTTCGACAAGTCGATGGTCATGATGCAGAACGCCGGCGCGGAGGTGAACAAGAACGACCCCGACGCCGACACCCAGGCCAAGCGGTTCAGCGTGTACGGCTACGAGAAGGCGGCCACGTTCGACAACTGGGGCGTGCGGTCCGACACGGTCAACGCCGGCTTCGTCTGGCACAACTACGGCGACACCGCGCAGGCCCCGTACGTCAACCGCAGGCTCCGCCGCGACATGATCCAGGTGTCCGAGGGCTCCAACTGGGACAACCCCACCATCATGCTGAACAACCCCCGGCTGTTCGTGAAGAACTCGCTGGAGGGCTACCACTCCAACCTCCAGGGCATCAACAACACCGGCTTCGCGAACTGGCAGCCGATGAAGGACGCCTACGGCGAGTGGTTCGAGACGCTGGCGCGGTTCACCGGCTACCGCTTCCTCATGCCCACCGCGACCTACGACACCGAGGTCGAGCCCGGCGGCGAGTTCCGCATCTCGCACACCTGGACCAACAACGCGGTCGGCTTCAGCCCCCGGCGCTACCCGGTCGAGGTGCGCTTCACCGACAAATCCACCGGCCACGTCGTGTGGCGCGGCACCGACGCCGCCCTCGACCAGACCAAGCTCTTCAAGGGCGACGTCCGCCAGATCAACTCGGCCTTCACCCTCCCGTCCGACCTGCCCGCGGGCTCCTACGACGTGGCCGTCGCCATGCTCGGCGCGGACGGCAAGCCGCGGATCGAGCTGGCGATGCCGGGCGGCAAGGACAAGGTGTACCCGATCGGCGCCGTCCGGGTCGCCGCCGGAGCCGTGCCGGCCGGGCGGCCGACGACCCCGCTGACGCAGTTCACCATCCAGAACGAGGACTACACCGCGGCCGCCGGCGCCTACGGCGTCGAGACCCCGCCCGAGGGCGGCCTCGGCGCGCTCTACATGGACGCGGCCGGCGAGTCGGCCGAGTACGACAACGTCGACGTGCCCGCCACCGGCACCTACCGGGTCGAGTTCCGTGCCTCCTCCGAGGAGGCCAACCACCTGAAGGTCGAGGTCGACGGCAAGGAGGTGACCACCGTCAAGGTGCCGGACTCCGGCGGCTACAACACCTACCGGACCTTCGAACGGCGGATCCCGCTCACCGAGGGCCGCCACACGATCAAGCTCACCCGGCCCGATGGGCGCTGGTTCTTCCTCAACTGGATGCGGTTCACCCTGGAACGGCCCGAGTCGATCACCCTCCAGGCCGAGTCGGCGACCGGGCAGCAGGGCACCCAGAACACCGACCTCGCCGACAGCGACGACGGCACCCCCGGCGTCGCCTCCATCGACACCGGCGACTGGTCGCGCTTCGACGACGTCAGCGTCCCCGCCGACGGCAAGTACCTGCTGCAGCTTCGCTACTCGACCGTCGACGACAAGCCGCTGAAGTTCCGCGTCGAGGTCGACGGCGCCGACGCCACGGGACCGCTGAGCCTGCGCCCCACCGCAGGCGTGCTCAGCCCGCGGACCGAGGACTTCGTCCTGCCGCTGACCGCGGGCAAGCACTCGGTCAAGGTCGTCTGGATCGAGGCGAGCAGCAGCATCGACTGGAACTGGCTGCGGCTCGACCTGCAGGGCACGTCCGAGCAGACCGTCGAGGCCGAGCGCTGGACCATGCAGTGGAACACCGACCAGGAGTGGAACTGGAAGGGCCCCGACACCGGCGTCGTCACCGAGGACGGCGTCGTCGGCGGCATCGACCCGAACGACTACCTGCGCTACGAGAACGTGTTCGTCCCCCACACCGGCATGTACAAGGTGACGTTCAAGGGCTCGGCCGCCCAGGACACCACGTTCAGGTTCGAGGTGGACGGCGACCGCAACACGGTCTTCGTCCCCAAGTCCGACGACGCGAACGTGACCACCTGGGGCAAGATGTCCGCCGGCCTGCACACCCTCCGGATCGTCAGCGAGGGCAGCGGGCTGGAGCTCGACAAGTTCACCATCACCGCCTCCACCGCCGCGATCAAGGCACTCGACGTCACGGGCGCCGGCGCCCTCAAGGTCGGCGAGCCCGCCCGGCTGTCCGTCGCGACGGTCGCCGCGGACGGCACCCGCACCCCGCTCACCGAGGGCGTCACCTTCAAGAGCTCCGACCCGTCGATCGCCACCGTGGACGCGGACGGCCTCGTCACCCCGCGCGCCTGGGGCGCCGCCACGATCACCGCGATCCACGACGGATTCTCCGGCGAGCACAGGATCACCGTCACCGACCCGAAGGTGGTGCTCACCTACGTCAACGACACCGACAAGCGCATCGTCTACCCCGTGGACGACTTCACCTACAGCCCCGACCGCGGGCTGGGCGACCACGGCGACGACGTCCACGCCGGCTGGCGCGCCGGGCAGGCCGTCGAGTTCACCTTCACCGGCACCGGCATCAGCCTGCTGTCCGAACGCTACTCCGACATGAGCACCATCGACATCTACGTCGACGGCCGGCTCAAGGCCACGGTCGACTGCGACTCCCCGGTACGGCTGGCCGCCCAGCGGGTGTTCCAGCTCACCGGGCTGCCGATGGGCGATCACACCATCAAGGTCGTCAACGGCGCGGACAAGTTCCTCATCATCGACGCGTTCGTGGTCGAGACGCCCAACACCTGGAACGGCGCCGAACTCGGCGTCGGCAACGTCAACGCCAAGTCGGTGACCCTGACCTGGCCGTCCGTGCCGACCGCCATCGGCTACGCGGTCCTCGACGGCGGCACGGAGGTCATGCGGGTGACGGGGACGACGGCTCGGGTCACCGGGCTCCGGGGCCGCACGAGCTACACCTTCACCGTCCGCCCGCTGGCCGCCGACGGCACGACCCTCCCGATCGAACTGTCGGCCACGGTCCGGACCAAGGGCTGACCGCACCAGCTCGAAGCGGGCCGGGGCGGGCGGGCCGGGGGGGGGGTTGTTTTGTGTGGGGTTGCGGGGGGGGGGGTGGTTTTGATAGGCATGCGGGGGGGGGGGGGGAAGA
>NZ_JBEOZT010000008.1:52517-324410 GCF_040298265.1 Nonomuraea sp. NPDC001636
GCGCTCCCCCCACCTGGTCTACGCGCCCGGGCGGCCCGGGCGGGGCCGCTTCTGTGATTCCTCTGGGTTCCGGGGGCGGGGATCGTTTCCAACCGGCTTCCGGCGTCCTGCGTTCATTAGGGCGGAAGGAGTCGCATGGACAAATACGAGGGATTCAGGGAGTTCGTCAGCGCCCGCCAGCAGGCGTTGATGCGCACCGCGTACCTGCTCACGGGAGACGCCCACCGGGCTGAGGACCTCCTGCAGACCGTGCTGACCCGGATCGCCCGGCACTGGCCCAAGCTGGCCAAGGACGGCAACCCCGAGGCATACGCCCGGCGGGCCCTGGTCAACGAGCACGTGTCCTGGCTGCGGCGCAGGCGCACGGACATCCTGACCAGCAGCCCGCCGGAACCGGCCTACGATCCGGAGTCCGCCGGGCTGCACCGGATGGTCCTGCAGCAGGCGCTCGTCCGGCTGACTCCACGCCAGCGTGCCGTCCTCGTGCTGCGTTTCTACGAGGACCTCGGCGTCGAGGAGACCGCCGAAGCGCTGGGCTGTTCACCCGGCACGGTCAAGAGCCAGACCCACTACGCCCTGGGCCGCCTGCGCGTCCTCGCGCCCGAACTGGCCGATCTGTTGTCCGAAATCGATCCGGTGGAGGTGCCGCGATGACCAGGTTCCGTGACGAGCTCGACGCGATCGCCCGGCAGGCGCCCGACGTCGATCTCGCCGAGGTCGCGCTGCGGGGCGCCCGGCGTACGCGGACGACCCTGATCAGCGGCTCCGCGGTCGCGGCCGTCGCCGCGCTGACGCTGGCCGTCGCTCTTCTCGTCAAGCCCGGCGGGCCCGCCGACGTCGGCGCCGCCACGAGCGGTACGCCCTCGTCCGCTCCGGCCTTCCGCGGCGTCCCCGGGGGGCCGACACCGTCGCCGGAGGACCTCGTCCCCGTCCGTGCCGTGCTGCCCGCGTCCGGGGTGGGGCCGGTGCGCTACGCCTACTACGACTTCTGCCAGGACGCGTGGAAGCCCGGCCAGGACAACGCGCCGGTGGCCGACGAGACGTGCCTGCAGTGGAAGGTGGTCCTGCGGGACGGAACCCGGTACCGGGTCGCCGACGCGCTGAGCGTCTACACCGACCAGACCAAGAAGAACTACATGAACACCGCCGCCCCGCTGGCGATCTCCCGCGACGGACGCCGCATCGCCTACTACGTCCCCGGGCGTGAACGCTTCGCCGTCCGCGAGCTCGACACCGGGCAGGTCTGGGAGATCCCCCAGGTGGTCGGGCGCAAGGCCATGGTCAAGGGCGGCGGGCTGATCACCTTCTCGCCGGACGGGCGCCGGCTCGGCCTGAACGTGATCGGCATCCCCGAGGTCGTCGTGGACGTGGAGAGCGGGCGGGTCGTCGAGGAGGTGCCCAAGGGCTGGCACGGCCTCGATCCCGCCGACGAGGGCGTCCCCATGGTCGTGGAGCACGAGGACGGCCGGTTCGGCGTGCTCTCGGACGGCAAGGTGACGGTCTTCGCCGAGCCGAAGACCTGGGCGCTGACCGGAGCCGTCGGCCCGGACGGCACGACCGTGGCCATGCTGACCGGCCCGGCGGCGAAGGGGGAGACCGTGACGAACAGCGAGCCGTACGACAAGATCGTCACCGTGGACCGGGCGAGCGGCCAGGTCAGGTCCGAGGTCAAGCTCCACCCGCCGCGGCAGCTGAATCCGCACCGGCTCGGATACTGGCTCAACGAGCGTGAGGTCCTGGCCCTGGGCACCGCCATACGGGACCCGGGCTCCGACCGGTGGCCCGACCTCGGGGACATCGCCTACGCCATCGACGTGACCACCGGCAAGATCCGGAAGGTCGCCACCTACCGGCTGCCACCGTGGGGCGGCAGCGTCTCGGCCCCCGGCTTCCCCAGCGGCTGACGACCCAGAACGACAGCGGTCGGGGCATGGATCGCCTTCTCCAGGTTCGGGCTGCGGGTGTACCCGGGCGGGACGGACACCACCACCCATGGTGTCGTGTACGCCGACTCCGTACGCGCGAAGGACGCCCCCTACGGTCAGGGCGGCGGGTGGGTCAACCTCCACGACGAGGGGATGACCGTCTACCTGTCGAAGAACGGGAGCAACGGACTCGGGAGCGTGACGGCCCGCGACTACAACCGCTGACTGACCGTCGTCCTGTTGACGAGGCCCTTCTCGACTCAAGGAGAAGCGCCGACGGCGGGCGGCGATTGCCTTGAAGTCCGGCCCGGCAGATACTTCTCGCTGTGACGGCGACCGAGCCTCTGCTGGCACGAGCGCAACTCACCGCCCTGTTCGACCAGATCCCGCGACACCGGCTCACGGTGGTGACCGCCGGCCCGGGCGGCGGTAAGACCTCAGCCGTACGCGGCTGGGCGCGGGCCCGGCCTGATCATCCGGTGGCATGGCTGACCTGGGCCGACGACGCCACCCTGATCGAAGAGATCTGCCAAGCCCTGGGCGCGCCGGCCGGCTGGATCCGCTCCGCCGGGCTCGCCACCGAACTGGCCGCCGCCGTCTGCCGGCCGACCGTCCTCGTCATCGACGAGGTGGAGCGGATCGAGCCGGGCGCCCCCGGGGCGCGCCTGCTGGAAGAGCTCTGTCACCACGGCGGCGACGACCTGCACCTGGTGCTGATCTCACGCTCCGCCGTGCCCTTCCCGATCCAGCGCATGCGCGGCCTGGGCCATGTCTTGCAGGTGTCGGCCGAACAGCTGGCCTTCACTCCTGCCGAGACCCGCTCGCTCTCCTCGATCGTCCTGGGGTCGGACGACCTGGCGGAGGAGGTTCACGAGCTCACCAAGGGGTGGCCGGTCGCCGTACGGCTCACGCTGAGCTGGCTTAGCGGCCTGCCCCTGCCGGACCGTGCCAGGCGGATCGCCGCCACGCCGGTGTTCGACTATCTGGTCGAGGAGGTGGTGAAGGACGAGCACGAGGAGTTCCTCCGCGCGACCGCTCGGCTGCCGTGGTTCACTCACGAGCTGTGCCAGGCGATGGGGGTCGCCGTCTCCCGCGAGGAGCTCCGCGCTCTGGCCGCCCAGCACATCCTGATCACGCCCTGCGATCAGGGTTACGTGGTGTCCACCTTGGTCCGGGAGTTCATGGGCGATGCCGGACGGAGGTCGGCGGCGGCCCACTGGTATGAGAGGCATGGGTTCGTCCGGGAGGCGCTGGCGGTTTGTGACGAGCCCGGCCATCGGGTGGCGATGATCGAAAGGTGGCACGAGTCGCTGCTGGCCGAAGGGCACGCGGCTGAGCTCGTCCGGGCCTGCGTCGCCGTACCGGAGGAGTCGCGGACGTGTGCCGTGAATCTGGCCGAGGGGCGGGCACGCCAGGTTCAGGGGGACTGGGCCGGCGCGCTGGAGTGCCTGCGCCGTGTCGACCCCACCGACCCCGCGGTGGCCTGGCGGATGGGGATGATCTATTACCAGCGGGGGGACTACAAGGCGGCATTGTCCACGTTCGAGCTGGCCGGCGGCTTCGACGGCTCGGCGTCTGCGCTGCCCTCGTCGAGCTCCTCCGACCGCGCGATGTTGCTGGCCTGGTCCGCCAGCGCCCGCTGGCTGGTCGGCGAGAGCGCCGAGGCGACCCAGCTGGCCGAACAGGCCCTGGCGATGGCCACCCGCTGCCAGGACGAACGCGCTGCCGCCTGCGCCCACACCGCGCTGGCCATGGTCACCCACGACGCCGGCGACGGGGCCGGAAGCGAACGGCACAGCGCCCTCGCCCTCGCCGCCGCGGAGAGCTCAGGAGACCTGTTGCTGTCGGCCCGCGTCCTGGCCAACCGCGCCGCGAGCCGCGCCGAGGAGGCCCGCTACGACGAGGCCATCGCCGACTCGGACCTCTCGGTACGGCGAGCGGACCTGGTCGGGGACCCCGTCCAGACCGCGATCGCCCTGCACAACCGCGCCGAGGCGCTCATGGGCCTGGGCAGACTCGACGAAGCCCTGGCCGACTTCCAACGGGCCCGCGACATCTTCAGCCGGGTGGGCAGCGACAAGCTCGGCCACCCACTGGCGGGGCTCGGCCAGGTCTATCTGGAACGCGGCGAGCTGATGCATGCCCGGATCAGCTTCGAGAACTCCCTGAAGCATGCCGAACAACTCCGAAACGCCCATCTGACCCAGACGGCCCTGGCCGGACTGGCCCGGGTCCACGCGGTCGACGATCCGGCGCTGGCCGTACGGCTGGCCGAACGCGCGGTAGCGGCAGGCGGCGGCTCCAGCCGGGTGGACGCGCTCCTGGCCGCCGGCTGGGTCTGGGCGGAGACCGGCGACCGGACCAAGGCCGGCTCCTACGCCCGATCCGCCCACGAGGCGGCTGTCTGCCGCCGCGACCGGGCCAAGATGGCCGAAGCCCTGGAACTGTCGGCCTTCACCGTGGCCGAATCCCCGGGCGAGCGGGCAGACCTGCTGGCGTCCGCGGCGGAGATCTGGGCGCGGATCGGCAGCCCTGTGGACATCGCGCGTAACGCCTTCGCCCGCGCGCGGCTCAGCGGCTCCGGCCTCGACGAGGCGGAGCAGGAGCTCCGCCGCGCCGGCATCCGCGGGCCGCACAGCTCCGGCGCCGGCCTGCTCCGCGGGATCACGCTCCTCGACCATGACGCCGTGCGGTTGTGCATGCTGGGCGGAGTACGGCTCAGCCGCCGCGGCGGCGCTGTCGAATGGCAGTCCCGCAAGGCGCGCGACCTGCTGACCTGGCTGGCGTGCCAACGCGGCCGCACTGTCGCCCGGGAAGCGGCGATGGAGATCCTTTGGCCGGGGGAGGAGCCCGCGTCCTGCTCCAACCGGCTTTCGGTCGCTCTGTCCACCGTGCGTTCGGTCCTGGATCCGCAGCGGAAGTTCGGCCCGGGGGAGTTCGTACGCGCCGACAAGTACAGCATCCAGCTGGTCGGGCTCCGTACCGATGTCGAGGAGTTCCTCTGCGCTGCCGCCGGGGCGCTCGCCGCCGGAGACGAGGATCTGCTCGTCGCGGCCGAAGCCCGCTACACCGGGGACGTCTGCGAGGACTCTCCTTACGCCGAGTGGCTGGAGCCCCTTCGTGAGGAGGCTCGCGCCGTGCACCAGGCCCTGCTTCGCGAACTGGCCTCACTCGCGGAGGCGGCCGACGCCCCCGACAGAGCGGTTCGCTACCTGCTTCGGCTGCTCGAACGGGACGCCTACGACGAGGCGGCCCACCTGGACCTGGTGCGAACGCTGACCAAGGCCCGCCGCCATGGCGAGGCCCGTAGACGCTACCGGCTCTATGCCGAGGCGATGAGGGAACTCGACGTGGAACCGGCCCCGCTCAGCCTCACCTGAGCACAGAAGCGGCGAAGAGGGCGTGAACTAACTCGGGACGTCCAGGCCGCGCGGTACGCCTGATCTGCGTGTTCCGCTGAGACCTGGATGACGATCCCGAGCCCGGCCGGGATGAACTGGCCCTGACGCACCGCCCGGAGGGCGGCGCTCCAAGTGCCTGCACTACCGGCCTGACGGCGGCTCCATGCTCGACCTGCGCGACGGGGCGGCGCGCCGTCCAGCCCGGCGTGTCCGTGCCGTACCGGCGGCGCTGACGGGCCGGGCTGCCAGTCGGCGAGCCTCAGCGATTCTCTAACCTGCGACAGGCGGGCTGCGGCGGGGCGTGATCGTGGCACCCTCTCAGGAGCCCTGCCACCACGGATCCGTGTCCTCCACGGCGACGAACTCGTGGAAGTCCATGTTGGCGATCTCCAGGTTGGCCGCCATCGATCCGACCATGCGGCAGGGGAGGACGGCGATCTGTCCCGGGGCGTCGTACAGGTCGACGACGGTCAGTGGTCGGCCGGGCTCGGCGAAGGTCCGGGCGTCGGCGAGGATGACCAGCGTGAGGTCATCCGTGCCGGGAGGGACCAGCGCCGGGACCTGACCGGGCAGGAGACCGTCGAAGGCCCGGTCGTCGAGGACCGACGCCGTGAGCGGATAGTGATCGACGTCGATCTCGTCGAGGTCCAGGTCCGCGCCGATCCAGCCTTCCTGGTCGGCGCCGCCGAGTTCGGTGAGCAGGGCATGCCAGCCCTCCTCGTCGTCGAAACAGGTGCGGACCAGCAGTACCCCGGTGGGCAGCGCCGGGAAGGACCGATGCGGTACGGCGGCCGGCGTGGGGAAGGCCGGTCGGCCGCCGTCCCCCTGGTAGATGCCGTACACGTCCATGTCGCGTACCAGATGGTCGAACTCCAGGGTGCCGTCCAGCAGAGCCGTCAGGATCTCGCCGAGCCGGGCCGACGGGACCCGGACGCCGCGCCCGGGTGTCGCCGCCAGATCGACCAGCAGCAGCCCGTCCCCGTACACCGCCGGAAGGTCCACCAGGACGGCGACCGGGCCGCCGTCGGTGACCAGCGCCGGGACGTTTCCGCCGCGCAGCGATTCCCACCTGATGTCCTCGATCGGCCGCAGCCGCACCCCGTCCCCGAGGACGAGCACGTCGCCTTCCCGGCGGCCCCCGATCTCGTCGGGCAGCCCGTCCCACCGTTCCGTGTCGTCGTCAAAGCACACGCGGAGCAGCAGCACCTCGCCGGGCTCCGGCTGGGGCAGTTCGGGAAATGACATGGCTCTCCTCCGAAGGGCTCTCTGGTCGTCGGCGCCCTCGGGATGACCAGCAGGGGGCGGAGTGCCATATCGGCGGCCCCCTCGGCATCGTCCGAGAGCGCGGAATGCATCTTAGAGCGGCCGTCGTGGCCGGGGTTGACAAACGTTGGGGGCCGACCGACGATCACCGAGAATGCAGATGTGCAGCCGGGCGAAAAATGGCCGCGGCCGCATCCTTTTTCGTGTCCATTGATTTCTTGCCGTGGCATTCTCCGTTGCCCGGTTCGCCTTTTTCTGGAGCTTGCGGGCCGTGCATGAAGATTACCGAGGGACGATTTCACAGCCGACAGGGAGAGACGTGCGACAAAGAATGCTCCGCTCATTCGTGAGATCAGGTGCCTGGGTATTCCTGCCGGGCCTGCTGCTCGGCGGCCTCGCCCCATTGCCGGCCTCGGCACAGGCGGCACAGGCGGCACGGGACGGCCTCGCGCCCGTCGCCGACACCTACGTGGTGGCCGAGGCACCGGGAACCGTCTACGGGACGTCGGCCAAACTCGCGGCCTCCAACTGGAGCACACCCTGGCACAGCCAGGCTTACCTGAAGTTCTCCGTGCCCGCTCCGCCCGCCGGGCAGAGCATCGCCTCGGCCCGGCTGGAGATGCTCTACCAGAAGACCGAGCAGCAGGCCGACGTCACCGAACTACGCTCGGTCGCCGACAACTCCTGGACCGAGTCCATGACCTACCCCGTCCGGCCCGCGCCCGGCCCCGTCGTGGCCACCGCCACCCTGCCCGCGCCGGGCGCCACCAGCATCAGCTTCGACGTCTCCGCCACGGTTCGCGCGGCCGGGACGTACTCCTTCGCGATGACCAACCCGAGCGCGGAGTCGGCCACCGTCGTGCACTCGCGCGAGGCCGGTGACCTGGGCCCCCGCCTGATCATCACCTACACCCGGCCGACCCTGTGCGGAGCGTCCTTCGCCGCCGAGACCGGCGAGACCTATCAGCAGGCGCTGGCTCGTGAGGACTCCCTGTTCGGCGGGCTGAAGGCGGTACGCGTCTTCTACGGCGGCCTGCCCGACCCCTGGCCCGGCAAGCTGAACGCGGGCAAGCGTCCCATGGTCATCTCGTTCAAGGCCGCCCCCGCCGCGATCGTCGCCGGAACCCATGACGCCGCGATGCGCGCCTGGTTCGCCGCAGCACCACGCGACCAGGACATCTACTGGACCTACTACCACGAACCCGAGGACAACATCAGGAACGGCGAGTTCACCGCCGCGGCCTACCGTCAGGCCTGGAGCCACCTCGCCGCGCTGGCCGACGAGGCGGCCAACCCCCGCCTGCGAGCCACGCTCATCCTGATGGGCTGGACGGTGGACCCGGCCTCGGGCCGCGACTGGCACGACTACTACCCCGGCAGCACCGCCATCGATGTCCTGGCCTGGGACGTCTACAACTACGACAGCACCGCCGCCAAGGGCCAGTACCTCACCCCGGCCGCCCTGCTCGACCGTACGTACGCCGTCAACCAGGCCGAGAACCTGCCGCACGGCGTGGCCGAACTCGGCAGCCACATCGCCGCAGGCGACGACGGCACCCGCCGTGCCGCCTGGCTCGGGCAGATGACCGCGTACCTCAGCCAGCACGCCTCCTTGTGGGCCCTCTACTTCGACCTCGACTGGTCCACCGGCGACTACCGTCTGCGCGACCCGGGAGGCCGCGCCGCCTGGACCTCCTTCTGCACCTGACCGTCCCGCCGGCGGGCGTCATCAAGCGGGGAAGACCGGCCCGGCCGGCCGGGCTCCACAGACCTCCGCCGCGGTGGGCCGTCACGTGAGAATTCTCGGCGGACCGGGAATCGCCTCTCTCTTCTAATGGTTGACGATCATTGCAACCGTTAGAAGACGGAGGTCAAGCCTCCGACGGCGAGACCACCGACCAGCCGACTCCGGTACGGCCCGCGCGCACAGTCGCGGCGCGGGCCGTACCGGCACCACCTCCGAGGAGGAGCCCCATGCCCCGCCTCCCGCTTCCCGGCGTCAACGACGTCGCCATCGACGAGGCCGACCGCACGATCTTCGGGCCGCGGCGATGACCGGCAGGTTCGCCCAGCTCGCCTTCACCCAGGACGTCCAGCGGCACCAGCGCGAGCACGGCAGCGACCGCGCCTACCGCCGCATGATGGAAGGACCGCAGGACCCCGACCGGATCGGCGAGGACGAGCGGGCCTTCATCGAGACCCGCGAGAGCTTCTACCTGGCCAGCGTCGGCCGGACCGGCTGGCCCTACATCCAGCACCGCGGCGGGCCGCCCGGCTTACTCAAGGTGCTCGACGAGCGGACGATCGGCTTCGCCGACTTCCGCGGCAACCGGCAGTACATCACCGTCGGCAACCTCGACCACGACGAGCGGGTCTCCCTGTTCCTCATGGACTACGCCCACCAGGCCCGCATGAAGATCCTCGGCCGCGCCCGGGTGGAGGAGGGCGACTCGCCGCTGGCGGTGGCGGACTACCGTGCCAAGGTGGAACGTACCGTGCTCATCACGGTCGAGGCCTTCGACTGGAACTGCCACCAGCACATCCCGCAGCTCTTCCCGCGCCAGGCGGTGGAGGGCGCGCTCACCTCGATGCAGGAACGCATCGAGCGGCTGGAGCGGGAACTGCGCGAGGCCCGCGGCTGAGCACCGGGACCGCCCCGACCATCGGCGATCCCGCGCGGTTGTCATGCCCGGCGGTTCTGCAGAGTTCGCGGTAGCGCCGTTCATGGCGGCGACGGCGCCCGCGTCCGGCTGCCGGCCTCCATGAGGCTCACGTGGTCGGCCCGGTGTTCCAGCAGGCCGAGCTGGAGGTCGCGGGCCGTCGGACGCTCTTCCGGCCGCTCGGCCAGCCCCGCGTTCACGAGTGCGTGAAGCGGCTCCGGGAGCTGGACGGTGTGCGCCCGCCTCTGGCACGGCGGACGGCCCGACGCGGCGTACAACATGACGACTGCCCAGCCGTAGACGTCGGCCGCCCGGCCCGCGGGGGCGCCGCGCAGCACCCCGGGGGCCATGTCGAGCGGGTGCCGACGGCGCCGCCCGGGATGATCGAGCCGGTCAACAGCCGGGCGATGCCGAAGTCGATGACGCGGGCCCGTCCGTCCCACCAGCACGTTGTCCGGTTCGAGATCGCGGCGCACCACGCCCGCGCGCTGGACCGCCGCCAGAGCCCTGGCCGCCCCCACCGCCAGCCGGTGCAACTCGTCGCCGTTGAAGGGCCCGTGCTCCTGGACGGTCACACGCAGGCTCGCCCCCGGCACGAACTCGCTGACGAGTACGGCCGCTCGGCCTCCAGGTCGAAGCCGAGGATCCTGGCGGTGCGGAAGGGGGCGATCCGCGACAACGCCCGCACTTCGCCGCCGGCTGGACGGAGGGAGGCCGCTCCGGCGTGCAGCACCTTGACCGCCACCCGGTCACCAGCCGGCCCGTACGTCTCATGGACGCCCCCTGGCCACCCGCGCCGAGACGCCCCGCGAGGCTGTACACGCCGATGCGCCGGGGTCACCGTCGAGGAGCGGGCTCCCAGCCACGACCTGTTGTGCGCGCGACGCCGTCACGAGCGTCAATGCCCGGGAAGCCCTTCAGCGTGCTCGGCCACTTCATCTCTTCGCAACGCGCCTGCGTGGGGCGATGGACTGACATTTCGTCTTCTGGGAGATATTCAGGTGTGATCCGGCACGCTGATCGCTACTGTGGGAACCAGCTTCGCGAGACACGGAAAGGCGCGGGTCGAATGGGCATCGGTTATCTTTCTCCAAAAAGAACCCTCCGGTGCCCGCCACCCACACCCGCGCCTTTCCGGGCCGCGTGAATCTGCTCAGGTCTGGTACCGGCACGGGTCGAATTCGATCGGTTATCGATTCTCATTCGAGTTGTCCGGGTTCGAGCCCCGGCGGCCCGCACTCGCGGGCCGTGGTGTAACTGGCAGCACGCTGAAAGGCCGGTCGGAACCTCCACATCCGTACCGCTGGCAAGGCTGACGCGCACAGGCAGGGGAGCGGGTCGAAGTTCGTCGGTTATCGGGAACAGGTTGTCGCAGGTTCGAGTCCTGCCCACCCGGCAAGACCGGGTGGTAGCTCAGCTGGAAGAGCGTCTGTCATAAGGCCGGTGGACATCACCACATCCGCTCCCCTTCGTCATATCCGCCCTCGGGCGGGTCGAAAGCAAGGAGCCAACGATGGCACGTGACCCTCTCGCGAGCGTCTCGGCGCTCGCGACCCCGCAGACGCAGCCGATCCCCGGCCGTACCGACCAGGTGCGGAACGCTGCCGGCGGCTACGCGTTCGCCAAGGACGTGTGGCGCAAGCTGGAGGACTTCCTCATCCTCGGCACCACCGGCGGCACCTACTACGTCGGCGAGAACCAGCTGACCGCCGACAACGCCGGCGTGCTGTTCCAGGCCATCGCCGAGGACGGTCCGCGCGTCGTCAGGCTGCTCACCGACATCTCGACGGCCCGGCCGCCGCGGGCGCCGAAGCAGCGTCCGGCCCTGTTCGCTCTCGCTGCCTGCTACGCCAAGGGCGACGCCGACACCCGCCAGGCGGCCAAGCAGGCCCTGGCGAAGGTCGCCCGGACCACCGACCACCTGGCCCAGTTCTTCGGCTACTACAAGAACCTCGGCGGCAAGGCGACCGGTCGAGGCACCGCGCCCACGATGGGCCGGAGCCTGCGCTCGGCGCTCGGCTCCTGGTTCCTCACCGGTGAGGCCGACGCGGTCGCGTTCAAGGCGTGCAAGGCAGCCCAGCGCAGGACGCCGCAGGGCGAGGCGTTCGCGCTGCGGGACGTGCTGCGGATCGCCCACCCGGTCGCCGACTCCGACCAGCGCAGGACGCTGTTCGGCTGGATCGCCGGCAACGTCTCCGATGACGAGGCGCGCGACGAGCTGCCCGCCGTCGACCGGTTCCTGACCGCGAAGGCCGTCACCACCGCCGAGGACGCGGTCCGGGTGGTCACCGAGGCGAAGGTGCCGTGGGAGTTCCTGCCGGACCCGGTTCTGAGGGAGCCGTCGGTGTGGGAGGCGCTGATCGAGACGGTCGGCCTGACCGCGCTCATCCGCAACCTGGCCCGCATGACCCGGCTCGGCACCCTCAAGCCGATGGCGGACGCCACGTCGCGGGCGGTGCTGCGGCTCACCGACCAGCAGGCGATCCTGCGCGCCCGCATCCACCCGATGGACGCCTGGCTCGCGATGCGCGTCTACGCCTCCGGGCAGGCACAGCCCGACCCGCGCGCCGACCGGCACACCTGGCAGCCCGTCCCGGCGATCCTCGACGCGCTGGAGGAGACGTACGAGCTGTCGTTCGGCGCGGTCGAGCCGTCCGGGAAGCGGCTGCTGGTCGCCGTCGACTCGTCCGGGTCGATGAGCTGGGGCGGCGGCGTCCGGGTGGGCGGCTCCCCGATCGGCTCCCCGTACGAGGTGGGCAACGCGATGGCGGTCATGCTGTCGCGCATCGAGAAGGGCAACCTGCACGTCATCGACGTGGACACGTCCGTGCACGCCTCCAAGGTGACCCCGCGCACGAACCTGCGCCAGATCGCCTCGTGGCAGCCGTCGGGCGGCGGCACGGACCTGTCCCTGCCGTTCACGTGGGCGCGTGACCAGCGCATGGAGGTGGACGGCATCATCGTCTTCACCGACAACGAGACCTGGGCGGGACGCTCCCACCCGACGCAGGCCCTCGACGCCTACCGCCGGACCGTCAACGCCGACGCCCGCGTGGTCGTCGCCGCGATGACGGCCGCCGGACATTCGATCGGCGATCCGAAGGACGAAGGCGTCCTGAACGTGGCCGGTCTGGACGCGTCGCTCCCGCTCATCGTCAACGGCTTCGTCCGCGCCTGAAAAGCGCGATGACTTGCCCGGAAAGGCGTGACGCGTTACTCCGTTCCCGGAGACGTGCGCCCCGGCCAAAAAGAGAATCCCGGCCGGGGCTTTCTCGTACGCGCGGAGAAGGGCTCTTTAAGGTCACCGCCATGATGGGAAGAGACTTATTCATCGGCGCGGGCATGCTGGTCCTCCTGTTCGCCGGACTTCACGTGCTCACTGGCGGAGTCCAGTCCGCTGCGGGAGCCGGCAACATGATGGTGCTGGCGATGGTCGGAATCGGCTTCATGATCGCAGCGGTTGCCCTGGCAGTCAGCCCGAACACCCGCGCCCCCAAATCCCAGACGCCGGAACACCCGGAACGTGAGCACGACGAGTAGAGCAGATCCCCTTCGCCCGGACGCCCGTCACGATGCGCCTGGGACAGCAGGGCTCAACACTCGAATGAGTCGCAGCGCTCACGCCTCTCCCCGCGGGCTGTTTCCTGAAAAGATCTCCGATGGGCGGACAGCTGTGTTCTTCTCGATGGGTGTGCGCCGATGGATCGCAAGTGGGTGAAGCTGACGGACGCTTCTCCGTCCACCGGGCGTACCGCGTGCCGGAAGGCTTCCAGGACCTGCACACGGAGGTGCCATGAACTTCCCGCTCTGGCCGGAGCCCTTACGGCCCGGTGACCCGCGCCGGGCGGGGGCCTATCGGCTGGAGGGGCGGCTGGGCGGGGGCGGGATGGGGCAGGTGTTCCTCGGGCGTTCCCCCGGCGGCCGCCCGGTCGCGGTCAAGCTGGTGCGGCCCGACCTGGCCGGCGATCCCGGGTTCCGGCGCCGGTTCGCCCTGGAGGCCGAGGCCGCCCGCCGGGTCGGGGGGTTCTACACCGCCCAACTCGTCGACGCCGACCCGGAGGCCGACCCGCCTTGGCTGGTCACCGCCTACATTCCCGGCCCGTCCCTGCACCAGGCGGTCGAAGCGCACGGCCCGATGCCCATGGAGGCGGTCACCGTGTTGGGCGCGGGACTGGCCGAGGGGCTCGGCGCGATCCACGCCTGCGGCCTGGTGCACCGCGACCTCAAGCCGTCCAACGTGATCCTGGCCGCCGACGGCCCCCGCGTCATCGACTTCGGCATCGCCCGTGCACTGGACGCCACCTCGCACACCCTCTCCCGCGCGGTGGTCGGCACGCCGTCGTTCATGTCCCCGGAACAGGCGCGCGGCCGCGAGATCGGCCCGTCCAGCGATGTGTTCTCCCTCGGGCTCGTCCTGGCGTTCGGCGCCACCGGTCGCAGCCCGTTCGGCGCGGGACGGGCCGAGGCGGTCGTCTACCGCATAACCCACGACGAACCCGACCTGACCGGCCTGCCCGCCCCCCTGACGGAACTGGTGAATCGCTGCCTGGCGAAGGAGCCCGGTGACCGTCCAGGCGTGGCCGAGATCCTCAAGGAACTCGCCGACCCCACCCGGACAACCACCCAATGGCTCCCGCCGCCGTTCGCGACCATGGTCGCCGAACGTGAGCTGCGGACCCCGCCGGCCCCGGCGCCGTTCCCGCCTTCCGATCCCGGCCCCCACCAGGGCGGCACCCGACACGATCCCGATCGCGGTCGAGCCCCGGACGCTCCCGGCGACACGGAGCGGTACCCGCACGAGCCGGGTCACCCGGCACCCAGCGGCTCCGACATGCCCGCCGGCAGGCGCCGGCCGACCCGGCGCCTGTTCCTGCTCGGCGGTCTGGCCACGCTGGGCGCCGCGGCCGTCCCGGTCGGCTGGAACCTCTGGTCCCGCCGCAACCGGCTGACCGACAGGGATCTGCACACGGTGGCGTTCAGCCCCGACGGGCGCACCGTCGCGGGAGGCAACATCTACGGCGACGGCTGGCTGTGGGCCGCTGACTCGCACGAGATGATCGCCGACTTCTCCGCCGAGAACTCCGTCAACGGAGCCATGGCCTTCACCCCCGACGGTTCCGCACTGGTGACAGCCGGGATGAAGGTGCCGTTGAGCTTCCGCGCCCCCTCCACCGGGCAGGTGACGCACTCGCTCCCCTCGCCGGTCGGGAGCGCTCGCACGATGGCGTTCAGCACGGACGGCGCCCAACTCGTCGTCGCGGGAACCATCCCGGTCGGCAACCTGGAAGCCGCCGAGATCTGTGTCGTGTGGGACGTCGCAGCCAAGGAGCCGAAGCACAAGCTGCCGTTCGCCACGAAGGCCAGTTCCGCGGTGAACTCGGCGGCGTTCATCGGCGACGGCCACGCGATCCTGCTGGCCGGGAAGGACCTCACCGCAGCCGACGGGACCGACGGATTCTGGCGCTGGAACCTCGGCAGCGGCGACCTGGAGGCGATCGGCCCCGGCGGAGAAGGCTCGGCGGTCGCCGTGAGCCCGAACGGGAAGCAGTACGCGCTGGGCGGCGCCCACGGCTGCTCCCTGACGTCCGGCGACGGATCCGGGCTGCACGCCATCAGCGACGCGGACGTCGACGCCCTCGCCTTCAGCCCGGACGGCGCCACCCTGGCAGTGGCCGACAAGGACGGCATCCGGCTGTGTGACGCGGCGACCGGTCGGGCGAAGGCGACCGTGACCGACCGCAGGGCGGCCGCACTGGCCTTCCATCCCGAGGGAACCTTCCTGGTCTCGGGAGGCTGGTTCGTGGATGCCGAGGGCTGCTGGCTGTGGCCGGTCGAGGGCTCGTGACCGGGTCACGCGTCCGGCCGACCACCGGCCCTACTTCGAGGTGATGTTCCGTCCGGAGCTCTACCGTGTGGACGATCCCGGCGTTCGATCCGCGCAGCGGCGCGCCGCGGGCGCCTTGCCGGAGAGCGCGGACGGAGACCCGGAGGCCCTGGCCCGCTCGATGCTCCGCCTCGTCCTGGGTGCCGTGGCGGGCGGCGCTGGCGGCCCGTGATCGGTGGTCGGCGGGCTCGCCCATCCTGCGCCTTGAGACCTGGCCGCCGCTGTGCCGCCGCCGGGTCAGTGACCGGTCGGGGCCGGACCGTCCATCAGGTGGGTGGCTCGTTCCGTGCGCAGGTGGAGGGCCGTGCGGCCCTTGCGTTGTGTCGACACCAGGCCCGCCCCGCGCAGCGCGCCCAGATGTTGGGACACCGCGCTCGGCGTGATGTCCAGGCGGACGGCCAGCGCCGCGGTCGTCAGGGGTTCGGCCAAGGCGGCGAGGATCAGCGTTCTCGTGTGGCCGAGCACCGGGATCAGGCCCGTCAGCGCCGGTCGCGGCGACTCCCGGAGCACGCCGACGCCCATCGCCGGATAGCGGATCGACGCGGCGGCGACCGGGGCCTTGTCGACGCCCACGTCCGGCCAGTTGAAGACGCTGGGCTGCAGAACGAGGCCGTGCCCGCCGGTGTCCACCGTGAACACGGAGTGCGGGGTGCGCCGGCCGTGCACGACCAGCTGGCCGTCGTCCCAGGCGATGTCGCGGTGCAACTCGGCGAACAGCGCCTGCACCCCGCCCTCCACCAGGGTCAGCGCGCGCCGTCCGATGTCGGCCTCCAGCACGGCGCGCATGCGGCCCCACTGGGGCGCGATCAGCAGCTCGTGGCAGCGGTGCAGCGCGTCGGCCAGCCGTGGCAGGACCGTCGCGGGCTCGGGGGCGTCGTCGGCCGGCATGCCCAGGACCGCGCCGTACTCCTGCCGGAAGAAGTCGTCCTGCGTGGCGCGCACCACGTCCAGCTCCGTTGCGATGGACGGCAGGCGCTCGGCCGGCGCCGGGAACAGGAACGACGGCAGCGGCCCGGCGATCAGCGCGCGCAGCAGCGGCAGCTCGCTCTCGCCCGCCAGCAGCGGGCGCGCCTGGCGCACCCAGGGCAGGTGGACGGCATGACCGCCGGTACCGAACAGGATCCGCAGCGCCAGCACCGTCTCGCCCAGCGGTGAGACGGCGAATCGCACCTTCGCGACGGACGCCGCGGTGAACCTGATCTCGACCGCCATCCGCCCTCATCATGTAGCTGTGGCTTAACGATAGCCGAGGCGTGCCGTCTCCCCGCAGGCTGGCGGGCATGGACTTCTTCACCTCCCACGACGGCCTCAAGCTCGCCTGCCACGTGTCCGGCGACGGCCCCCCTGTGGTCTGCCTGCCCGGCGGGCCGATGCAGGCCTCCGCCTACCTCGGCGATCTCGGGGGCCTCTCGGCGCACCGGCGGCTGATCATGGCGGATCTGCGGGGCACCGGTCAGTCCGCCGTGCCGCCGGACACCGCCTCCTACCGTTGCGACCGCCTTGTCGACGACGTCGAGGCCCTGCGCGAGCACCTCGGGCTCGACCGGATGGACCTGCTGTCCCATTCCGGGGGCACGAATCTGGCCGTGCTCTACGCGGCTCGCCATCCGGAACGCGTCAGAAGGCTCGTTCTGGTCGCTCCGAGCGTCGCCGCCGCCGGCATCAGGATCACCGAGGAGGTCCGGCGGGAGACCGCCCGGCTGCGCGAGGGGGAGCCCTGGTTCCCGGAGGCGTTCGCGGCCCTGGAGAAGGTCATGTCAGGCCAGGCCACCCACGACGCCTGGCAGGCCGTCGCGCCGTTCTGGTACGGCCGCTGGGACGAGACGGCCCAGGCGCACAAGGCCGCCGAGGACGAGCAGCGGAACAACGAGGCGGCAGCCGTCTTCGGCGCCGAGGGCGCCTTCGCCCCCGACGCCACCCGCGCCGCGCTCACCCGCTTCACCTCGCCGGTGCTGCTGCTCGCGGGCGAGGTGGACCTGAACTCCCCGCCCGCCGCGGTGGCCGAGCTCGTCGCGCTGTTCCCGCACGCCGAGCTCGTCGTGCAGGCCGGGGCGGGGCACTTTCCGTGGCTCGACGACGCCGGCCGGTTCGTGGCCGTCACCTCGGCGTTCCTGCGTCAGGCGCCGCGGTGAGCGCACATCTGGCCTGCTCAGGCGCGGCTCGTCCGTGGAACGGGCGCCGTCTCTCCGCGCCGCGGGAGGTCGAAGGGCGCGGGGGAGTGGCCGGCCCAGATCCGGCGGGAGACCTCTTCGGGGTAGGGGAGAGTGGCCGGCTCGGCGTCCAGGACGCGGGTCAGCCGCCGGTCGGGCCGGTACGCGGCCCATCCCGCGTCGCCGGTGGTGACGAAGCGCACCCAGGCCTCCCTGAGCTCGCCGGAGAGCGCGACGGCCACGGGGGCGGGCTCGTCGCCGAGGAGCTGCGCGCCGACGGGGCTGTCCAGCGTGCCGAACGCCAGCGGGACGTCGAGGCTGTGGCAGGCGCCCAGAGCGCCGCCGAGCGCCGGGGCTGTCCAGCACAGTTCGAACAGGTACGAGGTGCCGCCGGCCGCGGCGTTGGCCTCGGCCAGCTGCTGTGACGGCATGCGGAAGAGGGCGTCGGAGTACACCGTCTCCACCAGCTCCTCCGGACCGGCCTGCGGAAACCCGGCGCGGTACGCCCGCGCGCCGTGCGGCTGGGGCCCGAGCAGTTCCAGGGCCGTGCGCGCGTCCTGCTCGGTGAAGGTGCCCTGCCGTCCGCTCATGACGCTGAACAGCCGGAACTCGTCCCGGGTGTGGCCGGCGAGCAGCTCGATCCCGTCCGCGCGCCCGCCGGTCAGCGCGGACCAGGGCGTCTCGGGCAGAACCTCGCCGTCGACGACGGGGCACAGGGCGGTGCCGGTCTCCGTGAGCCGCCCCCAGCGCTCCCGGTGCGCATGGAGGGCGGCGTTGAAGGAGGTGAGCTCCGCGGCCAGGCGCCAGGGGTCGATGTCGCGCAGGGCCGCGGCGGTGGGGGCCGCCGCGCCGAGCCGGTCCGCGAGCGCGGCGGTGACCTGCCGGGCCAGCGCGGGGGTGCTGTGCAGCCCCGGCACCGAATGGGCCATCGCCCGCCGGAACAGGCCGCGCGCCGGCTTCATCGTCAGCAGGGCGGCGACCGACCCCGCCCCGGCGGACTGTCCGGCCACGGTGACCCGGCCGGGGTCGCCGCCGAACGCGGCGATGTTCCGCTGCACCCACTCCAGCGCCGCGATCTGGTCGAGGAAGCCGCGGTTGAGCGGCGCGTCGTCGAGGAACGCGAAGCCCTCCGCGCCCACGCGGCAGTTGACGGTCACCACGACGAGCCCCGCCCCGGCCAGCGCCGCCGGGTCGTACATCGGGTCGCTCGACGCTGCCGAGACGTAGCCGCCCACGGGCAGCCACACCAGCACCGGCAGCCCGGCCGCGCCCGGATCCGGGGTGCCGACGTCGAGCGTCAGCCAGTCCGTGCCCCGCGGCGGGCCCACGTCGATCGGCAGGGACAACGGCACCGGGGGGCCGAACTCCGTCGCCTGCCTCGTGCCGTCCCAGCGGTGCGGCGGGGCGGGCGCGGCGAAGCGGAGCGCTCCCACCGGCGGCTGGGCATAGGGGATGCCGCGGAACACCGCGTGCCCCCGCCGCCGGCGCCCCTGCACCGCACCTTCCGCGGTCCGCACCCTCGGCTCTCCGGACATGACGGCTCCTTCCTCGAACGGACCCCCATGGTTATAGGTCAAGTGTATTATGTCAACTGTATGGGAAAGGTGCGGAGTGACGAGGGAGAGGCCAGGATGCCGAAACAGGTGGACCACCGTGAACGCCGCGAAACGATCGCCCGCGCGCTGTGGCGGGTGGTGGCGCAGCGCGGCGTCGCGCACCTGACGACCCGGGTGGTGGCGCAGGAGGCGGGCATCTCACTCGGGCAGCTGCAGCACTACTTCGCCACCCGGGCCGCCATGCTCTCCTTCGCCATGGACTTCGCCTCGGAACAGACCTCGCTCCGCGTCGAGCAGGGCCTCGCCGGGCTCGGCGACCGTCCGCACCCGCGTGACGTGCTGCGACTGACGCTCGCGGAGATGCTGCCCCTGCACGCCGACGCCCGCGCGACCAGCCGGATGAGCGCCGCCTACGTCCTGGAGGCGCTGCACGACGAGGCCGTCCACGAGCAGGCGCGCCGCGGCCTCGTCCGGGGGCGGGCCCTCGTCGAGCAGCTGGTCCGCCAGGCGATCGCCGACGGGCACATCGCCCCCGACCGCGACCCGGCCACGGAGACCAACCTGCTCCTCGCCCTCACCGGCCTCACCCCGCTCCTCGAACTGGACGTGATCACCCCCCAGGACGCCCTCGCCGCGATCGACCTGCATCTGGACCGGCTGTTCGCCGACCAGAGCCGGAGCGCGTGACCGGCCGAACCATGGGTGGCGGGGCGTCCGACCCGTCAGCGGGACGCATGTGCGGCCCCGCCGGGCGGCACCACGGCCACTGGGCACGCCGCGTGGTGCAGCACCCCGTGGCTCACCGACCCCAGCATCGTGGAGGCGAACTCGCCCAGCCCGCGCGAGCCCACCACGACCAGGTCGGCCGTGGACGACGCGTTTCTGAGAGCGGCGACCGGATGATCGCACACCTGCTCGTCCACGATCCGCACGTCAGGGTTCCCCTCCCGCCACGGGATCACCTCCTGGGCGGCGTCGCGGGCGTTGTCCTCGAAGCTCTCGCCGAGCATCCTGTAGGCCGAGGCGTACGAGGACAGGATCGGCGGCCGCCAGGCGTAGAGCACCAGCAGCTCCGCGTCCTGGGCGCGGGCCTGCTTCAGGGCGTACTCCATGGCGGCCGGTGACTGCCAGCCGTCGTATCCGACCACGATCCGGCCGTGACGCAGCGTGGCGGCCTCCCGGACGACCACGACCGGGCTCGTGGCGCGCCCGGCCAGCGCCAGGCTCGTGGAGCCGAGCACCATCCCGGCGAAACCGCCCCGCCCTCTGCTGCCCAGCACCAGGCTGTCGGCCTCCGCCGACTCGCGCACCAGGTCCTCCACCACCGGACCGGGCAGGATCTCCGTGCCGACCTCCACGCCGGGAACCAGGCCGCGCGCCCGGTCCGCCGCCGATTCCAGCATCCCGGCGCAGTATTCGGCCGTCCCGACGTCGCCCGTCCACGGCTCGCACACGTGCACCAGCCGCAGCGCCAGCGAGCGCCTGCGGGCGTCCGCCGCGGCCCACTCCACGGCCGCCATCGACGGCGGCGAGCCGTCCACGCCCGCCACGATCCGTCCAGCCATCTTGCGCCTCCCCCGAGCCCCCGCCCTTCCCCTACCCCGAAGCCGCCCACCGTCATGTCTGGCGCGCCGCGGGTTCTCCGCCGGCGGACGCGGGCTCCAGCCGCACCGCGGTGACCTTGTACTCGGGGCACGACGTCGCGGTGTCGCCCCGGTCCGAGGTGAGGGCGTTGACCCCGCTGGCGGGGAAGTGGAAGGCGCAGAAGACCTGGCCGGGGCGCACGTCGTCGCTGAGCCGGACGGTCAGCCGGGCCTGGCCGTGGCGGCTGCGGACGGTGACGCGGTCGCCGTCCGCCAGGGTGTGGCGGGCCGCGTCCACGGGATGCACGTCGAGCCGGTCGGTGGGGTCGAGCCGCAGGTTGTCCGTCCGCCGGGTCATGCCGCCGGAGTTGTAGTGCGCCCAGCGCCGCCCCGTGACCAGCACCAGCGGGTAGCGGGCGTCGGGCTCCTCGCCGGGCGGCAGGTAGGGCGCGGCGCTGAGGTGCGCCAGCCCGTCCGGGGTGGCGAACCGTTCCCGGTAGAGCGAGGACTCTCCCGGACGGTCGGGATCAGGGCAGGGCCAGGGGACGGCACCCTCGCGGTCGAGCCGTTCGTGGGAGAGACCGGCGAAGACGGGCGCCAGCCGGCCGCACTCGGCCAGGGCCTGCGCCGGCGTGGCGCAGCCCAGATCGACCCCGAGCGCCGCGGCGACCGCGTGGATGATCTCGAAGTCGGGCCGCGCCGCTCCGGGCGGGGCGAGCGCGGCCCGCACCCGCTGGAAGCGGCGGTCGAAGTTGACGAACGTGCCCTCCTTCTCCAGCCAGGAAGCGGCGGGGAACACGACGTCGGCCCTGCGTGCGGTCTCGGACAGGAACAGTTCGTCGCAGATGACGAGCGGGCAGCTCTCCAGGGCCTCGACGACGTGGGTGCTGTCCGGGTCGGTGGCGCACACGTCCTCTCCGACGATCCACAACGCGCGCAGCTCTCCCGAGCGGGCGGCGGCGAACATCTCCGGGATCCGCAGGCCGGGCCGGGGCGGGACCGGCACCCCCCACATGCGTCCGGCGCGGGCGCGGGCGTCGGGGTCGGTCACCCTGCCGTACCCGGGCAGCAGGTCCGGCAGAGCGCCCATGTCAGACGCGCCCTGGACGTTGTTCTGGCCGCGCAGTGGGTTCACGCCGAACCCGCGCCCGGTTCCGACCGCCCCGCGCAGGATCGCGAGGTTGGCCAGGACGCGTACGCCGTCCGTGCCGTGCAGGTGCTCGGTGACGCCCAGCCCGTAGACGATCGCCGGTCTCCGCGCCCGGCCGAACAGCCGCGCGGCGGCGACGACGTCGGCGGCCGGGACGCCGGTGACGGCCGACGTACGCTCGGGGGAGTAACCGGCCAGCAGCGCGGTCAGTTCCGGCAGGCCGGCCGCCCGCAGGCGCAGGAACTCCTCGTCGACCAGGTTCTCGGCCAGCAGCACGTGCGCCATCCCGTGGAAGAGCGCGACGTTGGTGCCCGGACGGGGACGCAGGTGGACGTCGGCGTGGCGGGCCAGGCCGACCGCGCGCGGATCGGCCACGACCAGCCGTGCCCCGCGCAGGACCCGTTGCAGCAGGCGGGCGCCGACCACCGGGTGCGCCTCGACCGGGTTGGCCCCCACCACCAGCAGGCAGTCGGCGCTCTCCACGTCCTCGAAGCGGTCGGTGCCGCCGGGCAGACCGAACGCGGCGGTCAGCCCGGCGGCCGACGGCGCGTGGCACAGCCGGGAGCAGTTGTCGACGTTGTTGGTGCCGATCACCACCCGCATGAACTTCTGGAGCAGGTAGTTCTCCTCGTTGGTCGCCCTGGCCGAGGAGATCGCGGCCACCGCGTCCGGCCCGCCTGCCGTGACCGCCGCCAACAGTCCCCGGGCCACGTGGTCGAGGGCTTCTTCCCAGCTCACCGCTTCCAGGCGGCCGGCGCGGCGCAGCAGCGGCCGGGTGAGCCGGTCGGGCGAGCGGAGGAAGCCGTGGGCGAAGCGGCCCTTGACGCAGGCGTGCCCGCGGTTGACCGGGCCGTCGCGGGCGGGCAGCACCGCGGTCACGGCGCCGTCACTGGTGAGCACGTCCAGGGAGCAGCCGACGCCGCAGTATCCGCAGGTGGTGCGGGTACGCGGCAGCTCCGGCGCGTGGCCGCCGCCGGGCAGGCCGGGCTCGGTGAGCGCGCCGGTGGGGCAGGTGTCGACGCAGCCGCCGCACGCGACGCAGTCGGACCGCGCCCACGGTCCGCCCGTGCCGGGCGCGACCACCGTGCCGGATCCGCGTCCTGTCAGGGTCAGGGCGAAGGTGCCCTGCACCTCGGCGCACATCCGTACGCACCGGCCGCAGGCGATGCACAGGTCCCGGTCGAGGCGGACGTACGGGTGGCTGTCGTCCCGGCCCCTGCCGCCGCTTCCCCGGGCCGTCCCGGGCGTGATACCCAGGTCCCGGCAGACCCCGGCCAGCTCGCTGCCGGCGTGGTCGTCGTCGAGTGCGTACGGCGGCAGGGCCGAGACGATGAGCTCCACGGCCGCGCGACGCGACGCGCGCAGATCGTCGGCGTCCACCTCGACCGGGACGTCCTCGGCGGCCGGCGTCACGCACGCGGCGACCAGCTTTCCGCCCGCTCGCACCAGGCAGGCCCGGCAGGAACCGGCCGGCGTCAGGCGGGCGTCGTCGCACAGGGCGGGCAGGCTCACCCCGGCCTCCCGCACGGCGTCCAGGATCGAGGCGTCGCCGGCCACCCGCACGACCACCTCGCCGACCCGCACCCTCACCGGTCCCACCCCGCGAGCCGGTCGCCGAAGGCGTGGACGAGGCTGCGCACGGCCGCCGGGACGCGCCGCCCGAAGGCACACAGACTGGCCTCACCCATGACGCGGAGCAGCCGCTCGTACTCCGCGCCCGGCTGCCCGGCCCGGACGATCTCCAGCCCCCTGCGGGACCCGACCCGGCAGGGCGAGCAGGCGCCGCAGCTCTCGGCCGCGGCGAACTCCCAGACGTGGCGCAGCACCTCCTCGGGTGCGACCCGCCGGTCGAAGGCGACCAGCCCGGCGTGTCCAAGTGCCGCTCCGCGGGCTGCGAGATCCGCCTCCGTCAACGGAACGTCGAGCCGGTCGGCGGCGAGGAAGCCGCCCAGAGGCCCGCCGACCTGGACGACGGCCAGGTCCGCGCCTTCGCGCAGGCCGCCGCCCAACTCCTCGACGATCCTGCCTACGGGAGTGCCGATCTCGACCTCGTAGCAGCCGGGCCGGGCGAACCGTTCGGACAGGCAGACCAGCTTGGTGCCGGTCTCCGACGGTGTGCCGCGCCCGGCGTAGGCGGTCCCGCCGTGCCGGACGATCCAGGGGATCGCGGCCAGCGTCTCGACGTTGTTCACGACGGTGGGGGCGTCCCACAGGCCGTGCTGCGTCGGGTACGGCGGGCGCGGCCGGGCGCAGCCGCGGCCGCCTTCGAGCCCCGCGACGAGGGCGGTCTCCTCGCCGGCGACGTAGGAGCCCGAGCCCTCGGCCACCTCGATGTCGAGATCGACGTCGGTGCCGTGCACCCGCCGTCCCAGATGTCCGTCGGCGCGGGCCTGCTCGACCGCCGTCCGCATGGTCGCCAGCGCGCGCGGGTACTCCGACCGGACCAGCACCACGCCACGGCGGCCCCCGCAGGCGAAGCAGGCCAGCGCGAGCCCCTCCAGCACCCGCCCCGGATCCGCCTCCATCAGCAGCCGGTCGGCGTAGGAGCCGGGATCGCCCTCGTCGCCGTTGGCGACCACCACGGTGCCGGGCGAACGTCCGGCGGCGGCCCATTTGGCGGCGACGGGGAACCCCGCTCCGCCGCGCCCGCGCAGCCCGGAGGCCGCCACCTCGCGCAGGACCCGTTCCGGCGCGCCGGCCCGCAGCACGTCCGGCCACACCTGCCAGGCGTCCTGCCCCTCGACGACGCCCGCCAGCACGACGGGAGCGCCCGTGACGTCGGTGGCCGGGATCGGCGGGGCGTGGGGGAGCGCGCGGCCGGAGAGCTGGGCGGCGAGCGCCGGGCCCGTGCACGGCGTGTCGCCGTCGAGGCAGGCCGGACCGGCGTAGCAGTAGCCGAGGCAGCGGACACCCTGCAGGGAGACCTCCCCGTCCGCGGAGACCTGATCGACGCCGACCCCCAGCGTCTCCTCGACCTCGCCGATGTGCCGGCCCGCCGCGGCGGCGAAGCAGGCCGCCGCGGTGCAGACGCGCACGTGACGGCGGCCGTGCGGAGCGGCCAGATCGGCGTAGAAGGTGGCCGGTCCGAGCCCCGCGGCCGCGGGCAGCCCGAACCGCCCGGCCACGTCGGGCGCCCAGGCCGCGGCGGGCCCGTGCCCGCTCCCGGCGGCTTCGGTCAGGGCGTCGAGCAGCCGGACGCCGGGCCGGCCACGACGGTCGGCCAGGGCGCGGAAGGCGTCGAACCCGCTGCGGGGACCCATGTTCCTCTACATGCACCCGCGGCCATGACGGCCACACGCGGGCGCCGGTCATGGTTCGGCAATCCGCCGCCCACGACGTGCGGGACGCCCACCGCCGGAGCGCGGGCGTGACCAGTGGATCACAAGACGGCCCTGGTGACTCAGGACGGGAAAACGATGCCTTCATCCGCACAGCCGCAGGGACGGACCGGCTGCTGGGCGGGTACGGGCTGCTGTGGGCCGCGATCTGGCTGCCGGGACCGTCCGCGCTCGCGCTCGCGACGCGGTTGCCTGCGCGGCCGCCGCAACCCCAGCCGGGCACGGCCCGGCTGAGGCGTCATCGGCTCATGGGGCCACGGTCAGGGTGAGCGTGGCTGTGTGGTCGAGGGCGACGCCGTCGCCCAGCACCGTGATCGGGTAGGTGCCGGACGGGGTGCTCGCGCCGACCGTGACGGTCAGCGTGGAGGTGGCGCCGGTGGTGATGCTCGACGGGCTGAAGGAGGCCGTCATGCCCGCCGGGAGCCCCCGGGCGTACAGCGAGATCTGCTGCGGGGCGCCCGAGACGACGGCGCTGCCGACGGTGACGCTCACGGTCCGGCCGGGCTGCACGCTCGCCGCGGCGGGGCTGACCGAGACCGAGAAGTCGCACGTGTACGGCTCGCCGGCCCGGGCGGGCACGCGGACGGCGTTCCACGCGGCCTTGACCGTGTTGTACTCCAGGCACGACGAGGGGAACATGTCCAGGGCCGCCTGCAGCGAGGCGCGTCGGGCCATGGTGTGCGGCCAGGCGGAGGTCTTGCGCAGCAGCGTGCCCATGTAGATCTGGCCCGCCTTGCGCGCGCCGAGCCCGACGATGGAGGAGGAGTCGCAGGTCGGGCTGGGCGGCTGCCCGTTCGTCGGGTTGCTGCCCTCGGCCAGCAGGTAGAACCAGTGATTCTGGACGCCGGCCCCGACCTGGGGCGGCATCGACGGCACCGCGCTGCTGAAGCAGTCGGGGTGACCGGGGATCAGCGACGGCTTGTACATGTAGCGGATCGGGCCGGTTCCGTCGACGTTGACCTCCTCGCCGACGGTGTAGTCCGGCGGGTCGAGGGTGGCGGGCTCGTTGGCGTACTGCTCGGTCAGCGCGCCGAAGATGTCGCCGGTGGACTCGTTGAGTATGGCCTTCTCGTTGTCGCCGAGGTCGAGGCCGGGCGTGGTGGCGAAGACGATGTGGCCGTACTCGTGCGCCACGACGTCCATCGCGGTGAGCTGGCGCAGGTTGTCGGAGGTGTGGCCGAAGACGGTGTTGACGCCGTTCCAGTAGGCGTTGACGTCGTTCAGGCCGACGCGGGCGGGGTAGCCGTCGCCGGCGCCGTTGAAGCCGTCGCGTCCCAGCCAGGTCTTGAGCATGTCCCATTCGGTGTCGATCGCGAAGAGCGTGTCGACGCAGGCGGTTTCCAGGTTGGTGCCGCTGCCGTTGCCCCAGGAGTCGTCGGGCCCGGTGAAGGCGGAGCCGTTCGGGCCGCCGCAGCGCACGTTCCGCCGCACCGGGTCGATCATGGCGAAGGACGAGCCGGTCGCCATGGTGCCGATGGTGACCGGGTTGCCGTTGTAGTAGCTGTTGCCCACCCCCGCCTTGACCTCGTCGGACTTCAGGACGACCGCGCCGGTCAGCGCGTCGACGAAGACGTGCAGCTTGCTCTCCCTGCCGCTGACGGCGCCGTGGACGAGCACCTCGTAGGCCAGCCGGCCGCGTCCCTCAGCCATGACCACCAGCCGGGGCGTGGCGATCGAGGAGACCTGGGGCAGCTGGCTCCTGGCCACCCGGGCTGCTTCGGCGGCGCCGAGCCTGGGCGTGGTGGCCACGTCCAGGGGGCTTTCCTGGGAGACGGAGGTGCTCAGGACCTCGCCGGCGGCGGTGCTGACCACGACGAAGTCGCCGCCGTAGACGGGCAGCCCCGCGTACGTGCGGGTGTAGGGCGTGTAGCGCAGCCCGCCCTGCCCTTCGGCCGGGCTTTGCCGTACGTACGCGTCCTCGGGCGAGCTGTGCAGCAGTGCGGGCCTGGCCTTCACCAGGAGGTCGGCGGGATCGCCTTTGGCGGCGTTCGCCGAACCGGGGACCGAAGTGGCCACGAGCACACAGACGGCACTCGTGACCAGGACTAACACGGCATTGCGTCTCATGGGGTCGCTCCTCCTGCGCCGGCGCGCGATGGACGGCGTCACCTGCATTTGAGTTGATGAACCACAGGAGGTCAATATCGAGGTAAACGGCCGCGCAGTTCACCGCGGGCTGGCCGTTCACGGTGGGCTTGCTGTTCACCGTACGCGCGCTAGCGCGGGGCCAGCTTGCGCAGGACCACGCCGAGCAGGCGGTCGGCCCTCAGGTAGCCCGACACGCGGGAGTCGAACGACTGCGCCGGGTTGTCGCCCACGACGACGAGGCGACCGGCGGGCACCTGAGTTCCCGGCGCGTCGCGGAGCGCGGGGATCTGCTCGCGGGGGATCGGGTCGCCGGGGACCGCTGCCAGGCGTTTGATGATCCACCGAGTCTCGCCCTCGTCCGCCATCCGTGCCAGCACGACGACCTGGCCGGTGCGGACGCGGGTGGGTCTGGCCCGCCGTACGAGGACGCGCTCTCCTGGCTGGTAGGTGGGCAGCATGCTGTCGCCCTCGACGGTCACCACCAGGTAGCGCAGCCGCAGCCAGGCCAGCGCGAGCAGCGCCAGGGCGGCAACGGCGACGACGACGGCGGTCACGGCCTGGCCGCCAGGTCGTCGCGGTAGCCGCTGGCCTGGCGGCCGTACAGGCCCGCGTAGGTGCCGCCCGCGGCCAGGAGTTCGGCGTGCGTGCCCCGCTCGGTGACGACGCCGTCGGACAGCACCACGATCGCGTCGGCGTCGCGAGTCGAGCCGAGCCGGTGCGTGATCACCACGCTGGTCCTGCCCCTCCTGAGGCGCGCGAGCTGGGTGTGCACCTCGTACTCGGCCTCGGCGTCCAGGCCCGCGCTCGGCTCGTCGAGGATCATCAGGTCCCTGTCGCTGCGCAGGAACGCCCTGGCCAGGGCCAGGCGCTGCCACTGCCCGCCGGACAGCAGCACCCCGTCCTCCTCCTCGTCCTGCTCGGGCGCGAAATCGCGGCTGAGCAGCGTGTCATAGCCGTACGGCAGGGCCGACACCGCATCATGGACCCCCGCCTCGCGGGCCGCGCGCTCCAGCCGTACGTGATCCTGGGCGGCGGTCAGGTCGCCGACGCCGACGTTCTCGCGGGCGGTCAACTCGTAGGCGACGAAGTCCTGGAACACCGCGCCGACCCTGGCACGCAGCGACTCGGGCGGTACGTCGCGGATGTCGACGCCGTCCCACAGGATCGAGCCCCGGGTCGGGTCGTAGAAGCGGCACAGCAGCTTGACCATCGTGCTCTTGCCCGCGCCGTTGCGCCCCACGAGAGCGACCGTCTGCCCGTGCGGGATGAACAGGTCGACGCCGCGCAGCACCCACGGGTGCTCGTCGCTGTAGCGGAACCACACGTCGCGCAGCTCGATCCCGCCCCGCAGCTCGGGCAGTACGGCGGGCTCGGCGGGGGCGGGCAGCCCCGGGCCCTCGCCGGTGATCCTGATGTGGTGGTGGAAGATCAGCAACTGCTCGTGCGCCATCACGCCGGCCGACACCACCGTGTTCAGCGCGGACTGCACGCCCGCGACAGCGGCCACGAACATCGACACGTCACCGACGCTCAGGCTGCCCTGCCCGGCCGCCAGGATCGCCCAGACCAGGCCGATCCCCGCCACCACCGCCGCCGCGCCCGCCAGCCCGGCCTGCACGGCGAACTCGCGCCTGTCCACCGAACGGCGGGCGGCGTTGGCGGTGCGCACCTCGCCCAGCATCCGCCCGCGCAGGAACGAGCCCAGGTCGAACAGCCGGATCTCCTTGGCGGCCTCCGCGGTCGACATCAGCCGGGCGTAGAACATCTCCCTGCGCTCGACCGGGCCGATCCGCCACATCATGTTCACCCGGCTGCGCGAGAGCCGCAGCTCGATCAGAAACGCGGGCAGCGCCGACAGCAGCACGAGCCCGGTGAACAGCGGGCTGATCACCAGCAGCGAGCCCACGAAGCCCGCCACGGTGATGGCGCTGCGCACGGCCGACAGCGCGGTGTCGATCAGCCTGCCGGGGTTGCTCGCGCTCTGCTGCGCCATCCGCAACCGGTCCAGGAAGGCCGGGCTCTCGAACGGCGCCAGGCCGGTGAAACCGCAGATCGCGGTGAACAGCTCGTCCTTGGCCCGCAGCGAGACCCGCCTGTCGACCTCGGCCCGCAGGTACTGCCCTGCCTGCGCGGCCGCCGCGGCCAGCGTGGTGATCACCGCGATCCCTACGGCCTGTCCCGGCAGCGCGGAGACCTCTCCGCGGGCGATGCCGTCGAGCACGGCCTTGGTCAGCCAGGCGAGCACGACCGGCGCGCCCGCGCCCACCAGCGTCACGGCCAGGTAGCCGATGACCTGCGCAGGTGCCGCCCTGCACACCATCGCGGCACCCCGCGCCGCGCCCGCGGCCAGGTGGCTGAACCCGGGGGTCTCCCGCCTGCCGCCCATCACGCCGCGGATCCGCTGGGCAGCCGCGCGACGTCGCGCACCCTTCCTGTTACCGCGCCCTCCCCGACCAGGAAGAAGCTGGGGAACGAGTTGACGTCGAACGCCGCGCTGACGGCGCCGCCGCCGTCCTCGAGCACGACCTGGGCGACCGGGGACAGGCTGCCGACCATCTGCTCGTGGCCGCCGCCGCGGCCGTCGATCACGACGAGCACCCGCGACCTGTCCTGGCCGGATGCCCAGGAGACGAGTTCGGGCAGCTTCTTGCGGCACGTCGCGCACTCAGCCGCGATGAACGCGACCACCGTGTCGTCGGGGAGCCGGTCGAGTGCCACCATGGTCCCGTCCACCGTACGCACGTCGAAGTCGCCGACGCGGTCACCTACGGCCAGGCCGCCCTTCCCGAACAGCCCGCCCATCTCCACGACCTCGTCCAGGGCGTCGATCAGCTTGACGTGTTCCTTCAGCCGCCTGGTCACGGCGAGGGTCATCGCCAGGTCGACCAGGCACAGCACGCCGACAAGCACCGCGACGGCGATCACGAACGGCACAGCACACCTCCGGTTCGTAAGGGGGGTGCCCGGCAGGGGGCGGCCGGGCACCAGATCAATCAGCGAGACCGCTCACCGCTAGCAATAGCGGCGCACGCAGTCGCCGCAGTGGCTGCTCCCGTTGGGGTAGAAGCAGCAGTACGCCCCATAGAACTGGGCGCCGCAGCAGTAGTAGCCGCAGTCGGTGGCGCGGGCGATGGCGTGGGGGGCGACCTTTTCCAGGATCCGGTCGGCCAGGTTGCTCAGGGTCTTCATCGAACCTTCCTCCGTTGTCACGGCATGTCGGTCCGCGGCGCCGCTCACACAGCGTTGTTCTCCTGTTTGGCCTCCAGTTCGCCCGCGACGGCGGCGTAGAGTGCGTCGATCCGCGTGGTGTGGTCACGCAACCGCCTGACCACCGCGAGGGTCAACGTCAGGTCCACCGCGCACAGCGCGCAGGCGAAGACCACGAGAGCTACCGCGAACGGCATGACTACCTCCGGTTTTCGAGGGATACTTCAGCACCATGTCCGTGCGGGCGACTCTCTCCAGGAAGCGCGGACATCGTGCTCATGGAGCTCTCCCTTCTGGGGATCGGGTTGTTGCCCGGATCATGCGCCGTGGGTCTCAGCGGATTCTCAACGGTTTCTCAATGCCGGTGCCCGTTGCTGGATCTTGTCGGCGTCGGCGTCGCCGACGGCCTCGTGGCACTCGACCGCCCGCGCATGCTCGCCCATCGCGTTGAGCACGGAGGCGATGCTGTCCCAGGCGTGGCCCTCGCCCTGGGCGTAGCCGTACTCGGCCGGCAGCCGCTGTGACCTGCGGCTGTTCTCCAGCGCCTGCGCGTACTCGCCGCGGTTGGCCCGCCACCAGCTCGCGTTGGTCAGCGCCCGCGCTCGCCGACGGCGTCGCCCGCCTGCCTGAACAGCTCCATCGCCCGTACGCGTGCCCGAGCTCCCGCCCCGGCCTGAGCCTGCTCAGCGGCACCGTCAGGCCCAGGTGGACGTGCGCCTGCAGCGCCTCGATCAGCACCGCGGCGACGAGCTCGTCCAGCGGGTGATCCTCGGCCGGCGGCGCCAGCGGCGCCAGTGCTGCCACGGCCGCGCCCGGATCGGTCTCGGTCACGGCGCGCGCCCAGCGCAGTGAGACCTCCTTGTGCTCCTCGCCCAGCGCCCTTCGGGCCCGTTCCGCCCACTCGCCGGCACCCCCGTCAGCGGTTCGCCGCGCCACAGCGTGAGCGCCTCCTCCAGCAGCGGCCCCGGATCGGATGCGGTGACCGCGCGCTCGGCCAGCGTGCGGAAGCGGGCGACGCCGACTGCTGACTCGTCCACGTCGAGCAGGTAGCCGCCCAGCCTGCGTAACACGTCGCCGTCGTCGCCGAGCACCTCGCGGCGGATCTGGGTGATGATCGTGTACAGGGTCTTCCTGGCGCCGTTCGGCACCTGCTCTCCCGAGATCCTGTTCTACAGCGTCTCCTCCGATACGACGTGCCCGACCTCCCAGGCCAGCGCGGCCAGCGCCACCTGCGGAGGGCGTATCGGGATGATCTTGCCCGCGCGTTCCCGTTCGACCGGCCCAAGCAACCGAATCAGCACGATCTTCGAGCGTAGTCATTGAGATGGCGTTGAGAAATCGCTGAGAACGACGGGCCATACTGCGTGCGGTGTCGTCGTGGACGGAGACGGTGATCATGCTTTATGTCGCTGTTGGGTGTCGTGTGCTGCTGGTCACCGTGTTCGCGGTGGCGCTGGCGAGCAAGGTCTCCGGGCGCGAGGCGTGGCGGCGTTTCGCCACGTCGGCGACGGACATGACGACCTGGCGCTCGCCGGCCGTCCCGTTCGCCGTGGCGGCGGGCGAGGCCGCGGTCATCGTGCTGACCGCAATGCCGCTGGGGTGGGCGGGCGCGGTCGGGTTCACGCTGGCGGCCGTGCTGCTGGGCGGGTTCACCGTCGCTACCCTGCTGGTCATGCGGCGGGGCGCCGCGGTGCCCTGCCGGTGCTTCGGCGCTTCGGAGACACCGCTCGGGGTGCCGCACGTCGTCCGTAACCTGGTGCTCGTTTCGCTGGCCGTACTGGGACTGGTGGCTACGGCGGGCTCGGGTGCCGCGGACGTGGGGATCGCGGTGCTGGCCGGGCTGCTCGGCGCGGCGCTCGGGGTGCTCTTCACCCGCTGGGACGACCTGGTGTCACTGGTCTAGGTCGGCCGGGTTCTCGCTGTCCGGAGCCTGCGTGGCCGGGATGATCGGGGCGAGGGCGGAGGCGAGGCTGCCCGCGAGCGCGGCGCTCTCTCCCGCGCTGCGCAGGATCGTGACCGCGCGAGGGTGCCGGTGGGCGAGCCGTCGCGGGTCTGAGTGACGCGATCGAGGTCGTCGTAACTGCTCTTGGTGGCTCCCTTGTCAGGGTCCGGAGCCTCGATCTGCCGGCCACGGAGGTCGTAGGTGTACGTCCAGACGTGGCGGAGCTGTCGGTGACCTTAGACAGCTGGCCGGTTAGACCGTAGCTGTAGGTCGTGGAATCGTAGTCGCCGTTGGGGCCGTCTCCCTTGTGCTGGCGGATCTCCGTTGTGCGCTCCCGCGCGTCGGTGATGGTGGTGGTCGGTGTGCCACCGATGGGCGGGTCCACGTGTATCCGGTCACCGCCGTACCTGGTGGTGGTTCGCCACTTCTCTTGTCCGATGCCGTTGCCGGTGAGGAACTTCTCCGCGGTTACGCGGGCCAACCCGTCATATTCGTAGGCGTTTGAGACTCCACACCGTCGGTTACCTTGAACAGAGCCGCTTCCGGCACACCGGTGGCGTAGTAGGGGGCATAGCCGCGTGGCATGGGCACCTACGAGCAGTTCGTCACCGCAGCGAATGGACGCGGCCCGCAGCGCCGGTCTGGACGTGCCGCACTGACGGCTCCGCCCTCTGGACCAGGCGGAACGGCTCAGGTGTGGGCGGAGGGCTCGGCATCTCCCACCAGGTAGATGCCGGCGAGGGTGACCGCGTCGCTGTAGACGGCCGGCGGTGGGTCGGCTTCCTGGAGGCTCCGGAGGGCCAGGCGCAGGTGCGCGTGGTTCTGTGCACGGGTCCAGGCGCGGCCGCCGCACCGGTCGATCAGGTCCGCGACGGCGGCCAGCCCCTCCTCGGCGGGCTCGCCGTCCCCTTGGTAGAACTCGGCGAGCCGCCCGCTGTCGCGGTGCCCTGATTCCAGGCACGCCGCGACCGTGGGCGTGATCTTACGACGGCGGACGTCACCGTAGCGGGACCGGCTGAGCTGCTCCGCCGGCCACAGATCCGACAGATCGTTGTGGTACTGCACCGCCATGCCGAGATGGAACCCGAACCGGCCGGCGGCCTCCACCTGCGTGCCGGAGGCGTCGGTCAGCAGGGCGGGCAGGGAGCACACCGCGCGCACGCCCTCGGCGGTCTTGGCCGCCTGCACGGAGACGGCCTGGTCGAGGCTGGTCTCGCAGCGGCCCTCGTGCTCCTCGTCGCGGACCTGGCCCGCGCACAGCTGGAGCCAGCCCGCGCGCATCGTCCGCAGCGCCTGCTGGGTGCGGGGGTGCGGGTGCTCGCCCAGGTGGGAGAAGGCAAGGGCCAGCAGGGCGTCACCGGCCATGATGGCGTGCCCGGTGGTGTAGGCCGCCAGGACGGTGGGCCGGCCGCGACGCTGGGCCTCCAGGTCGATGATGTCGTCGTGCAGGGTGGCCACGTTCATCAGGAGGTTGCCGGCGACGACGGCGGGCAGGCCGCGTTCGACCGGGCCGCCGTCGATGCCCGCGCACAGCAGGGTGAAGGCGATGCCCTTGCGTCCGGTTCCGCCGCGGACACCGGTGGCCGGCCCGCCGTCCCGGCCGGCCCAGCCGTAGTGGTAGTACACGCTCTCCCGCAGCGGTGAGGGCAGGCAGTTCACCGCGCGCATGAGCGCCGGATCGGTGATCCGCGCCGTGTCGGCGAGGATCTGCTCGGCGGTACGGCCGGGTCCGGGCGGGGCGGCAGGCATGTCGGGCGGCTCCGTTCTTCCCCGGGCAGGGTCACGTCCATGTCCATGGACGTGTTTCTGCAGGTTAAGCGGTAGGTGTAGGGGAGAGCGGGTTGCGGGTCGGTGTGTCGCCGATGCCCAAGTTTAATCTACATTGTAACGGCGTTTGCGCCGAGCCGAGCACGATCGGTGCGCCGGTGGCCAGGGAGACGGCGGCGACGGCTGCCGGGATGAATCTTTTCAGCATGAGCTCTCCTCGCTTTGTTGCCTGGACGGTCCCAGGCCGTGAATTCGTCGGCCCGCCGAGCGGATAACGGCAGGCAGGGGCCAGTCTTGGCGGCTGCTGGATTGTCTGGAACCCCGATGCGCCACCTGGACAAAACTTGATCACCTTCACCTGGCTGGGTGCGTTGTGCTGGTTTGCCCGTATTCGGGGATATGGGGGCGGCGGCGACGCGGAGCGGTGGCGGGCCCGATGGGAGGAGGCCCTCACCGCCGCCCGTGGGGCCACCGGTTCGGGCGGGGATGCGGCACGGTCGCCGTATCGGGGGCCGGCCAGGTTCGAGACGACCGATCAGGCGTACTTCTTCGGCCGGACCGCGCTGGTCGAGCGGGTGGCCGAGCTGGTGGAGGCGCATCGCCTGGTCGTGGTGGTGGGCCGGCCCACCTGCGGTCGTGACGCCCGCTGAGGCCTGGGTTCGCACGGGGGGATGGGCCGGCCTGAATCTGCAGGGGGAGCGGCTCAGTGGCTCGGTTCGTCGCCGGTGAACGTGGCCGCTGCCGGCGTCGCCGCGAAGACGGTACGGAGTTCGGTGAGCAGGTCGTCGAGCGTGGGGTCCGGTGAGGTGGTGGTCCAGCCGCGCAGGGCGGCGTGGAAGGCCGCCACCAGCAGGTCGAGCGCCAGCCTGGGCCGGTGGTCGCGGTCGCCGAGGCCGAGCCGCCTGCGCAGGGTGGTCTCGAAGGCCGCGCTGGTGCGGTCGCAGAACTGCAGCCCATGCGCGGCGATGGACGGCGTACGCTGCGACAGCTCCTGACTGAGCCGCACGCGGGCCACCCATTCCGGCCCCTCCGCCGACATCCGGCGCACCGCTGCGAGCATCGCCTCCTGCAGCACCTCCAGCACGGGACGGCCGCCGAGCGGCGCGTGCTCGACGTCGTCGAGGAGCGCGGTCCACAGCGCCTCCAGCGGGGCGGAGGCGACCTCCTCCTTGCTGGCGAAGTTGCGGAAGAACGTGCGCTTGGAGACCTCGACCTCCGCGCACAGCTCGTCGAGGGTCACCTGGTCGAAGCCGCGCTCGGTGAACAGCGCGAGCGCGGTGTCCACCAGGGCGGCCCTGGTCTTGAGCTTCTTGCGCTCGCGGAGCGGCAGCAGGTCGGCGGTCATCGTGCCCAGTGTATCTGGAGCGCATATGCCTCCTATAGGCTTATGCCACTCAGTGGCACTTTGGAGGATGTCATCATGCGCGCTCTGATCGTCGACCGTTCCGTTCCCGGTGGCCTGCGGGTGGGCCAGGCGCCCGACCCGGTGCCGGCGCCCGGCGAGGCGCTGGTCCGCGTCACCGCCACGTCGCTCAACTACGGCGAGGTCAGGCACGCCCTGCAGGAGGCGCCCGAGGGCACGGTGCTCGGCTGGGACGCCGCGGGGGTCGTCGTCCAGGCCGCGGCCGACGGCTCGGGGCCCGCCGCGGGCACGCCCGTGGTCACGCTGGGCTGGGACGGCGGGTGGGCCGAGCTGCGGGCCGTCCCGACCGACCGGATCGGGGTGGTGCCGCAGGGCGCGGACCCCGGCGCGATCAGCACGATCCCGGTCGCCGGCGCCACCGCGCTGCGCGCGCTCGACCGCCTGGGGCCGATCCTGGGGCGGCGCGTCCTGGTCACCGGCGCGACGGGCGGCGTCGGCCGGTACGCCGTGCAGCTCGCCCGGCTCGGCGGCGCGTACGTCATCGCCGCCACCGGCGACCCGGGCCGGCACGGTGACGGGCTGCGTGCGCTCGGTGCGGACGAGGTCGTCACCGCCCCCGCGGAGAGCGGCGGACGGCTCGACGGCGTCCTGGACCTGCTCGGCGGCGTCCCGCTGGTCGAGGCGTTCGACCAGCTCACCGAGGGCGGCACGCTGGTCGCCGTCGGGCACTCCACCGGCGAGGGCGAGAGCTTCCCGTTCGGCGCGCTGTTCGGCGGGCCCGAGCGCCACGACCGCTCGCTGGTGACCTTCCACCTGCTCTACTGCCAGGGCCTGCACCGCGACCTGACCTGGCTGGCCGGGCGGGTCGCGGACGGCACGCTGAGCCCGGAGATCACCTGGCGCGGCGGCTGGGACGACGCCGGCGAGGCCGCGACCGCCCTCCTCGACCGCCGCGTGCACGGCAAGGCGGTGCTCGACCTGGCGTGAGAGGCGGGCTGGACGAGCAAGGCGGAGAGCCTGTGCGGGGGTCTCTGGAAAGAAGGAGCCGGGGTCTTCAGGGGGAAGGCCGGGGTCTCCAGAAAGAAAGCGGAAAACTATGACATGTGACCTCCAGCTGGGCCCGTATCCATGCGACGGTGCAGGTGGAGGTGGTGGTGATGACGACGACGATGCCGCAGGCGTTCGAACAGGCCGCGCGGAGACACGGTGTGCCGGAGAGCGTCCTGCTCGCCGTCTCGTACATGGAGTCGCGCTGGGACTGCAACGGCGGCAGGCCCAGCACGGCCGGCGGGTTCGGCCCCATGCACCTCACCGACGGCGCCATGCTGCGCACCTCGCGGCACCACCACATCGACGGTGAAGAGGACCCGCGCGGCGACGACTCCCGGCCCGCGCTGCGTCCCGGAGAGCCGGTGGAGCGGCCGGGCGGCCTGCCCGCGTCCCTGCACACGCTCGAACGGGCCGCCGAGCTGACCGGCGAGAGCGCCGAGCGCCTGCGCAAGGACCCGGCGGCCAACATCGACGGCGGCGCGGCGCTGCTCGCCGACTACCAGCGCGCCCTGGGCGCCCCGCCGAGCGCCGACCCCGCCGACTGGTACGGCGCGGTGGCCCGCTACTCGGGCGCCACCGCCGAGGAGATCGCCGCGAACTTCGCCGACGAGGTGTACGAGGTCATCCACGAGGGCGCCACCCGCGTGACCGACAGCGGCGCCGAGGTGACGCTGCCGCCCTCTCCCGAGGTGTACCCGGCGCGCTCCTGGCTGGCCCGGCTGGACCTGCCCCGCCTGGCCGGCGCGGACGCCGTGGAGTGCCCCGACTCGCTGTCCGGCGAGTGGATCCCGGCCCCCTACAGCCCGCTGCCGAACGGCAAGTACGGCAACCACGACATCGCCGACCGCCCCACCAGCCAGACGATCCAGTACATCGTCATCCACGACACCGAGGAGCTGTACGACAAGACCCTCGACCTCGTGCGGGACCCGTCGGAGATGAGCTGGCACTACACGCTGCGCTCACACGACGGCCACCTCGCCCAGCACGTGCACACCAAGGACGTGGCCTGGCACGCCGGCAACTGGTACGTCAACGCCAAGGCGATCGGCCTGGAGCACGAGGGTTTCCTCGCCGCCGGCGGCACCTGGTACACCGAGGCGATGTACCGCACGTCCGCCAAGCTCGTGCGGTACCTGGCCGACCGGTTCGGCGTCCCGCTGGACCGCGCCCACATCCTCGGCCACGACAACGTGCCCGGCATGCTGCCGGACAAGGTGAAGGGGATGCACGAGGACCCGGGCCCGTACTGGGACTGGGCCCACTTCTTCGACCTGCTGGGCGCTCCGCTGAGCCCCGACGGCGACTCCGGCACGGCCACGGTCATGATCCGGCCCGACTACGACACCAACCGTCCGCACTACATCGGCTGCGACGACGACCACCCCGAGACCGACTGCCCGGCCCACGGGTCGGCCTCGGTCTGGCTGCACACCGGGCCGAGCGAGGACGCGCCGCTCGTCAAGGACATCGGCAAGCATCCGACGGACCAGTCCACGTTCAGCGTGTACGACCACGCCGCCCGCGCCGCCACCGGGCAGCGCTACGTCGTCGCCGAGCGGCAGGGCGACTGGACCGCCATCTGGTACCTGGGGCAGAAGGCGTGGTTCCACAACCCGGCGTCCGGTCCCGTGGCCGTGCCCAGCCGGGCCCGGACGGCGACGCCCCGGCCCGGCCTGGACTCCGTCCCCGTGTACGGCCGCGCCTACCCGGAGGAGGCAGCGTACCCGCCGGACGTCGAGGTGCAGCCGCTGGTCCCGCTGCAGTACACGTTCCCGGCCGGGCAGTCGTACACGGTCGGTCTGACCACCACCGGCGAGTACTACAGGGCGACGACCTTCGACACCACGCAGCACCGGGTGGTCCGTGGCACCCAGGAGTACCACCAGATCCAGTTCGGCCACCGCGTCATGTTCGTCAGGAGCGAGGACGTCGTGGTGACCGACGCGTGAGCGCCGGACCGGCCGGCTGCTCCGTCGCGGGCGCGGCCCGGAGCCGGCGGGCTCGATCAGCCGATCGGCGGTGCGAGGTACTCCAGCGCGTAGCCCTCGCCGGAGGGGGTCACGCGGGCGATGCCGGGTGAGTCGAGGTGGGCGCCGGCCACGAAGTGGTGCGGCCGGCTCAGCCGTTGGAGCAGCGCCGCTCGCGCGGCGCGGGCCTCGGCCTGGTCGCCGTCGAACTCCCAGGTCACCCTCGGCCGGTCGAACTGCAGCGTGGGGACGTGCACGGTGTCGCCCCAGACGAGAAGGCGGCCGGCGGAGCTCCTGATCTCGTAGACGGTGTGCCCGGGGGTGTGGCCCGGCGTCGGGAGCGCGGTGGCCCACTCGTTGATCGCCACCTTCTCCGACACGGGCACGACCCGGTCGCGGATCGGCGCCAGCCGCCGCCCGGCGAAGACCGAGGCGTCGCCCGCGCCGATCCACACGCGTTCGAGCTTCGGGAACGCCTCTGAGCCGTCCGGCGCGATCAGGCCGCTCACGTGGTCTTCGTGGTTGTGGGTGATGGCCGCGTCCGTCACGTCCGCGCGGTCGATGCCCGCCTCGTCGAGCGCGTCGTAGATCAGCCCCATGGTGGGGTCGTGCCAGGCGTCGGACGCGCCGGTGTCGATGAGCACCGACCGCGTGCCGTCGGTGACGTAGAAGGCGTTGACCGCCAGCCGCAGGTTGTCGCCGGCCAGCGGGACGGCGGCCGGCAGCTCGTCGAACGTGCGCCCGTCCTCGTCGCGCAGCCGTGTGGGCGGCATGTCGATGTACCCGTCGCGCAACGAGATCACCTGCAGCTCGCCGAATTCGAACGTGGCATGGAGCCCGCCACCCGAACTGAAACGCATGGAACCTCCGTCATGGCGGGCGCGCATCGCCCGTCTTCGATAGAAGACATAATCTTCTTTAGAAGAAACCCTACACTGTGGGACAGCGAGGTACGGATCGATCGAGGAGCACGGTGGTCGAGAAAGACGCAGACGTGGCCGGACCACAGCACGGCGACGACCTGGCCGGGGCGTTCGGCGTCAACGTGCGGCGACGACGCGAGGAGGCGGGCCTGACGCTGGAGCAGCTGTCCGCGAAGGCGTCGGTCAGCCGGGCGATGTTGTCCAAGGTCGAACGCGGTGAGAAGAGCCCGACGATCGGCGTCGCGTCGAGGATCGCCCACGCGCTCGACGCGTCGCTGTCGGACCTGATCGGCGCGCCGGCCGGGGCCGCGTCCGGCGTGGCCGTCGTCATGCGCAAGGGCCATCGTCCCGTGTTCCGCGACCCGGAGACCGGCTTCGAGCGGCACATGGTGTCGGCGGCCCCGGGCGCGGGAGGAGCCGAGATGGTCTTCCACCACCTCCCCGCCCAGGTGTCCACCGGGCTGCTGCCCGCCTATCCGCCGGGTACGGAGAAACAGCTCGTGGTGCTCGAAGGCACCCTCACCGTCGCGATCGGCGGGATCAACGAGACCCTGGAGACCGGCGACTCCCTGTTCTTCCAGGCCGACGCCGACCACGGCTTCGCCAACCGGACGAACGCTCCCTGCGAGTACATCATGTTCATCTCGCGCCGAACCTGAAGGCTGCTGCGCGGAGCGGCCACCGGCAGCCGGTCATCCGCCGGCGACCGGCTGCGGGCGACGGCAGTTGCGCGGGCGTTCCGGGCGGTCGTCGGTCCAGCCCGTCGTGGGCGTCCAGGTATGGGAGTCCATGGTCTGTCCCTTGGACAGGCCCACGGTGTCCTCTCCGGCCTTGGTGATCTCCGCCAGGATCTCGCCGGTCGCCGGGTCGAGGACGGTCGTATGGTCCTCGAGCACCTCGTCGTCCTCGCCGAACTCCCTGAAGTACCGCTTGCCCTGGTCGAAGTCCACGGCCAGGCCCTCACGGCTCAGCGGGTCCCTGACCACCCCACGGACGGCGGTCGTCGGCAGGTCCGCCAGCAGGCGCAGGACGGTGGCCCGGACCACCGGGCGGAGGGGCTTCGACAGCAGGAACCGGGCACCGGCGATGACCTCCTCCAACGGCCGCGCCGCGCCCTTGTCCTTCTTGGCCGCCTCGGCCCTCAGCCACTCCCGCAGCCCCTTCTCGTCGGCGGGCAGCGCCAGGATCTCGGCCAGGGTGTACGCGCCGAGCGCGACGGCGCCGAGCCCGCGGACCGGCGCGACGTCGCGGGTGTACTGGCACGCCGGGTTCTTCGCGAGCATCGGCAGCTTCACGCAGACGGCGGCGCTCGTGCCGCCGCGGCCTCGGCCGACCAGAGCGGAACCTCGCGCTGGCCGCGGAACCGCCCGATGACCGCCCTGCGCCGCAACACCATCCGGCTTCCGTTGAGCACGGCCGTGCGCAGGTAGGGCAGCACCTGTTCGTGGTCGGCCAGCGCGCTCCACCTGCGATACACCGCGGCGAAGGCGTCCTGGACCCCGTCCTCGGCGGTCTCCTGGTCGCCGACCAGCAGGAACGCCAGCCGTACCAGGGCAAGCCGGTGAAAAAGGAATAACTCGGTCACCGCCGCGTCGGCCGACGCCGCGGCGGCCGGAGAACGGGGAGGGCCATGGGTGATGTCGAACTGCATGTCTTCTCCATGCGCGAGCACCCGCGAAGGTTGCGTCACGACGGCATGATTCCGGCGAGCAGCTCGACCGCCGGCGGAGTTCCACGTGCTGTCGGCGCGGCCGCCGCCGGACGCCGACGCCCGGGGCTCACCCGGTTCCCGTGTCCGCCGCCTTGAGGGCTTTGAGCAGTTCGGCGGGTGGCGTGCCGCGGCCGGCCGTGAGCGCGGCGGCGAAGGCCGTCGCGCCGAGCTCCGCGCGGAGCGCGCGCCGCAGCCGGCTGTCGCCCGGCCCGCCCGGCCCGCCCGGCCCGCCGGGACCGCCGGGGACATCGGGGCCGTCGGGGCCGGTGGGTGTCGCGGCGCCCAGCAACCAGGCCGAGCGGGTCGCGAAGCCGGCGGCGTGTTCGGTCTCGGCGAGCAGCCGCAGGCCGGTGGCGATCAGATGGTGGTCGTTGAGGGAGATCGCGGTGCCGGCGCCCTGGAGGAGATGGCGTCGCGCGCGCCGGTGGTCGCCGCGCGAGGCGGCCGCGCGGCCGAGCCCCAGACGGCAGTAGGTCGCGCAGCGAAGGTCTCCGATGCGGTGGAACTCCGGCAGGAGGTCGGTGAGGAGCGCCGTCGCCGCCCCCTGGTCGCCGCGGTGCTGGGTGAGGCGGGCCCGGTGGAGCTGGGCGTGCAGGCGTTCGTGGTCGCTGCCCGTGCTCAGGGCGAGGTCGAGCGCCTCGTCCAGGCAGGTCTCGGCCTCCGCCAGGCGGACCTCGTCGCGGATCAGGCGGCCCGCGAGGTGGTTGAGGCAGTTGGCGCGTTTCACGTGGTCGCCCAGGCGGCCGAACAGGGTCGCCGCGGCGCGGAGCCGGTCCACCGCGGTCGCGGTGTCGCCCGCCATGCTCCCGAGCACGGACAACGCCAGCGCGTGATGCCAGTCGTCGCCCAGCCGTTCGAAGACCGCGGCCGCGTCGTCGAGCGTCCGGGCCGCCGCGGCGTGCCCGCGCCGGTAGAGGGCCACCTGGCCGGCCGCCAGCGCGGCCGACGCCCGCTCCTCCTCGGTCGCGGCGTGCTCGGCCGCCCGGCGGGCCAGCTCCAGCGCCCTGTCGGTGTCCTGGTAGCAGAGCAGCAGGCAGGACGTGATCGCGGCGCGGACCCCCGCGGAGCCGTCCGGGAGCGGACGGTCGAGCAGCGCGTGCACCCAGGTGAACAGCTCGCCGCGGGCCCCGAGGATCTCCCATCCGGTGCCGATGCCGGTGAGCAGGCCCCAGGCCGCGGCGGTGTCGCCGGAGTCGAGGGCGCGGCCCATGGCCGTCCGCAGGTCGGTCCAGCGGTCGGCGAACCAGCGCAGGGCCGCCGGCTGGTTCTGGCCGCGCAACGCGGGGGCGAGCGACACGGCGTGCGTCAGATGGCGGCGGGCGTGGCGGTCGTGGATCTCCTCGCACTCCTGCCGTTCGGCCAGCCTGTTGCCGGCGAACTGGCGGACGCTGTCGAGCAGGCGGTAGCGCGTCTCCCCGCCCTGGCGCCGGGCGGAGATCAACGAGCGGTCCAGCAGGCGCGGGAAGAGCCGGGTGAGACCGGCGCCGGTGAGCGGCGGCGCGGCCAGCACCAGCGTCGCGGTGTCGTAGTCGAACTCGCCCGGGAACACCGAGCAGCGGTCCAGCAGCAGACGCTCGTCGCCGTCCAGCAGGTCGTAGCTCCACCGCAGGGCCTCCTCCAGGGTGCGGTGGCGGTTGGGCCGCGGCGCGTCGGTCAGCAGCGCGAACCGGTCGTCGAGCAGACGCAGCAGCTCGCCGGGCGAGGCGAACCGGGCACGCGCGGCGGCCAGTTCGATGGCCAGCGGCAACCCGTCGAGGCGGCGGCAGATCGTCGCGACCACCGCCGCGTCGGCCGGCGTGACGGTGAGGCCGGGCACGACGGCGGCCGCCCGGTCGGTGAACAGCCGGACGGCGGCGCTGTCCAGGATCTCGCCGGGACCGGCGCGCTCGCCGGGCACCGGCAGCGGCGGCACCTGGTAGACGACCTCGCCGCTCACCCGCAGCGGCCCATGGCTGGTCGCCAGCACGCGCAGCCCGCCGGCCGCCGCCAGCAGCCCGGCCAGCAGGGCCGCGACGGCGTCGGCGACGTGCTCGCAGTTGTCCACCAGCAGCCAGCACGGGCTCGCCCGGACCGCGGCGACGAGCTGCGGGCCGAGGTCCCGGCCGTCGCCGCCCGCCCCGAGCGCGTCGGCGAACGCCCGCTCGACCGGCCTGCCGGGCGCGGCCGAGGCCAGGTCGACCAGGACTGGGGAGCCGGCCCGGCCGCCTCGTGGGCCAGGCGCAGGGCGAGGCGCGTCTTGCCGATGCCCGCGGGCCCCGTCAGGGTCACCATGCGGCCGCCGGCGACCAGCCCGGCCAGGTCGCGGAGCTCGCGCTCCCTGCCGACGAACGACGACAACGGCCTGGGCAGGGCGTGCGCCCGACTCCGTAGCAGGGCAGCGCGCTCGACCAGGTCCCGCCTGGCCGGGTGGCCGAGCTTGCGCAGCAGGGACGACACGTGGCTCTCCACGGTCCGCTCGGACAGCCTGAGCCGGTCGGCGATCTCCCGGTTGGCCAGCCGGTCACCGACGAGCCAGAAGACCTCCGCCTCCCGCCTGGTGACCCCGGCGGACCGTAACGCCTCCGGCAGCGCGGCGTCCTTCATGAGGCGAATCATCCCCCAGAAAGCTCCGTACTGAGCACGGATGCGCCGGCTCCGAGCATGAGGTGTGATGGCGGAAGCCTCCTGAAAGGACCCGCGCATGGCAAGCTCCGTCGCCGAAATGATCGCGCACGCCCGCGCACAGGTGCGCAACCTGTCGGTCGCAGAGGTGGCCGAGGCCCTGGAGTCGGGCACGGTGACCCTCATCGACCTGCGCGAACCGGGCGAGGTGGCCCGCGACGGCAGGGTTCCCGGCTCCGTCCTCGCGCCGCGCGGCATGCTGGAGTTCTGGGCCGATCCGGCCAGCCCCTACCACCGGCCCGAGTTCGATCCCGCCGCCACGACCATCCTGTACTGCGCGTCAGGCGGCCGCTCCGCGCTCGCCGCGCTGGCGCTGCGGGAACTCGGCTACGCCGACGTCGCCCACCTCGACGGAGGGCTCAACGCCTGGAAGGAGCACGGCCGTCCCGTGACCCTCCAGGCGGAGGAGGACCGCCGGTGAACGGGGACGCGCTCGGCACGGCGTTCGCGCGGGCGCTGGCCGCCAAGGACCGCGACACGCTGCACGCCCTGCTCGGCGACCCGGTCGACTTCAAGGCGCTCACCCCCGGAGCCCACTGGGACGCCGACGACCCCGGCGAGGTCGTGGACCGGATCATCCTCGGCCAGTGGTTCGAACCCGGCGACGACATCGAACGTCTCCTGCACGTCGCCACCGGCCGCGTGGGCGACCGGGAACATCTCGCCTACCGCCTCCAGGTGCGTACCGGCGCCACCCGTCACCTGGTCGAACAGCAGGTCTACTACAGCGTCGCGGGCGAGCGCATCGCCTGGCTGCGTATCCTGTGCTCCGGCTTCCGGCCCGTCCCGGACGAGGAGCCGTCGGAGGACTGATGTTGTTCATGGTGATCGAACGATTCCGCGGCCAGGACGCCAAGGCCGTCTACCGGCGCTTCCGGGAGAAGGGCCGCATGACCGGCGAAGGCCTGGTGTTCGTCTCCAGCTGGGTGACGGCCGATCTGAGCCGCTGCTTCCAGCTCATGGAATGTGACGACGTCGCACTCCTGCAACGATGGGTCGCCGAGTGGTCGGACCTCGTCGAGTTCGAGATCGTGCCGGTGGCGCCCGGAGCCGCGACCGCCGCCGCCCTCGACGGCTGATCCGGACGTCGCCGGTCAGAGCATCGGACGCGGGTACCCGGCCGGGGGCGCGTCCAGCAACCACGGCTGGTGGACGTGGGCGGCGGGCACCCCGGCGAGCTCGGGCACGTAACGGCGCACGTAGTCGCCCGCCGGGTCGTACCGCTGGGCCTGGCGCAGCGGGTTGAAGCCGCGGTTGGGGCGCGTGTCGTTGCCGGTGCCGGCGATCCACTGCCAGTTGCCCGAGTTGTTGGCCACGTCGCCGTCGAGCAGGTGCTCGAAGAAGTGCCGGGCGCCGGCCCGCCAGTCGATCCCGAGGACCTTGACCAGGTAGGAGGCGACGATGAGACGGGCCCGGTTGTGCATCCAGCCCTCGGCCAGGAGCTGGCGCATGCCGGCGTCCACGACGGGCAGCCCGGTCATGCCCTCCCGCCACGCCTGCAGCGCGTCCTCGTCGTCGCGCCAGCGGTGGCCGCGGGGGCGGTAGTCGTCCCGGTTGATCCGCGGGAAGGCGTAGGTGACCTGGTGGTGGAAGTCGCGCCAGCACAGCTGGCGGACGAACGGCTCGCTGCCCGCGGCCAGGTGCGCCAGTTCCAGCGGCGACAGGCAGCCGAACCTCAGGTACGGGCTCAGCCGGGAGGTGCGGTCGCCGGCCAGGTCGTCGTGGCCGTCGGCGTACCCCGGCAGGGCGCGGCGGATCCACTGCCGGGCGCGGTCGCGGGCGGCGCTCTCGCCGCCGGGCACGGGTTCCGGCCGGGCCGGGCCCGGCAGCCGCCCGGCGTCGAGGTCGCGGGGCGTCGGCACGTGGCGGGGGGCCGCGAGCAGGGGACGGCGCCCGTGCCGGCTCCAGGCGCGCCAGTACGGCGTGAAGACCCGGTAGTGATCCCCGCCCCCGGACGGGGTGAGCGTGCCGGGCGGCACCACCGTGACCCCAGGGAAGAGCTCGTACGCGATCCGTTCGCGGGCCAGCCGGTCCTGCCTGCGCCTGGCCAGCCGGCTGACGTCGGCACTGGCGAAGACCGCCTCGGCTCCGGTTTCCTGGACGAGCTTCATGGTCTCGGTCACGACGTCGCCGTGCCGGACGACCAGGTCCCCGCCGCGTGCCCGCAAAGACGCCCGCAGGTCGGCCAGGCACTCCAGCAGGAAGCCGCGGCGGCGGCCGGCGGGGACGGTCTCGTCCAGCACGAACAGGGGGACCACGGCGCGGGCGCGCTCGCAGGCGGCCGTCAGGGCCGGGTGGTCGTGCACCCGCAGGTCCCTGTTGAGCAGGACGATCACCGTGTCCATCGACGGTCCCTTCACGACGAGACGAGCCGCGGTCGCGGGTCGTGTCACGACACGGCCGCGCGGGCCGGGCGGGTGCGGAGGCGGGCGTTGTGGTGGCCGCCGTGGTGGCCGCCGTCGTGCCGCGCCGGCTCGCCGAGCGGGCGGCTCGGCGCCGCCCCTCGCGGCCTGCCACGACCGTGCACCTCAGCCATGCCTCACAGATGCCCCGCCGGCCGCGCCCGCACGCGCGCGGCGGCCGTTCGGGTGGACGTGACGGCGACCGGCCCGCTCCGGCATGAGGCCCGGGGGACGGGGAAGGGGCGTAGACATGGCATTGTGCCTGGTGACCGGGGCGACGGGGTACATCGGCGGGCGGCTGGCGCCTGAGCTGCTGGCCGCCGGTCACGACGTGCGGTGCATGGTGCGCTCGGCCGGACGCCTGCGCGATCTGCCGTGGGCCGAACGGGTCGAGGCGGTCGAGGCCGACGCCACCGACGCCGAGCGCACGCGCCGGGCGCTGGACGGGGTGGACGTCGCGTACTACCTGATCCACGCGATGGGGACGAGCGGCCGGTTCGCCGAGCGGGACCGGCTGGCGGCGCGCACGTTCGCGGCCGCGGCGGCCGAGGCGGGGGTGCGGCGGATCGTCTATCTGGGCGGGTTGACGGCGGACGAGCGGCTCTCGCCGCACCTGTCGTCGCGGGCCGAGGTGGGGGAGATCTTCCTGCGCGGCGCGGTGCCGGCGGTGGTGCTGCGGGCCGCGGTGATCATCGGGTCGGGGTCGGCCTCGTTCGAGATGCTGCGTTACCTGACCGAGCGGTTGCCGGTGATGACGACGCCGCGCTGGGTGCGCAGCCGGACGCAGCCGATCGCGGTGCGGGACGTGCTGCGCTACCTGGTGGCGTGGGCGGATGTGCCGGGAACGGTCAACCGGGGGTTCGACATCGGCGGGCCTGACGTCCTCACGTATGCCGACATGATGCACGGCTATGCCGCGGTGGCCGGGCTGCCGCCGAGGTTGATCATTCCGGTGCCGCTGCTCACCCCCCGGCTGTCGAGCCTGTGGGTGGGGCTGGTCACGCCCGTCCCCGCGAGCATCGCGCGTCCGCTGGTGGAGTCGCTGCGCAACGAGGCCGTGTGCGGCGAGCACGACATCGCCCGGTACGTCCCCGACCCCGAGGGCGGGCTGGTCGGCTTCCGCCGGGCGGTGTCGCTGGCGCTGATGAAGATCAAGGAGGCCGACGTCGCCACGCGCTGGTCCTCGGCCTCCACGCCGGGCGCGCCGAGCGATCCGCTGCCCACCGATCCCGACTGGGCGGGCGGCAGCCTGTTCGTGGACGACCGCAGCCTGGCCGTGCAGGCCGGCCCGGAGGCGTTGTGGCAGGTGATCGAGGGCATCGGCGGTCGTAACGGCTGGTACTCGCTGCCGGTGGCGTGGCAGCTGCGGGGCCTGGCCGACCGGCTGGTGGGCGGGGTCGGGCTGCGGCGCGGCCGGCGCGATCCGGCCCGGCTGCGGGTGGGTGACTCGATCGACTTCTGGCGGGTGGAGGAGGTGCTGCCCGGACGGCTGCTGCGGCTGCGCGCCGAGATGCGGCTGCCCGGACTGGCCTGGCTGGAGCTCGGCGTCACCCGCTCCGGCGGCCGGACGATCTACACCCAACGTGCCATTTTTCATCCGCACGGACTGCTCGGCCACCTGTACTGGTGGGCGATCTCGCCCTTCCACGGCCTGATCTTCGGCCGGATGCCGGTCAACGTGGCCGCCGCGGCCCGACGCAGGGATCGGTCCGCGGCTACGAGCTGACCAGCGCCAGATCGAGCACGCCGATGCCGGCCGGGGTGCGCTCGGTCACGCGGCGGGGCACGCCGGATCCTCCCGATCAGTCGGACGAGCTGTGCGGACCGGCGTCCAGCTTGACCTCGTTCAGCCGGCCCGTGGTGACGTCGTAGACGAACCCGCGGACGGAGTCCTTGTGCGGGATGAACGGGTCGGCCTGGATGCGCCTGGCCGACTGGCGCACGTCCGCCTCCAGGTCCTGGAACGCCTCGGCGGACCAGTCGGGCTTGACGCCGACCTCCTGGTAGATGTCGTCCTTGAAGCCGTCGTCGGTGAAGGTGAGCATGCCGCAGTCGGTGTGGTGGATGAGGATGATCTCGCGGGTGCCCAGGAGGCGCTGGCTGATGGCCAGGCTGCGACGTTCGCCCGCGGTGACGACGCCGCCGGCGTTGCGGATCACGTGCGCGTCGCCCTCGCGCAGGCCGAGCAGGCCGTAGACGTTGAGCCGGGCGTCCATGCAGGCCACCACGGCCACACCCCGGGCGGGCGGCAGCGGCAGGTCGCCGGAGTCGAAGGCGGCGGCGTAGCGTTCGGAGTTGGCGATCAGCTGGTCGGTGACGCTCATGGGGGACGTCCTCCTGTCACGTGCCGGGACCCGCGGTCATAGTCCACATTCCCTACTGACTGTACATGTTATTGCCCCGCTGTGTAGCCCCCAGGCCGCCGGCGAACCCGGCGTTCGGCGACGGCGGAGGCGGACAGGAGGGTCGCGGTGGAGAGGGTGCCCCAGAGGGGAGCCGGGCCGTGGGCGGCGAGGGTGGTGATGACCGCCGGGGAGACGGCGAGGCCGAAGCCCGTGGAGAGCTGGAAGCGGGCGAGGGCGCGGCCCAGAAGATGGGCCGGCGCGAGGGCGGTGACGAGCGCCGTCGCGCTGCCGGCGTAGACGATCTCGCCGATGGTGCAGACCACGGACACCACGGCGACGGCCGGGGCGCCCCAGCCGGGCCCCAGGGAGGTGGCCGCGAGGAAGCCGAGGTAGGACGCGGCGAGCACCACGCCGGCGAGCGCCAGCACGGTCCGCCGGGGGAAGCGGGACAGCAGGACGGTCACCGGCACCTGCAAGGTGACCACCAGCACCGTGTTGGCCACGAAGACGGCCGCCGGCCACACCGGGGACGCGTGCATCTGCGTCACCAGGACCAGGGGCACCGCGATCTCGGGGACGTTGAGGCAGAAGACGTAGACCACGTTGGCGGCCAGCAGCGCGCGCATCCGGGGCACGGGCCCGCCGGGCACGTCCGTGGCCGGCGCGGCGGCCGGACGGGCACGCAGGCGCACCGACCACGCCAAGGCCGCCGCGGCGAGATAGGCGAGCCCCGTGACGGCCGCCATCGCCTGCAACGCGGCGGCGCCGCCCGCCAGGCACGCGGTGGCGAGCAGAGCGCCCACACCCAGGGCGGCGTTGCGCAGGGCACGGCCCGCCGCGAGGGCGGCGTCGCGTTCGCGGCCGTGGGCGACCGTGGCCACGAGGGCCGCGTGGGCGGCCGGCCACGCCTGGTTGCCGATGCCGAGGAAGAGCGCCGCCGTCGCGAACAGCCAGACGTGCCCCGCCGGGGCGGCCAGCAGCAGCGCCACGCCCAGCACCCGCACCAGCATCGACGCGGCCACGACCGTGCTGCGTGCGCCCCGGTCCAGCCACCGGCCGACGGCGGGCATGCACACCAGGCCCACGACGACGCCGGCCGTCATGGCGATGCCGGTGACCGGCGCGGACAGCCTCAGCACCGTCACCCCGTAGAGCAGCAGGAAGGGCCGCAGCAGGCCGGTGCCGAGCGCGTCCACGGCCAGGGCGACGGCGTAGCGGGGGCCTCCGGAGGCGCGGACGAGGGCGCGTGGCCGGATCTTGGTGGTGGATGCCATGGCGTCCACCATGCGTTCGGCCGCGCGGGGTGGCTCCGTCAGTTGACGGACACCGTCAATCGAGGCGGTCGCCGGCCGTCCGGCCAGGGATGATGGGGGGATGACGCTGAGGATCGACATCGGCGGCCTGCCGTCCGGGCGGCTGCGGTTCGCCGCCTCCCCGCTGGCCGAGCTGACCGCGATGCTGCACGTGCTGGCCGAACCCGGGCATCACCCGCAGCTCGCCGGCTGGGCCGGGGACGTCTGGGCGGGGCTGCGGCCGGAGCTGGCCGAGCGCCTGCGGGAGGCGGAGTTCCTCTGGCGTTCCTCACGGGCCGACTTCCTGGTCCCGGCGCGTCCCCGGCCGTCCCTCGCCGAGGAACTGGACGACGTCGACCGGATCGACGACGAGACCTACGTGACCGCCGCGCTCATCACCACGTGCGGCAGCAACCGGGTGCACTTCGCCGCGCCGTCGCCGCTCACCGACGCGACGGCGCGCGAACGGGCGCTGGACCTGGCCCAGGCCCGCGGCGCGCTCCAGGAGGCCTTCGCGGAACGGCTGCTCGCGGACCCGGCCGCCGTGCGGGCGCGGGTGCGCGACACCCTCGAACAGTGCGCCGAGGCGTTCTTCGACGCCGCCTGGACGGGCGTCGCCGCGCAACTGGCCACCGACCTGCGCCTGAAGAACGACCTGCTGAAGCGCCAGGGCATCGAGGCGGCGCTCGCGTCCGTCTCCGGCGCGGTCACCCTGGCGCCGGACGGCAACCGCATCGTCGTGGACAAGCTGCAGGACAACGCCACCACCGCCCACGGCACCGGGGTCACCTTCCTGCCCAGCGTCTTCGGCCGCCCGCACCTGGTGGTGGTCCACGCGCCCGGATGGCAGCCGGTGGTGCAGTACCCCGTGGCCGAGGCGGGCCCGTCGGAGCCGGTGTCGCTGGAAACGGTCACTTTGCGGCTGGAGGCGCTCGCGCATCCGGTGCGGCTGCGGCTGCTGCGCACCCTGGCCCGCGGCCCGCACACCACCGGCGAGCTGGCCCACGCCTGGGAGCTCTCGCCTCCGGAGGTCTCCCGCCACCTCGCCGTCCTGCGCCGCGCGGGCCTGCTCACGGCCCGGCGGCACGGCCGTTACGTCCGTTACACCGTCAATGTCCCCGATCTGACGGCGCTGGGCGCGGATCTGCTGACGGCCGTGCTGCGCTGAGCGGCTTCGGCTGTCAGGCTGAGGACGTTCGAGCCGATCCTTTCGTGAAGATCCTTTTCGTGGAGGTCTGATGCGCGCAGGCGTCGTGGTCGCCGCCCGGCCCGGTGTGGAGGATCTCGCCGTACGGGCCGAGGAGCTGGGACTGCACAGTTTCTGGGTCAACGACAGCCCGATGCTCCACGGCGACCCCTTCGTCGCCCTGGGGCTGTGCGCGAAGGCCACCAGCCGCATCAGGCTGGGCGTCGGCGTGACCTCACCGGCGCTGCGCTCGGCCCCCGCCGCCGCGAGCGGGCTGGCCAGCCTCAACGCCCTGGCGCCGGGCCGGATCGTCTGCGGGGTCGGCACCGGGAACACCGCCCGGCGCACGCTGGGCATGCGGCCGGCCTCGGTGGCGGCGATGGAGGACTTCACCGCCGCGCTGCAGGACCTGTGCGCCGGGCGGAGCGTCGAGTACCGCGAGGGCGACCGGGCCCGCGACGTCCGGTTCCTGCACGATGGGGCGCACGTGCACACGGACGACCCGATCGAGTTCGTCGTGGCCGCGCTGAGCGGGCCGAAGGCGGCCGCCGTCGCCGGCCGCCGCGGCACCGGCCTGATCTCCTTCGGCCTGCTCGACCCCGCCGCCTGGCGCGCCCTGCACGACGCCCGCCGCCGTGCCGCCCACGGCGCGCCCCGCGACCCCGCCTCCTACGTGGTCACCGCACTGCACGTCCTGGACCAGGACGAGGATCCCCACGGCGACGCGGCCAGGGACGCCACCGGCCACCTCGTCCTGTCGCTGCTGACCTTCGCCGCCGACACGGCCGCCGACACAGCCGCCTTCGCCGAGCGTCTCGGCCCCGGCGAACGCGAGGCCGTGCGGCGGCTCCTCGACCGGCGCGGCACCACCGCCACCGCACCCGACCGGCACACCAAGCTCTACCCCGGCTACCTCGGACGCATCGCGCCCGAGGATCGCGACCTGATCCTGCCCTCGCTGATGAACGCCCTGGCCCTGGTCGGCACCCGCGACGACCTCCGCGCCCGCATCGCCACCCTCGAACAGGCCGGCGTCGACGAACTGCTCATCCAGCCGGTGATCGACCCACCCACCGAGATGGCCCGGCTGGCCGGACTCCTCACCTGACAGAACCCGCCGCGCACGGGATCGAGCACGGCGAGCACCCCGTCACCGCCGCTCGCGCACCCGCCCGCCCTGGACGACGTGGGCGACCTCACCGATCGTCTCGATGTCGGCGAACGGATCCCCCGCGACGACGACGAGATCCCCGCGCGCACCGGGCCGCAGGACCCCGAGGTCGGCCCGGTCGAGCAGCCGCGCGGCCTGCGAGGTGGCGGCCCGGAGCGCGGCCAGGGGCGTCATCCCCTCCGACACCAGCACCGCGAACTCCCGCCAGCTGTCCTCGAACGGAACGGTCCCCGCGTCTGTGCCGAAGGCGACGGGGACCTGACCCGACAGCAGGCGGCGTGCGTTGCGCAGGATGTCGTCGGCCACCGGCGCCACCTTGTCCCTCGCGCCCGCCGGCTGGCCCGCCCAGAACCCCGGGTCGTCGAGATGGTCGACGTAGACGTGGCAGGCCCATCGGGTGGGCACGAGCGTCGTCCGGTGTTCCGCCATGAGGCGCAGGGTCTCGTCGGTGGCGAAGGTGCCGTGTTCCACGCTGCGGACGCCCGCGCGCACGGCCCGGCGGACGCCCTCGTCGAAGTGCGCGTGCGCGGCGGTGGGCAGGTTCAGGTCACGGGCCGCCGCCACCAGGGCGGTCATCTCCTCCTGGGTGTAGGCGACGGTGTCCGCCGCGTCCGCGGGGCTGACGAAGCCGCCGGTCGCGGCGAACTTGATCCAGTGGGCGCCCAGCCGGCGCTCGATCCTGACCTGGCGGACGATCTCGTCCACCCCGTCCGCGACGGCCGCCGCGCGGCCTCCGTAGGGCGGCTGCAATGTGGAGCGGGGATCGCCGTGGCCGCCCCGGGGGGAGATGATGTGGGGGGCCACGAGCATGCGCGGCCCCTCGATCAGCCCGGCCTCCACGGCGCGGGCCAGTTCCACCGTCACCGGGTCCGCGGCGGGGCAGCCCAGGTCACGGACGGTGGTGAAGCCGTGGGACAGCAGGGTCCGTAACGCGGGCAGCGCGTCGAGGGCCTGGCGGGAGGCGGGCGGGCCGCCCGTGCCGTCACCGGAGGCCACGTGCACGTGACAGTCGATGAGGCCGGGCAGCGCCGTCCCGGACGTCTCCAGGACGCGGGTCCCGCGCGGACGCTCCACGCGCGTGCCGGTCTCGACGATCCGGTCACCGCGCATGAGCACCTCGAAGGGGCGCAGGCAGTCGTCGCGCAGGCCGTCCCAGCCCTGCGCGGCGGTGACGAGGAGGTGCGGCTCGCCCGCGCCGGTCATCGGCCCGGGACCTTCGGGGGGAGGCCGGGACGGTGGGCGGTGGCCGGCTCCAGAACGGGCGGCGGCCAGATCTCCTCGTAGGCGCATCCCATCTGGAGCAGATGGGCGTCGGCGCCGGCCGGCGCGCACAGTTCGAGCCCGACGGGAAGCCCGTCCGCGGTCAGGCCCGCGGGCAGGCTCAGCGCGGGCAGGCCGAGGACGCCGGCCCAGTCGGTGTTCCGGATGAAGGTGGGGAAGGTGGGATGTTCCCGGCCGTCGATCACCACGGACTCCTCGCAGGCGAACGGCTGGGCGGGCAGCGGAGTGGTGGGATGGACGAGGGCGGACAGCCGGTGGGCGCGCTGGTGGTCCGACAGGGCGCCGGCCACACGGGAGAGGTTCGCGCACGCCGCCCGGTAGTCGGCGGCCGGCACGCGCGCCGGGCCCAGGGCGTCGTTCAATGCCGCCCGCACGCCGGGCGAGGCGATCTGGGCGAGCACCTGGTCGAGGGTGGGCGCGGCCGACGTCTGGGCCAGGTAGTAGGGGATCTCCCAGGCCGCCTCGTACAGGGCCACCGTCATGGCGTCGCGGGCGAGCGACGCGCCGGCGCCCGCCGGAAGATCGGCCTCGACCAGCACGGCGCCGGCCGCGCTCAGCTCCTCCAGGCGGCGTTCGGCCACCGCGGCCAGCGACGGCTCCAGCCCTTCCCAGAACGGCCGGCGGGGCACGCCCAGCCGCAGCCCCGCCCAGCGCACCGGTTCGGGCGCGGGGCCGGGCGCGGCCACGACGGAGTCGAGCAGCACGATGTCGCGCATGGTGCGGGTCAGGAAGCCGGCGGTGTCCCTGGTGCGGGAGAGCAGGACAAGGCCGCGCTGCGGATAGCGGCCCGCGGACGGACGGTAGCCGAACACGGCGCACAGGGCCGCCGGGATCCGCACGGAACCTCCGGTGTCGGTGCCGAGACCGGCCGGAGCCAGGAAGGCGGCCACGGCGGCGGCGCTGCCGCTGCTGCTGCCTCCGGCGAAGCGATCGGCGGCCCACGGGTTGCGGACGGGGCCGAAACCGGGATTGTTGCCGGTGATGCCGACGGCCAGCTCGTGCATGTTGGTCTTGCCGAGCGCCAGTGCGCCGGCGGCGCGCAGCCGCCGCCAGATCTCGGCGTCCCGCCCGGGACGATGGGCGCGCAGCGCCGGCGTGCCGGCGGTGGTGGGATGACCGGCGACGTCGATGTTGTCCTTGACCGCGACGAGGACGCCGTGCACAGGGCCGCGCCGGTCCGCCCTGTCGGCCTGCGCGGCGGCGTCGAGGACGGCGCGCTCGTCGCACGAGACGAACGCGCCGAGCGACTCCTCCGCGCATCGCCCGAGCAGGCATCGCGCGTATTCGGAAACGGATATGCGCCTGTCCCGGATCGCGTTGACGGCCGCCCGCGAACTCCAGGCGGCCACGTCGTCACACATGGGCGTTCACCTTTCAGGGGCGCCGAACGAGCCGGCCACGAACCAACGTAACACCTCCGGGCGGGACGGAATGTCGGGCCCGTGAACGAGAGTTCGCCGAGCATTCAGGAGGCTTTTGCGGCCGGTGTGATAAAAGCCGTGAAAAGTCTGTTGTTAATGCGCGAATATGCCGGGTAATGGTGCCGACCGACCGGAATCACCGGACGGCGGAGTTGACATGGGAACCGTTCTCGACGAGGTGACCGAGGATTCCTGGCTGCGCGGCCATTTCAAGGACGCCGAATGGGTGGCGGAATACCTGGACGCCGGCGCGCCGTCCGGCGACCCGATATACCTCAGCCTGGGGGAGACGTGGTCGGAGGCGCCTGAGGGGCTGGCCCGCCTGCTCGGCAGCGGGCTGCCGTCGTACGCGCACGGATACGTCATCTCCCAGTACGGCCTGCCCGCGCTGCAACGCCTGCTGCGCGGTTACGTCGCCCGGACCCACGCCCTGCCCGCCGGCTTCACCGCGGGCGCCGATTTCGAGGTCGCCGTCACGTGCTCGGGCACCAGGAACGCCATGTTCGACTACGGACGGCTGGTCCTGGCCGACGCGCCGCGCGCCGCGTCCCCCACCGTCATCGCCCCCGCCCCCGGCTGGGACTACCGGGGGGTGTTCGCCGGGCTGGGTTTCCGGATGACCTACCTGCCGCTGGCGGCCTCGCAGGGCTTCCAGCCCGCGCCGGAGGCCCTGCGCGAGGCGCTGGGACAGGCGGGCGATCCGCGGGGGGTCATCGTCGTCATCAACGCCCAGCACAATCCCACCGGCGTCAACTGGGACGAAGACCTCGTCGCCGACATGGTGCGCCTGACCGTCGAGGCGCGGGCGAACCTGCTCATCGACGACGCCTACTACGGGGTCACCGATCCGGGCGTCGCGCCCACCAGCGCCCTGCGGCTGCTCGCCGAACGGCTCGCCCGTCCAGGCGCCGGGGACCGGCCCGTCCGCTGGCTGGCCGTGCGCTCCCTGGGCAAACAGTTCAACTGCAACGGCTGGGGCATCGGGGTCGGCATCGCGCCGCCGCCGATCCTGGACAGACTCGTCAACGACTTCCAGCTCCAGCGCTCCTTCACCGCCGCGGTGCCGTTGCAGAACGCCATGGCGAGGTGGCTGGACGGCGGCGAGTCCGAGGAGTACCTGCGGGCGTTCCGGCAAGGCTGCGCCGACAAGCGGGCATGGGCGGCCGGCTTCCTCCGGCAGGAGCTCGGCTGTCCCGCCGAGGCGCTCTGCCCGGGAAACTGCACCAGCTACTTCCTGTTCCGGGTGCCGCCGCCGTACGCGGCGGACGCGCGCGACGGCGTCACCCGGTTCCGCCGCGACTGCCTGCGCCGCGCCGGGGTGCTGCTGGGCGCCGGCACCATGACCCCGCAGGCGGCGCCCGAGGAGGGGCAGGCCATGGCCGTCCCCTACGTGCGGATGTTCCTCGGCCCGCCGATGAGCAGCGTCGAGACCGCGCTGCACCGGCTGGCGGAGGCCGGGACGAACTGGGAGCGGTCATGCTGAGACGTCGCCGGCGCGCCACCGCGCCCGCCGGCCTGACCTACGAGAACTACCTCTGCCTGGACCGGCTGCTCGGCGCCCAGCGCCCGATCGCGGAGCCGCCGCACCACGACGAGCTGCTGTTCATCGTGCAGCACCAGACGACCGAGCTGTGGGTGAAGCTGATCCTGCACGAGCTCGACGACGCGATCCGCGAACTCCGGCACGACCGGCTCCGCTCGGCGTTCCGCTCCCTCGACCGGATCTTCGTGATCCAGCGGCAGCTCATCGAGCAATGGTCGGTCATCGCCACCCTGAAACCCGACCGTTTCGCCGAGTTCCGCCCGGTGCTCGGGGACGCCACCGGCTTCCAGTCCGTCCAGCTCCGGATGCTGGAGTTCCGGCTCGGCGACAAGCGTCCCGAACTGGTCGAGGAGTACGACGGGTCCGTCCGGCAGGACGCGCTGCGCGCGGCGATCGCGCAGCCGACGGTGTACGACGAGTTCATCCGGTTCCTGCACCGGGCAGGGCATCCTGTCCCCGCCCGCCACCTCGACCGCACCCACAGCTGTCACGAGGAGCCCGACCAGGAGATCGTCGCCGTGCTCCGCCGCGTCTACGAGGACCAGCGGGCCCACGCCGCCGAGTACGAGATGGCCGAACGCCTGGTGGAGCTGGAGGAGCGGCATCAGATGTGGCGGTTCCGCCACATGCGCACCGTGCGGCGCGTCATCGGCGACAAGCGGGGGACCGGCGGCTCCCGCGGCGTGCCGTACCTGGCCTCCCTGGTCGACCGGCCGCTCTTCCCCGAGATCTACGCCGCCCGCACCGTTCTCGACCCCTGACCGGCACCACACCCACGCGCCCAGGAGCCCCGCCATGAGCGACCGACCGCAGGACCCGCGCCGCCAGCGCGGCCTGGAACTGATGAACGAGATCGACCCCGCCGACGGCGGGCGCATGCTCGACGAGTTCGCCACCATCGCCCCCGATCTCGGACGGTTCCTGGTCGAGTTCGCCTTCGCCGACATCTACAGCAGATCCGTGCTGTCGCTGCGCGAACGGCAGTTCGTCCGGCTCGCCGCCCTGGCCGCGATGGGCGTCGGCGGCGCGCCGATGCGGGCGAACATCAACTCCGCGCTGAACGTCGGCGTCCCGGTCTCCGACATCGCCGAGACGTTCATCCAGTGCCTGCCCTACGCGGGCTTCCCGCGGGTCATCACCGCGATGGAACAGCTCAAGGCCATCGTGGAGGAGCGTCCGGACCAGGACTGACCCGACCGGCACACCGGCGTACGGAACGGCCGGGGGCGCAGTGACCTGCGCCTTGCCGCTCCATGTGCCGGCGCGACGTCGCGGGTCCCCGTTCCGCCATCCTGACCTGCGCCTTACCCGGTCCTGACGTCCGGCCCACATCGAGTCCGACCGGCGTTCGCGGCATGGGGGGACGGGTAGGAGGCGGCGCCTGCCGGAAGGAACCTTCCGGCGCGGCGTCCCGCACGTCGACTCCATGACCAAGGAGTTCCCATGAAGCTGGAGCGAGCCTCCGCGGCGGAGGCCGCCGCGATCCTGCCGTGGTTCGAGGACTATCTCACCCGTCCGCACCCGGAACTGGGCCGGGACAACGCGGTGTGTCCCTTCGTCCGCTCGGCCCTGGACGCGGGGACCGTCACGATCGAGGTGGCCGCGCTGGAGGAGGGAGAGGGCCTGGACGAGCTGTGCGCCGCGATGCGCGCCCAGGCCAGGCGGTTCGCCAGGCGGCGGCCGCCCGAGGGCAAGGAGGGTCTGGCCACGCTGGTCACCTTGGTGCGGGGCCTGCCCGAGCACCGTACGCCGCTGCTGGACGAAGCGCATCGGCGGGTCAAAGGGGACGTGGTGGCGGACGGGCTCATGATCGGCCAGTTCCATCCGGGCTGCCCGGAACCGGCCGCCCGCAACCCCGGGTTCGCGGTCTCGCGCGCGCCGCGCCCGCTGTTCGCGATCCGCCGCATGGCCCTGCACGACATCCTGTTCCTGCACGCCGATCCGGCGACCTTCGCCGCGTACCAGGAGCGTTTCGCCGGCCGGTACCGCGACGACGCCGCGCACGTCGATCCACGTTTCGCCGAGCTCTACCGGGCCGCGGCCCAAGGGCCGGGGACGACAGCGACCAGGACGCCGTACATCGATTACCAGAGCATCGACGTGCTGCTGTCGTTGCAGCACCCGCACACCCGCCAACCGGCCGAGATGTCGTTCTATCTGGTGGGCCAGGTCAAGGAACTGCTGTTCAAGCTGGTGTACGAGGAGGCCTGCGCCGCCCGGCTGGCCTTGGTCGAGGACCGCGTGGACGACGCGACCTGGGCCCTGCGGCGCGTGTGCCGGACCATCGACCTGCTGGCCTACGCCTGGTCGGTGCTGGAGACGATCTCACCGCCGGAGTTCGGCGCCTTCCGCGGCGAACTGGACGGCGCCTCCGGGATCGACTCCTACATGTACCGCATGGTGGAGTTCGTGCTCGGCCACAAGTCCGAGCAGATGGCGCGCCGGCACGCCGGGGTGCCGGGCGTGGCGGAGCAGGTCTACCGGGCTCTTCGCCAGACCAGCCTCTACGACGAGGCGACCGCCCTGCTGGCCAGGCGCGGGACGGGAATCGGTGTGCCCGGCCGTCCCGGCGAGCTCGGCGGCGAGGCGTTGCGCGCGGCATGGGCCGCCCTCTACCGCGACCGCGGGCCGGACGACGACCTGTTCCGGCTGGCCGAGGCGCTGACGGACGTGGCCGCCGCCTTCGGCAGATGGCGCTCGTGGCACCTGCTGACCGTCGAGCGCACCATCGGCGGCGTGCCCGGCACCGGTGGCACGGCAGGTGTGGGCTGGCTGCGCCGCAGCGTCCAGCACCGCTTCTTCCCCGAGCTGTGGCAGGCCAGGTCCGACCTCGGGCCGGACGACGCCCGGCCGGCACCGAACCCCGAGCGCTGCCCCGCCGCCCGCGACAAGGGCTGACCCGCGCCCCCGCACCGCATCCCGTCCTGCCGAACCGCCATCGAACGGAGAAAAGACCATGTCCGACGCCGACCATGTGGCCCAGGCCATCCTCGACGACTACGCCGCCCGCAGCCCCTCCTCACGGGCCGCCTTCCGAACGGCGGCGGAGGTGCTGCCCGGCGGCGACACGCGCTCGATGATCACCTACACGCCGTACCCGCTGTACTTCGACGAGGGCGAGGGCGCCCACGTCAAGGACGTGGACGGCAACCGGTACCTCGACGTGCTGTCCAACTACGGCGCGCTGGTCCACGGGCACAACCATCCCGCCCTGGTGGCCGCCGTGCGGGAGCAGGTCGGCCGGGGCACCGCGCCCGGCGGCCCCAGTCTGCTGCAGATCCGGCACGCCGAGCGGCTGTGCGCCCGGGTCCCCGCGCTGGAACGCCTGCGTTACTGCAACTCCGGCACGGAGGCGACGATGTGGGCCATCCGCACGGCACGCGCCTTCACCGGCCGCGACCTCATCGTCAAGATCGACGGCGGCTACCACGGCACCCACGACTGGGGCCATGTCAGCGCCTTCATCACCTCCGGTCCGCGGTTCCCGCAGCGGCTGCCCGGCCTGCCCGACGCCCGCCTGGCCCAAGGCGTGCCGCGCGCGGTGCTGGAGTGCGTGGTGACCGTTCCGTTCAACGACCTCGACGCCGTGCGCAGGGTGCTGCGCGAATGCCGCGGTGAGGTGGCGGGCGTGCTGGTCGAGCCGATGCTCGGCGTGGGCGGCGGGGTGCCCGCCGAGCCCGGATACCTGGAGGGCCTGCGGACGGCCACCGAACAGGAGGGCGCGCTGCTCATCCTGGACGAGTGCGCCACCTTCCGCATCGGCCCGTGGCAGGTCCGCCACGACCTGCGGCCCGACCTCACCACCTTCAGCAAGATCATCGGCGGTGGGCTGCCGATCGGCGTGTTCGGCGGCCGGGCCGACGTCATGGCGATCTTCGACCCGTCCGGGCCGGACCCCGTCTACCACGCGAGCGCGTTCGGGGCCAACAACCTCTCGCTGGCCGCCGGCATCGCCGCGCTCGACCATTTCGGCCCCGACGACATCGACCGGCTCAACGCCATGGGCGGACGGCTGCGTGCCCTGCTGGACGATGCCGCCCGTGAGCGCGGCATCGCGGGCCACGCCATGGGAGCGGGCTCGCTCGGCTACTTCCACTTCGGCGCCGACCGGCCCCGTGATGCCGCCGCGACGGCCGCCCTGCGGCACGGACGGGAGGACCTGCGTGCCCTGCTCCACCTGCACCTGCTCAACCAGGGATTCCTCACCGCCCGGCACGGCCTGTTGTGCCTGAGCCTGCCGATGGACGACGCGGACGTGACCGCCTTCGCCGCCGCCTTCGCCCACGCCCTCGACACGTTGCGCCCCTACCTGGCCGAGCGCCATCCGGATCTCCTGGCGCCTGCTCCGGCGATGCCATGAGCCGGCCCGCCCGCTCGCTCACGCTGACCGCGCGACTGCTGCGCGAGGGCCGTGTGAGCTGCGAGGAACACGCACGCGACGTTCTGGACCGGTGTGCCGAGCACGCCTCGTGCAACGCCTTCGTCACCCTGGACGCCGACCGCCTGCTGACCGCGGCGCGGGCCGCCGATCGCGCGGATCCCGCCCGCCGTCCCCTGCACGGCGTCCCGCTCGCCGTCAAGGACAACATCGACGTCGCCCCCCTGCCCACCACCGCCGGTACTCCGGCTCTGAGGCATCATCGGCCCGGCCGTTCGGCGGAGGTCTGGCGGCGTCTGGCCGGTGCCGGTGCCCTGGCCCTGGGCAAGACCGGCATGCACGAGCTCGCCTACGGCGTCACCGGCCAGAACGCCGCCTTCGGCACCGTGGGCAACCCGGTCGTCCCCGGCCACATCTGCGGCGGCAGCAGCTCGGGAACGGCCGCGGCCGTCGCCGCCGGGCTCGCCCCGGCGGGACTCGGCACGGACACCGGCGGCTCGGTCCGCATCCCGGCGGCGCTCTGCGGCCTGGTCGGCATGCGTCCGACCACCGGTCGCTATCCGGCCGCCGGAGTCCTGCGCATCTCCCGGACCCGGGACACCGTCGGAGTCATCGCCACAGACCTGGCGGACGTCGCCTTCCTCGACGGCCTCCTGGCCGCGGACCCGGCAGAGCGGTACGCGGACCCGCGGGCACCGTCGCCCCGGCCTGACGGGCGGCTCCGGCTCCTGCTGCCACGGCCGGCCTGGACGGGGCTGGACCCCCGGGTGGCCGCCGTGGCCGCCGGCCGCCTGCGGGAGCTGCGGTGCGCCGGAGCCGACCTCGTGCAGGTCGACCTGCCCGGCCCGGCCGACCTGCTGGGCGAGGCGGCACTGCCGGTGCCGCTGCACGAGACCTGGCACGAGCTGGCCTGCTACCTGGCCCGGTGCGAGACCTGCCGCGACCCCGGCGAACTGATCCGCCGGATCGCCAGCCCGGACGTGGCCGACGTGCTCGCTCCACTGCTGCACGGCCCAGTGGTCCCCGACGAGCGCTACCGGCACGCGCTGCGCGTTCAGGACGACCTCGCCGGCGCCGCCGTCGGCCTGCTGCGCGAGCATCGGGCCGACGCCTTCCTGTCGCCCACGACCATCCTGCCCGCCGCGCCCGCGGACGTCGGCGCCGAGGTCAGCGTGCTCGGCCGGCCCGAGCCGGTCTTCCTCTCCTACATCCGCAACACCGCCTTCGCAGCGGTCGTGGGCTGGCCGTCGATCAGCCTGCCCGCCGGTACGACCCCCGAAGGGCTGCCCGTCGGGCTGCTCCTCGACACCCCGCCCCATACCGACAGATTTCTGCTCGCACTGGCCGCGCGATGCGCCCGGACCTGGCGTTCCTCCGCCGACCCGGCCGGCGGCCCCGCCCACCACGACCCTTGAGGAGGAGCCGTGTCCGACTTGTGGGACACCGACACGCTCGACCTGCCCGCCTATCTGGCCCGCGTGAGCCCCGGCACGCTGCCCGGCACCGCCGGACTGTCCCTGCTGACCCGGTTGCACCGGGCCCATGCCACCACGCTGCCGTTCGACAACCTCGACCTGCTCCTCGACCGCACGCCGAGCCTGTACGTGCCCGACATCGTGGACAAGATGTGCCGGCGGCCGCGCGGCGGCTGCTGCCACGAGCACAACCTGCTCTTCGGCTGCGTCCTGGAACGCCTCGGCTTCCGTGTGGACCGCCTGGCGGCCCGGGTCATCCTCGGCGGCCGGGGCCCGCGCCCCCGCACGCACATGGCCCTGCGGGTCCTGGCCGACGGCGACGCCTGGCTGTGCGACGTGGGATTCGGCGAGGAGGGCTTCCTCGACCCGCTGCCGCTGCGGCCGGGCGAGGTGACCGCACAGGGCTCGCGCGCGTTCCGCGTCCGGACCCACCAGGACCACCAGTGTCGTGTGGAGGTGAACCGGAACGGGGAGTGGGAATGCCTGTACCTGCTGAGCCTGGAGGCCCGCCCGCCGGTCGACTTCGCCGTCGCGCACCACTACCTCAGCACGCATCCCCGCTCGATGCTCAAGCGGGAGTTGTACCTCCAGCGGCTGTCCGGCACCACCCGGCTGAAGCTCCGCGGTCACACGCTGACGCGAGTGACCGCGGAGCACGCCGAGGAGAGCTCGGTGGATTCCGACGGCCTGCCCGACGTGCTGAACGCCTTCGGCATCGTCCTGCGCGAAGAGGAACTGGCGGCGCTGCGGCGACGGGTCGCGGCGACATCCGAGGTGTACGGCGGGAGACACGATGCACGCGTTACATGACGTCCTAGACAGCGGCCGGCTGGCCAACCCGCTGGGCGACGCCCGGCTCATCGAGCATTACCGGAGCTCGGGCGGCGATCCGGACGGCCTCATCTATCTCAGCCTGGGGGAGACCTGGACACAGGCGGCTCCCGGCCTCGTGGCCGCCCTGTCGCGGGGGCTGCCCGAGCTGAGCCACGGTTACACGCTCTCGCCGTACGGGCTGCCCGACCTGCGACGCGCGCTCACCGAGCACATCGCCACCACGCACCGGTTGCCGCGCCCGTCAGGCCCGGCCGACTACGAGGTGGCGGTCAGCCAGGACGGCACCCGGGCGGCCATGTTCGACTTCGGCCGGCTGCTCGTACGCGACGGCGCGGCGCCGCCCACCGTGCTCGTCCCGGCGCCCGGATGGGACTACCCGGGGGTCTTCGCGCCGCTCGGGTGCCGGGTCCGGTACTACGCGGTCGATGCCGCGCAAGGCCACCAGCCCGTCCTTGACCAGGTGGCGACGGAGTTGGAACGAGCGGCGGCGACCGGCCGCCCGCTGTTGGTGCTCAACGCCCAGCACAACCCCACCGCCGCGAACTGGGACGCGCGAACCGTCCAGGCCATGATCGCCACGGCCCTGGACCACCGTGCCGCCGTCCTCGTCGACGACGCCTACTACGCCGTCCACGACCCGGACGTCCGGCCCACCAACACGCTGAAGATCCTGCTGGCGGAGATCGGGCGGCATCCGCGGGGCGCGACGCCCTGGCTCGCCGTCCGCACGCTCGGCAAGCAGTTCCACTGCAACGGCTGGGGCGTCGGCGCTCTCACCGCTCATCCGGGGACGCTGGCGGCCCTGGCGGCGCAGCAGCACCATCACTCCTACGGCAGCGGCCTGCCCCTCCAGGCCGCCATGGCCCGCTGGCTGCGCGACCCCGCCTGCGAGATCTACCTGCGGGCCATGCGAGCCCACTACGCCGCCGCCCGCCGGCACGCCGCCGCCCGCCTGACCGCCGAGCTCGGCTTCCCCCGGCACGCCTGCCACGCGGGCGAATGCACGTCCTATCTGCGCCTGCGCGTCCCGCCCCGGTACGTGGACGAGACCGGCGGCGAAGAGGGCTATCGCCGGCTCTGCCTCGACCGGGCAGGCGTCCTGCCGGGCACGGGCAGCATGGTCACCCCTGGCCCTCCCGGCGACGGCCACGCCCACGTGCGGCTGTTCCTCGGCCACCCACGGCCGATCCTCGACGAGGCGCTCGACCGCCTGGCCCGCCACGGACTCGGCTGGGCATGAACAACGGCCGCCGCGCCACGAACCGCCGTTCAGGGCGCGAGCCGTCCGGCGTCCGCCGGGGTGGGGACGATCGCCACCGGGCACGCCGAGCGCCGGATCAGCCGGGCCAGCCCCCACGGCCGCCGCCACGCCAGGACCCCCGCCGGACGCCGGAACTCCACCACCAGCAGGCGGGCCGCGACCGAGGCCGCCAGGAGGGCGGAGCGGGCGTCCCCGTCGCAGCGCTGCTCGTGCACCCGGACCTCCGGATGCAGCCGCCGCCACCTGCCCAGCGCAGGCCCGGCGGCCGAGCCGGCGCGCAGGACGCGCAGCCGGACGCCGTGCGCGGACGCGGTACGGAAGGCGTAGCCGAGGAGGGCGTCCGGCGCGGGCCCGGGCTCCAGGAACACGACGACGTCGTCGTACGGACGTGCCGTCGCGCGCTTGGCCACGACCACCGGCGCGTCGGCCCTGGCGGCCAGCGCGAGGGCGACCGAGCCGAACAGCAGGTCGATCACCTCGTTGCGGGGACGGTGGCCGATCACGATCTCGACGGCGTCCCGCCCGGCGTCGCGCAGGACGGCCGCCGGCGCACCGGGCGCGACGTGCGCCGTCACCGCCGGGTGCCGCAGCCTGCCGCGGACACGGGCCAGCGCGTCGGCGGCGACGCCCACGGCGATCTCGTGCGCCGATTCGACGATCATCGGAGCGGCGAACGCCTTGGCCGCCGGAGGCCCCGCGAAATATCCGGCCAAATCCATGGCATGCACGATCCGCAACGGCCTTTTCCGGCGGATCGAGTCCTCCGCCGCCCATTCCAGGGCGACGGACGAAGGCGCGGAAACGTCGGCGCCGACCACCACGGGAGCCCTGTTCGACGGCCCGTTCATGGAAATTCCTCCTTCATCGCGCAGGCATTGCCGGACAATTCGCTGCCACGCATTCCTGACGTGGCCCTGAATTCGCGCTGACATCCGCCGTACGCCTGGCGATTCCCTTGAAAGTCGCCGTGCGATCTCCAGGGCGACGGGTAATGGCGCGCTACCGGAAGCACGTCCCCTCTAGCTTTCTCAAGGTGAAATGACATGCGCGTCGGAATCGTCGGAGCCGGTCTGTCGGGGCTCACCCTGGCCTGGCTCCTGGCCGACAGTTGCGAGACCGTGGTGCTCGAATCCCGCGACCGCGTCGGCGGCACGATGCGATCGGTCCGCGTCCGTGCCGACGGCGGCGAGGCGACACTCGACCTCGGCGCCCAGGACATCTCGCCGGACCTGTTCCCCACGCATCGCAGGCTGCTGGAGCTGCTGGGGTACGGCGACGAGCAGTTCGTGGACCTGCCGGCCTCGCTCACCGTCCTGAAGGCGGGACGCCGGGAGCCGCTGCTGGTCAGCCCGCACACCCCGGAGCCGTCCTGGCCCCGGGACGAGCGGCTCGGGGCGGCCTGGCAGGCGGTCGGGGCCTTCCTCCAGCGGGCCACCGAATGGGACAAGGAGGACGTCAGCTGGGAACGACCGCTGGCCGACCTGGTCGAGCCCCTGCCGGTGAGCCAGGAGATCAAACGGGACGTGCTGTACGCCCGCCCGGCCTTCCTGTTCTGCTGCAGCCTCGAACAGGCCATGACCCTCTCGGCCCGCGCCGCCGTCGCCTTCTACGTCAACACCGCGGGCGAGCCGAGATGGCAGCAGCTCCTCCCGGGGCTGGAGAGCACGGCCTGGGCCCTGGCCGCGCGGGCCCCCGCCGCCAGGATCAGGACCGCGGCCGGGGTGCGGCAGGTCCGCCGCGCGGACGGGCGCTACGAGCTCCTCGACACCGCCGGCGAGCGGCACGTCGTGGACGAGCTGGTCCTCGCGGTGCCGCCGTGGGAGGCGGTGCGGCTGCTCGGGCCGCTGGCGGGCACCCGGGAGGTCCGTGACGTCCTGGCCGGCTTCGAGCCGGTGGACACGACGTACGCGCTGCACCTGGACCCCGCGTACCTGCCGGAGAGCCGCGCCCACTGGTCGACCAGCGCCTTCGAGGTGCACGACGGCTGGAGCGAGAGCACCGACTGGTTCGGCCCGTCCAGGGGCGTCGAGGTCTTCAAGAGCCAGCTCACCCACCGCGACCGCCTGCCGAGGCAGGTGATCCTGCGGGAGGACTACCGGCATCTGCTCATCACGCCCGCGGCGGTCCGGGCCCAGCGCCGCCTCGACGCGCTGCAGGGGCGGGGTGGGCTGCACCTCGCCGGCCAGTACACCACGTGGGTCTCCAGCCAGGAGTCGGCCGTGCGGTCGGCGGTCGCCGTCGCCCGCAGGCTCGCGCCGCGCTCGCCGCGCCTGGCGCAGCTCCTGTCCGCCTGAACGGGACAGGTCCAACCGAGACACATCCGACCGAGGCAAGGAGGTATGCCATGCGCGCCGTGCGGTTCCGTCATCACGGTGACCCCGCCGCCGTCCTGTCCGTGGACGACGTGCCCGTCCCCGTCAAAGGGCCGGACGACCTGCTCGTACGGATGACCACCCGGCCGATCAACCCCTCCGACCTCATGTACGTGCGAGGGGAGTACGGACGCGAGGCGACGTTCCCCGCACCGGCGGGCTTCGAGGGCGTGGGCGTGGTGGAGCGGGCCGACCGGGCGGGCACGTACCGCGAGGGCGCGCGGGTCGCCGTGGCCGCCACCGGCACCTGGCAGGACTACGTCAGCGCCGCGCCCGCCGAGCTGATCCCGGTCCCGGACGCCATGCCCGACGAGGTCGCCTGCCAGCTCACGGTGAACCCGTTCGCGGCGCGCCTGCTGGTGGACCAGCTCGACGTGCCGCCCGGCGGGTGGCTGCTGCTGTCGGCGGGCGCGTCGGCCGTCTGCCGGATGGTCCTGGCCTGCGCGGCCAGACGCCGGATCCGGTGCCTGCACCTGGTCAGGCGGCCGGAACAGGTGACGCCGCTGCGCCTGCTGGGGGCGGACGAGGTGATCGACGTCTCCGCCGGCCCGTGGGTGGACCGGGTGCTGGCCGTCACGTCGGGCGGGGCGGCCGCCGCGATCGACTCGGTCGGCGGCCAGGTGGGGCGGGGCCTGCTGGACTGCCTGCGTCCCGGCGGCCGGCTGGTCGTGTTCGGGGCGCTGTCCGGCGAGCCGATCCCGCTGCCGTCCCGCCAGGTCATCTTCTCCTCACTCACCGTGCGCGGGTTCTGGCTGCCCGAACGGCTCGCCGCGCTGGAGCCGCACGACCGCGCCCGCCTCACCGAGGAGGTGGTCGCGGACGTCGCGGACGGCTGGCCCGGCGTGGACGTGGCCGGCCGGTACGCGCTGCCCGAGGTCAGGGCGGCGGTGCGGCACAGCGCCAGGACCGGCGGCGCGGGAAAGGTGCTGCTCACCGAACGACGACCGGACGTCCCCGCCCAGAGGCCGGCCGGCGACCCCCAACCCGAATGACGGAAAGGACATCATGAACGACCTCATCATCCCGTGCATCGACGTGGCCGGCGGCAGGGCGACGCCCCCCTCGGGCATCCCCGGCCTGGCCGACCCCGCAGACGCCGTCGAGATCGCCTCGGTCTACCTGCGCGACGGCGCCGGGCCGATCTTCGTGGACGTGCAGGAGCCGTGGACGGAGCACGAGACGTTCCTGCCCCTGATCCAGGCGCTGAGCGGGACGGGCGGCACGTTCTGGGTCACCGTGGACAACGGCTACATGCCCTCGATCGAGGCGGCCGAGTCCCTGCTGGCGGCGGGCGCGGCGGCGATCGGCCTGAGCACCACCTCGGTGGAGCACCCCTCGGTCCTGCACACGCTCGTGCAGCGGCACGGATCCGGCCGCGTGGTGGGCGTCATGAACGTCGCCCGCGCCGGCGACGGCCGCTGGAACGTCGCCATCCGCGGCGGCGAGCAGGAGACCGACCTGGACGCCGTCGTCTGGGCGAAGATGCTGGCCGACCTGGGCGCCGGCCGCCTGCTGGCCAACAGCCTCGACCAGGAGGGCACCGGCAAGGGCTACGACCTGGAGATGACGCCGGCCATCGCCTCGGCGGTGGACGTCCCGGTCATCGCCTCGGGCGGCGCCGGCGCCGTCGAGCACCTGTACGAGGGGCTCACGACGGGCGGCGCCCGGCACGCCCTGGTCAACAACCTCTTCCACAGCGGCCAGGCCACGATGACCCAGGCGCACGAGTTCCTCGACAAGGGCGGCCTCAGAAACCCGGCGGAAGGAGCCGCGGAATGACCGCCGAGACGCTGATCAAGGAGCTGGCGCGGGCCCGGGCGCAGTCGCCGCCGCCCAACCCGCTGCTCGCCCTGGCGGCCGACGGCCGGGTCACCGTCGGCCACCTGCGCCGCCTCGTCGCGATCGAGCGCGCCTACCACCACGCCGAGCTCGTGGCCTACGGCGAGCTGCTCACCCAGTTCCCGCACCCGCCGGCCGCCGCTTTCCTGCTCAAGGTGGCCGGGCTGGTGGACGAGGCGCGTGCCGCGCTCGCCGTCGTGGCCGAGCGCCTGGGCGAGCCGCCGGACCTCGGCGACGACCTGGCCGCGCACGCCTTCTGCGGGTACGTCTCCTGGCTGGCCCTGCACGGCAGCCAGGCGGCCATGGCCCTGTCGCTGTACTCGGCCCCGGACGGCGTCTACTACGGCGGCGCCGTCGAGCTGGTGCGGCTGCTGGACGAGCACGGCGTGACGGTGCCCGGGGAGTTCACGGCCTACTACGGCAACAGCCCCGACCCCCTGCTGACCGAGGACGCCGCGGCGGTCGTGGACGACGGCCTGGCCCGGGGGGACGACCCCGGAGAGGCCCTGCGCGCGGCCCGGCTGTGCGACAGGTACATGGCCCTGCTCTGGACGGCGGCGGCCCGCACGTGAGGGCGACGGCCCGGACGCCACGGCAGGAGCCCGGCATGACCGCCCCGGTCCGGGCCGACGTGCACGTCCGCCTGGCCCCCGGGGTGACGACGCGCGACTACGAGCGACGGTTGCGCGAGATGAGCGGCGTGGTCGGCGCGCACGTGGTCGTCGGTGACTTCGACCTGACCGTACGGGTGGCCTGCGAGGACGGCGCGCAGCTCCGGGGGACGATGGCGCGCCTGCGCCGGGCCGGCGCGCAGGACCTCGCCGCCGAGCTGATCGTCCGCACCCTGCTCGATTAGGGCCGCGCGGCACGGCAGCCGGATGTCAGGTCCGCGTCAGGCCCTTGTCACGGCCTCGGGGAACGCAGACAGGTTCGCACAAGAGAAAGGCTTCACCATGACCGCCACCGCAGAGCTCACCCTGGCCACCTCCGCCGTCACCGAGCTCCAACGGCTGCGCGACCGCTCTCCGGTCGGCAACCGCCTGCTGGACCTGGCCGAGGTCGGCGGGCTCACCCTGGAGCACCTGCGCCGGCTCGTGGGGATCGAGCTGCAGTGCCACATCGCCGAGCTGGCCGCGTACGGCACCGTGATCGCCCGCTTCTCCGACAGTCCCGTCGTCGGCCTCTACCTGGACGTCGCCCGCCTGGTGCACGACGCGCACCCCAAGCTGCTGGCCTGCGTCCGCCCCCTCGGCATGGACCCGGACGCGGCGGGGCGGTGGCCGTCCGGGCCCGACGCGCAGGCGTTCAACGGCTGGGTCTCGTGGCTGGCCCTGCACGGCGGCCAGGCCGACAACGCGCTGGCCCTCCACACGGACATGACGGTCTACTTCCCCGGCTGCCAGGCCCTGCTCGAAGCGGTGCGCAAGCAGGGGCTGGACGTGCCGCAGGAGTTCGTCGACTACTACGAGGGCGGCCAGTCCGACGAGCTGGAACGGCGGGCGCTGGAGGTCGTCGAGCACGGCCTGCGCAACGGCGAGGACAAGGCCACCGCGATCACCCGCGCCCGGCAGCTGGAGGAGCACATCGGCAGCTTCTGGAAGGCAGCCGCGCACACCGGCTGAGCTGGAGAGGACCCCACATGAGCCTGAAGGAATGGAACGACACCGCGCGGCCCTACCCGCGTGACGCGACGCTGCCCGAGCTGTTCGACGCCCAGGCCGCCCGGACCCCGGACGCCCCCGCGCTGACCGGCGGCGGCCGCACGCTGACCTACCGGGAGCTGGCCGGCCGCGCGGACGCGCTGGCCAGGGTGCTGCGGCGGCAGGGCGTGCGGGCGGGGACGCCCGTGGCCCTGCCCGTGGAACGGTCGGCCGAGGCCGTCGTGGGGATCTGGGCCGTGCTCAAGGCGGGCGGCGCGTACGTCCCGCTCGACCCCGGGGACCCGGCGGCCCGGCTGCGCGAGCTGACCCGGCGGCTGGGCGTCGAGCACGTCGTGACGCGCGCCCACCGGCGTCCGTTGCCCGACGCGCGGCACGTGCTGCTGCTGGACGGGCCGGTGCCCGAGGCGGGGCCGCTGCCGCCGCAGGTGGCCTCGGCGACCGATCCGGCCTACGTCATCTTCACCTCCGGATCCACCGGCGTCCCGAAGGCGGTCGCCGAACCGCATCGCGGGCCCGTCCGGCTGGCGACGGGCACCGACTGCGCCGCGTTCGGCCCCGACGACGTCGTCCTGGCCACCACGAACCCGACGTTCGACGTGTCCTGCTTCGAGATCTTCGGGGCGCACCTGAACGGCTCGCACCTGGTCGTGCCCGAGCCCGAGGCGCTGTTGTCGCCGCCGGACCTGGCCCGCGAGCTGCGCGAGCGCGGCGCGACCGTGCTGTGGCTCAGCGCGGGCCTGTTCCACCAGCTCGGCTTCGCCGACCCCGGCATGTTCTCCTCGCTGCGCTACCTGGTGGCGGGCGGGGACGTGCTGAACCCCGACTGCGTGCGCGGCGTCCTGGCCGCCGGCCCGCCCGAGCACCTGGTCAACGGCTACGGCCCCACGGAGAACGGCACGTTCTCCACCGCCCACGAGGTGACCGGGCTGCCGCCGGACGCCGAACGCGTGCCCATCGGACGGCCGATCGCCAACTCCACCTGCTACGTGCTGCGCGAGGACGGCAGCCCCTGCGAGCCCGAGGAGGAGGGGGAGCTGTACGTCGGCGGCGACGGCGTGGCGCTCGGCTACGTGGGCGACGAGGAACGCACGGCCGAACGGTTCCTGCCCGACCCGTTCCTCGGCGGGGACGCGCGCATGTACCGGACCGGCGACCGGGCGGCCTGGCGGCCGGACGGCGTGCTGGACTTCCTGGGCCGGCTGGACCGGCAGGTCAAGGTCAGCGGCTACCGGGTGGAGATCGGCGAGGTCGAGTCGGAGCTGGCGGCCCATCCGGAGGTGCGCGAGGCCGCCGTGGCCGTCCGGGAGTCCGGGCGGGGCGACCGGGCGCTGGTGGCGTGGGCGGTGCCGCGGCGGCCGGCGGACCGGCGGTCCTTCGCGCTGCGGGTGCGGGCGTTCCTGCGAGACCGGTTGCCCGCGTTCATGGTCCCCGGCCGGGTGGCGGTCGCCGACGAGCTGCCGTTGAACAGCAGCGGCAAGGTGGACACGCGCGCTCTGGCCGGGGCCGGCGACCAGTCGCCGGCCGCGCCTGCCGACCCGCCGCGGGGCGAGGTCGAGCGGTGCGCGGCCGACGTGTGGGCGGCCGTACTCGGGACGCCGGTGGAGTCCCGCGCCGACGACTTCTACGAGCTCGGCGGCACGTCGTTGCAGGCCGTCCAGATCGTCACCGCGCTGCGTGCCCGTCCCGGCATGGGCGGCCTGCCCGGCCCCGCGCTGGTGCGCGCGCTCTTGGACTCCGCGTCGCTGGCGGCGTTCGCCACCCGGATCGCCGCCCTGCGCAAGGGCGCGGACGACGGCACGGAGAGCGAGCCGGCCGTGGACCTCGCCGCGGAGGCCCGGCTCGACCCCGGCCTCCGCTTCGGCCCGGCCGACCCGGCGCCCCCTCGGGAGATCCTGGTCACCGGCGCGACCGGATTCCTGGGCGCCTTCCTGGTCCGGCGGCTGCTCGACGTCACGGACCTGCGCCTGTCGTGCCTCGTGCGGGCGGCGGACGGCCCGGACGGGATCCGCCGGATCGGCGCGGCCCTGCGCAGGTACGGCCTGCCGGCGGCGGACCTCGGCACGAGGGTGACCGCGGTGCCCGGCGACCTCGCCCGGCCCGGCCTGGGGCTGACGGCGGCGGAGCTGGACGGGCTCGCCGGCCGCACGGACGTCGTCCTGAACGCCGCCGCCAGGGTGAACTTCGTCTATCCCTACTCCCGCCTCCAGGACGTCAACGTCGGCGGCGTGCGCTCGCTCGTCCGCCTGGCCGCCCACGGCGGGCGGGCGCGCCCCTTCCACCACGTGTCCACGGTGGACGTGCTCGCCGCCGCGGACGGGCCGCCCGCCGGCGGGCGGGTGCGCGAGGACGATCCGCTGCCGCGTCCGGAACGGCTGCGGCAGGGGTACGCGGAGACCAAATGGGTGGCCGAGGCCCTGCTGGGCGAGGCCGCGGGGCGCGGGCTGCCGGTCGCGCTCTACCGGCCGTACGAGATCACCGGCAGCCGGGACCGGGGCGTGTGGAACACCGGCACCATGATGGCCGCCGTGATCAAGGCGATCGCCGAGACCGGGCTCGCGCCGGACGTGCCGCTCCGGCTGGACTTCGTCCCCGTGGACTACGTGGCCGAGGCCGTCGTGGCGCTGCTGGCCGGGGCGCCCGCCCGTGGCCGCGTCTACCATCTGGCGAACCCGCGCCCCGCCGCCCTGCCCCTGCTGGTCGAGCGGCTGCGCCGGCAGGGCTATCCCGTCCGGGTCACCTCCAGGGACGACTGGGTGCGGGAGATGGAGCGGCTCTGCGCCGCCGACCCGGCCGCGCCGCTGGCCGGGTACCTCACGCTGCTCACCGGCGAGGAGGCCGCGGCCGGCTCCGTGGCGGCCCGGCAGCTCGCCGGCGCCCTGCCCGAGCCGGATCTCACGAACCTGGCCGAGGCGGCCCCGGACGTGCCGGCCGCCTGCCCGCCGGTGGACGCCGGACTGCTCGACCTCTATATCGGATGGCTGCGCGAAACCGGCTACCTACATCAAAGCACAGCAGCATCCCAGGAAACACATTCTCCGCGCGGTTCCCGTGGATAAGTTAACATTTACAGTTGCCGGGCGCGGCACAATCGATGCGGGCGATGATGATCTCATTTGACATTCTGGGCCCATTGGAAGTCAGGGTCGATGAAGACCGGATTCAGATAGCCGGCCCGAAAAAACGCTCGTTGTTCGCCGTGCTGCTGCTCCGGCACGGCGACGTCGTCCCGGTCGAGGACCTGGTCGCCGAGTTGTGGCGGGACGACCCGCCCAGGCAGGCGGCGAACGCGCTGCACGCGCACGCGTCCCGGTTGCGGACGTCCATCATGCGCTGGCGGGAACGCCACGGCCTGCCGATATCCCTGCAGACCCGCTATCCCGGATACTGCCTCCAGGTTCCGGCCGACGCGATCGACGCCGTGCGCTTCGAAGCGCTCGACGCGGCGGCGAACACGCTGAAGTCGGCCGAGCCGGACAAGGCCGTCGCCCTCCTCCGCGAGGCGCTGGCGCTGTGGCGCGGCCCGGCGCTGCAGGACGTGCCGCGCGGCCCGATCAGGGACCAGGCCGCGCAGCTCCTGGAGAGCCGGCGGATGCTGACCACCGCCAGCCTCATAGAGATCAACCTCGACCTGGGCCGGCACGTCGAGATCATCCCCCAGCTGGAGGCGCTGGTGCTGCAGAACCCCCTCGAAGAACGGCTCTATTCCCAGCTGATGGTCGCGCTGCATCGCGCGGGCCGTCCCGCCGACGCGCTCGGGATCTACCAGCTCGCCCGCGTGTCCTTCGCGAAAGAGATCGGACTGTCCCCCTCGCCCGCGTTGGAAAGGCAAATGCTGGCCATTCTCAATCGATCCACCAAATAGCCGGACCAGACAAGGAGAAAACGATATGAAGACCGACCGCAGGCTCGACGCCGTCTCCCTCGTGCAGGAGATCGACCGGCGGACGGCGGAAAGCCCGATCGACAATCCGATCGTCGCGAAATTGCGCGCGAACCGGTTCACGCCGGCGGATCTGCGGCGGCTGCTGGAATTCGAGGTGCGGCTGAACCGCACCGAACTCGCCGCCTACGCGCTGGCCGCGTCCAGGTTCACCGGCAAGCCGGAGGACGTGTACTGCCTGCGCCTGCAGGAAATGGCGTCGCGCGCCCGGACGAAACTCCTGGACTGCGCGCGCGTCCTGCCCATCGAACCGCGCACCGGAGCCGACGGCCGGACGGAGGGCTTCACCGCCTACGCCTATGGCTCCTACCTGAGCTGGCTCGCGCTCAACGCGAACCGGGCCGGTCTGGGCGCCGCCTCACTGGTGGACGTCCGCTCGTACTTCTCCACCTCCGACGAGCTGGGGGCCTGGTTGCGTAGCTCCGGCATCGGGGCGCCCGAGGAGGCGGTGGCCTTCTACGGCAGCGAGCCGGAGGGGCTGAGCGCGTCGGCCGTCGCCTTCATCCAGGCCGGTCTGGACGCCGGCGACGACCCGGACGAGGCGCTGCGCCTCAGCGACGTGATGCGCGACGTCATGGGGTACTTCTGGCGAGCGGTGTCGGCCGGCTGACGTTCCGGCGGCCCGGCACCAGGCCCTGCCCGCCCGCATCACCGACCCCGGCCCGTACCCCGCGGGCCGGCGACGAGGGCGGTCAGGGCCTCGGGCGTCGGATGGTCCTGGACGGCGGACACCGGAAGACGGACGCCGCACACCTCCTCGACCCGCTGGACGATGCGGGTGGCCGCCAGCGAGTGGCCGCCGAGGTCGAAGAAGTCGGACCGGGGGCCGACGTCGTCCACCATGAGGACCTCACGCCAGATCTCCACCATGCCGGTCAGGGGGATGGTCATCGCCCGCTCCTCTTCTGCTCCTGCGCCAGCCGGCGCCGTACTCCGGGCCGGTCGATCTTGCCGTTGGGCGTCAACGGGATCCCCGGACCGGGCACGACCCGGGTGGGGATGGCGCTCTCCGGCAGGTCCGCCGACATGAAACGCCGCAGTTCCCCCACGGTGGGGCACGGCCCGGACACCACGACGAGCGCGCCGAGGGCCCGCGTGTCGCCGACGGTGGCGACGGCCGCCTGGCGGACGCGCGGATGGCGCAGCAGCGCGGCCTCGATCTCGGCGGCCTCGACGCGCACCCCGCGCACCTGGAGCTGACCGTCGTCCATCCGCCCCTGGAACTCCAGCTCGCCGCGGGCGTTCGCGGCGGCCAGGTCGCCCGTCCGGTACCAGCGGCCGGGCAGGCCGGGCAGGGTGACGAAGCGGCGGGCGGTCTCCTCGGGCCTGCGATGGTAGCCGAGCGCGAGCACCGTGCCGCCGATGTGGACCTCCCCGGTGCTCCCGGCCGGCACGGGCCGCCCCCGCGGGTCCACCAGGACGACGCGGGCGCCGTCGATCGGCCGGCCGATGGGCGGCAGACCCGAGTCCGGCACCCGTCCGACGGGGTGCCAGGTGGCGCAGACGGTCGCCTCGGCGGGCCCGTAGTGGTTGACCAGGTTCCAGCCCCGGGGGAGCCGGCGCAGGCGCAGCGCGTCACCGCCGGTGAGCATCGTGCGCCAGGGGATGTCGTCGTCGGCGTCCAGTTCGACGATCATCTCGGCGAGCGGGGTGGGGGCGAACAGGATGTCGATCGCCCGCTCGCGGCCGAACTCGACCAGCTCCACGGGCGAGACCCGCACCTCGTCGGGAGCCACCACGAGCGTGCCTCCGGCGCACAGACAGGGCCAGATCTCCCATACGGCCGCGTCGAACCCCAGGCCGGCGGTGTGCAGCTGACGGGTGTGCGGGCCCGTCCGGTAGGTGCGGTGGTGCCAGGAGACCAGGTTGGCCAGGCTCTCGTGGCCGACCAGGACCCCCTTGGGCGTCCCGGTGGTCCCCGAGGTGTGCACGATGTAGGCGGCCAGGGCCGGGGCCCGCCGGAACTCCGTCCCGCCCCGGTCGAGCTCACCGGGCGTGCGGCCGGAGCGGCCGGACACCAGGATCGTGCCCGGCCCCATCTGGTCGAGGAGGGCCTGTTGCCGCCGCCGGGGGAGCGCCGCGTCCATGGGCGCGTACGGGCGGCCGGACAACATGGCCGCCAGCGCGGCGACCACGAAGTCGCGCCCGCGCGGCAGGCGCACGCAGACCGGCGCGCCCGGCGGTCCCGCCCGGTCCAGGGCCGCGGCGCCGCTGACGGCGCGCCTGAGCAGCTCGCCGTACGTGAGGCCGCCGCGGTCGTCCTCGATCGCGACGCGGCCGGGATGGGCGGCGGCGATCCGCGACACCATGTCGGGCACGGTCACGTTCATGGGTGGCTCACCTCTCGGGTGGTCGGGGGCAGGACGTCCTGTACGGCGCGGGCGATCGCGGCGGCCCCCTCGTCGGTCAGCACGCTCCAGTGGTCGCCGGGGATCGGCCGCACCCGTACGCCGGCCGGGTACAGGGACGAGAGCCACCGTTCCAGCCACCGGCAGCGGCGCGGCGAGGCGCCGGCCCGCAGGACGACCGCCGGGCAGGGCGCCGGGCGGGGGCGGTGGAGGAGGAGCGCGCGCAGGTTGCGGCGGTAGACCCCCGCGAGGTCGAACCCGTCGCCGGACGCCTCGACGAGCCCGGCGATGCGCCGCCCGGCCTCGGTGTCGGCCTCGGAAGTGGCCTCGGTGGTGGTCACGGTGGCGGCCTCGGTGGCGGCTCCGCCGGGGCTGCGGCGGGCACGGCGCAGGTGGCGCAGGTGGGTCAGCGCGTCGGCCAGGTGGCGGGGGTGGGCGCCCACGGGGATGCCGGGCCCTGGTGGCGGATGCCCGTCCACGCAGATCAGGAGGGCGACCGGGTCGCCGTCCCGGGTCAGTTGCCTGGCCATCTCGTGGGCCACGACCGCCCCCATCGACCAGCCGAGCAGGATGACGGGCCGCCCGTCCGGCCGTACCCGCCGGAGCTGTCGTACGTGGCCGGCGGCCAGGGCCTCGACCGTGCCGGGGTGGCGGGTCCCGGCGACGAGCCCGGGGGTGTCGAAGGCGTGGCAGGTCCGGCCGGTCAGGGCGCCGGCCAGCGGCCGGTAGGCGAGCGAGCTGCCCGACGCGGGCGGCACCAGGAAGATCGGGTCGGGCGACGTGCCCCGGGCGAGGAGCGTGGGCCCGGCGTCCGGCCCGTCGCCGGGGGAGGGCCGGTCGGCGAGGTCGATCAGCTGCCCGGAGCTGGGGCGTTCGGCGAGGTCGAGCAGGTGGCCGAAGGTGGGGCGTTCGGCGAGGACGCCGACCGGGATCTCGGCCCCCAGCCGCTCCCGCGCGGCGGCGGCCAGCCGGACCAGGCCCAGGGACTCGCCGCCCAGCCGGTAGAAGTCGTCCTCGGGGGAGACCGCGTCCACGCCGAGCGCGTCCCGCCACAGGTCCTCCAAGGACGTGCGGGAGGCGTCCGGCCGGTCGTGGGAGGCCGGGGGCGGTGGGAGCGGGGTGGCGTCGTCCGGCGTGACCGGGTCGAACGGCGGAGCCGGGAGCGAGCGTCGCCGCCAGGCCCCGGCGTCGTCCCGGTCGGGGGCGTCCCGGTCGGGGGCGTCCTGGTCGGAGGCGTCCACGTCCGGCCAGTTCACGGGGGTGCCGTGGGCCCACAGGGAGCCGAGCGCGTCGAGCACGCCGGTCCGGTCCGTGCCGTGGCGGCCGGGGAGGGCGACGGCCGCGAGATCCGCGTTCCAGAACGGATGGCGCCGCAGGGAGGCCGTCGTCGCGGTCCCCGCGCCCAGTTCGGCGAACAGTTCGGCCGGGCCGGACAGCAGGTTGCCCACGCAGGCGCGCATCCGGACGGTGCCGCACAGCTGCGCCACCCAGTAGCCGGGATCGGCCGCGGTCCCGGCGTCCAGGGGCTCGCCGGTGAGGCCGGACAGCACGGTGAAGTCGAGGCCGCCCCGCACGGGCGTCCTGGCCACGGCCCGCGACAGCGCGTCGGCGGCCGCGCGCATGGACGGGGAATGGAAGGCGTGGCCCGTACGCAGCGGCGCGTGGGCCACTCCGGCGGCCGCCAGCTCCGCGCGCAGCCGCTCGATACGTTCGCGCGGGCCGGCCAGGACCGTGCGGCCGACGTCCTCGACCGCCACCGACAGGCTGGTGTCCCGCCCGAAGCCGGGCACCGCCTCCGCCACCCGGTCGAGCGGCAGATCGACGGCCAGCATCCGGCCGGGCGGGCAGGCGCGCATCGCGGTCGCGCGCTCCGCCACCAGGACGAGGGCGTCCTCGAACGTCCACAGCCCGGCGGCGGCCACCGCGGTGTACTCGCCCAGGCTGGAGCCCAGCGCGGCGACCGGCCGCAGGCCCCAGTCCACGAGCTGGCGCGCGATCCCGTAGCCGAGCACGAACAGGTTCACCTGCTGGACGAGCGTGTCGTCGCCGCCGTCCCGGCCCAGGACGTCCGGGTCGAGCCCGAGCCGCTCCGCGAGGACGGGCCGGGCACGCGCGTCGGCCTCCCGCACGGCCGGCAGGCAGGCGCGCAGCGCCTCGGCGGCGCCGCCGGCCCGCGGACCGCCCTGGCCGGGGAACAGCAGCGCGACCCGCCCGGCGTCCCGCGCCCGCAGCGGAGTGGTCTCCCTGGCCAGCTCGCGGACGGCCGCCTCCGGGGTCTCGGCCACCACCGCCCGCCGCAGGGGCAGTTCGCGGCGGCCGAGGCTCAGCGTGCGGGCGGCGTCCGGCAACGAGGGGGCGTCCGCGGCGCCGAGCCGGTCGGCGAGGTCCTTGCGGTAGGCGGACAGCGAAGTCCCGCTGTGCGCCGACAGGCACAGCACCCGCGGCCCGGGACGGGGCGTGCCCGCCGTCGGCGCCGGCGGCGAGGCGAGCACGACGTGGACGTTGGTCCCGCCCATGCCGAGCGAGCTCACCCCGGCCAGCGCGGGGCCGGGCCACGGCCGCCGCTCCGTCACGACGTGGAAGGGGCCGCCGTCCAGGCCCAGGTCCGGGTTGGGGCGCTCGAAGTGCGCGTTCGGGACGATCTCCGCGTGCCGGAGCATCAGCGCGGTCTTGATGAGGCCCGCGACGCCGCTCGCCGCGCCCGTGTGCCCGATGTTGCCCTTGACCGAGCCGAGGCCGCAGAACCCGGTCCGCCCGGTGTGCGCGCGGAACGCCTCGGTCAGGGCCGCCACCTCGACGGGGTCGCCGAGCCGGGTCCCGGTGCCGTGCGCCTCGACGTAGGACACCTCGGCCGGATCGACGCCCGCCGCGTCGAGGGCGCGCGCCGTCACGTCCCGCTGCCCCTGCACGGACGGAGCGGTGAAGCCCACCTTGCGGGCGCCGTCGTTGTTGACCGCCGACCCGCGGACGACGGCGACGATCTCGTGCCGCTCGCGCAGGGCGTCCTCCAGCCGCCTCAGCACCACGACGCCCACGCCGTCGGCGGGCACGGTGCCGCCGGCTCCGGCGTCGAAGGGCCGGCAGTAGCCGTCGGGCGAGAGCACGTCGCCCTCGGCGTGCCGGTAGCCGCCCGCCGGATGGACGCCGATGCGCACGCCCCCGGCCAGCGCCACGTCGCACTCGCCGTCGCGCAGGCTCCGGCACGCCAGGTGCACGGCCAGCAGCGAGGTCGAGCACGCCGACTGCACCGTGATCGCCGGCCCGCGCAGGCCGAGTTTGTAGGCGACCCGGGTGGCCAGCATGTCCTTGTCCCAGGCGGTCTCCGGAGCGCCGTCCTTGACCAGGGGAGGGTCGCAGCCGCCGAAGACGCCGATCGCGCCGTCGAAGCGGTCCGGGTCGAGGGCGGCGTCGTCGAGCGCGAGCGAGGCCGTCTCCAGGAACACCCGCTGCTGCGGATCCATGGACGCGGCCTCGGCCCGGCTGTAGCCGAAGGAGCGCCAGTCGAACAGGGCCGCCCCCGGCATGACGCCGTACGCCGCGACGAACCCCTCGCCGGACGGGTCCGCGCCGCCGCGCGGGGCCGGGCGGCGCTCGATCGTGTCGGCGCCGGTGCGCAGGTTGTGCCAGAACTGCCGCACGTCCGCCGCGCCGGGGAAGCGGCAGGCCATGCCCACGACGGCGATCAGGTCAGGCATGCCCGCCTCCTCCGACGGCCGCCGCCACGCCGTCCGCGGCCAGGCGGGCGGCTAGGGAGCGCACGGTCGGGCAGGCGAAGAAGACCGTCACGGGCACCTCGGCGCCGAGTTCGTCCTCCAGCCGTACCTGGACGCGGGTGAGCAGGCCGGAGTCGCCGCCGGCCTCGAAGAAGTTGTCGTCCACGCCGATCTGCGGCCGGCGCAACACCTCCCGCCACACGCCCAGGACGTGCTCCTCCAGCGCCGCCGCCGGCCCGCCCGAGAGGCCGGCGCCTGCCGCGTCCGCCCGTGGCGGGGCGGCCGCCGGCGGGTCGCCGGGTCTCAGCGGCGTGGTCCGGCCCCGGGCGAGGTCGTCCAGGGCCGCGGCGACGAGCCGCGCCAGGCGGGCCGCGTCGCCTTCGTCCAGCAGGCCGCCCCGGCACGTGATCGTCCCGTCCAGGCCGCCGTCCGCGGCCGCCCAGACCGTGATCATGACGGGGTGGGCGGCATGCGGCCGGATCTCCGGGAAGCGCAGCCTGGTCAACGGGCGCCCGCCCAGCTCGGCCGGCTCGCCGGCGTCGCCGGTCTCGAAGGCGAGCAGGACCTCGCAGAACGGCGCCGCGTCCAGCCGCCGGGCCGGCCGCAGCCGGGCCACGACCCGCTCGTAGGGCACGTGCTGGTCGTCGACGGCTTCGGCGATCTGGTCACGCAGGACGGCGACCAGCTCGTCCGGCGTGCCGGCCGGCCCGGTGCGGGACCGCAGGACCACCAGGTTGACGCACGGCCCGACGGCCTCGGCGAGCGCGGGATCGGCCCGGTTCTCGGCGGGCACGCCGAAGGTGACGTCGTCGCGTCCGGTCCAGCGGTGCAGAGCGGCGGCCACGGCGCCGGCCACCACCGTGAACGGGGTGGCCCGCAGCCGCCGCCCGGCGGCGCGCAGCTCCTCACCTCCCACCGGCGGCAGCGGAACCGTGACGGGCTCCGCGCCGGGATGTGCGGACGGCCGCAGGATCGTGCTCGGCGCGCCGGCGAGGCGCCGTCCGGCACGGGCGAGCGCGGCCTCGTCGTCCCCGGCGAGCTCGGCCGCCGCGACGTCGCGGAACTGCGGCCCCTCCCACGGCGGCGGTGCGGCGCCCGCCAGCGCGGCCGCGTAGCAGCGGCCGAGGTCGCGCATGAGGACGCGCACCGACCCCCCGTCGGTGACCAGGTGGTGCTGGCGCAGCACCAGCACGTCGTCCCCGGCGGCGGGCCGCAGGACGGCCAGGTGCAGCAGCCGTCCCGCGGCCGGGTCCAGAGCGGGAGCCCCGGCCACCCACCGCGCGACGTCGTCCGGGGACACCTCCCGCGCCCGGATCTCCCGCACGTCCACGTCCGGCTGCCAGGGTTCGCCGACGAGCTGGCGCAGCCCGTGCTCGCCGGAGCAGAAGCGGGTGCGGAGGACCTCGTGCCGCCCGGTCAGCTCGGCCGCGGCCCGGCGCAGCGCGCCGTCGTCCAGCCGCCCGGCCGCGCGCCAGGCGACGGTTTCCTGGTAGGAGCCGGGCAGCAGGCGGTCGGCCAGGTGGATCTGCCGCTGGGTGGCCGAGGCCGGCGACTCGTCCGCGCCCGTCTTGCGCAGGTCGGCGGCGTTCTCGGCGAGCGCCTCGACGTCGAGCTTGCCGTTGACGGTCAGGGGCAGGCCGGGCACGGTGGCGTAGGCGTGCGGGATCATGTACGGCGGCAGCCGTTCGGCCAGGTGGCCGGCCAGCTCGTCGGGCGTCGGCGGCGCGCCCGAGAGCACCAGGTAGGCCGCGATCCTGCCCTCGGAGCCGCCCTCCAGCAGCACGGCCGCGTCGCCGACGCCGGGGTGCTCGCGGAGCCGGGCGGCGATCTCGCCCGGTTCGATCCGGTAGCCGTGCCACTGGAACTGGTCGTCCACGCGGCGCAGGTAGAGCAGGCCGCCGTCGGGGCCGAGGCGGGCCAGGTCGCCGGTCCGCAGGAGCACGTCCGCGCCGAACGCGTCCCGCACGAACCGTTCCCGGTCCAGCTCCGGCCGGCGCAGGTACCCCGCGGCGACGCCCGCTCCGCCGAGCCACATCTCGCCGGTCGCGCCCTCCGGGACGAGCCGCCGTCCGGTACGCGGGTCCACCAGGTGCACGCTGGTGTGCGGGAGGGGGTGGCCGATCGGGCTGACGTCCCGTTCGCAGTCCTCGGCGGTCACCTCGTGGATCGTGGCGTGGACGGTGGCCTCGGTGATCCCGTACAGGTTGACCAGCCGCACGCCCTGATGGCGGCGGCGCCAGTCGCGCAACCGGGGCGGGTCCAGCCGCTCGCCGCCGAACAGCACGCACCTCAGGTCCGGCAGCGGCTTGGGGTCGGCGTCGTCCACGGCGACGAGCCGGGCGAAGGCCGACGGCGTCTGGTTGAGGACGGTGACGCGCTCGCGCAGCAGCGTCTCGCGCAGCGCCCAGGGGTTCTGGACGTCCCCGTCCGGCATGACGACCAGCCGGCCGCCGGTGGCCAGGCAGCAGAAGATCTCCCAGACCGACATGTCGAAGGCGCAGGAGTGGAACTGCGCCCACACGTCGCGCGGTGAGAAGTCGAAGGGGAAGTGCGGGCCCGAGATCCGGGACACCACGTTGGCATGGGTGACCAGGACGCCCTTCGGCTGCCCCGTCGTGCCCGAGGTGTACAGGCAGTAGGCGGGCGACGATCCCGGGAGCTCCGCGAGCGGGCCGTTCCCGTTCCCGGACGGCCCGGCCGCCGCACGGAGGGCGTCGAGCGTGACGGCGCTGTTCTCCCCGGACGGGGTCTCCTCGACCAGGAGCCGGCTGCGGCTGTCCTGGAGGATGAACGAGGCCCGGGAGCCGGGATGGCGGGGATCGATCGGGACGTACCAGGCGCCCGCCAGGAGCGTGCCGAGGATGGCCTCCACGGTGGCGGGGGCGGGCGGCAGCCTGAGGGCGACGGGATCTCCCGGGCGGACCCCCATCGCGGCCAGACCGCCCGCGATCCGGGTGGCCCGTCGCCACAGCTCGCCGTACGTGACGCGCTCGCCGTCCCCGACGACCGCCACCGCGTCCGGCTGTGCCTCGGCCCGTGCCCGGACGAGGCCGTGGACGGTCGCGCCGGACGCCGCCCGCGCCGCCGGAGCCGGATCCGGGCGGGGCACGAGGTCGAGGTCGCCCAGCCGCAGGTCCGGCGATCCGGCCACCGTGTCCAGCAGCGCGCCCAGGTGGCCGGTCAGCTGTCCGACGCGTTCCGTGGCCGGGCGGGGGCCGGACACGCCCAGCCAGGCCCGTGGCCGTCCGTCCTCCAGGGCCAGGCGCACGTGCAGCGGGCCCGATGCGTTCCGGCCGGGGCCGGCCGTCCGTACCGTGAGGGTGCCGGGCGGCGGGGAGAGCGCGGGGCACTCCGACACCTCCCGGCACAGCCGGGAGAACGGGACGTCCACCCCGACCCGCACCTCGATCGTCCGCGGCGGGCCGTCGCCGGGGCGGTGCAGGGCGAGCCGCACGCCGCCGTCCGCGCCGTACAGGGACAGCAGGGCGGCGAGGCCCGCCACGAGGAGGACCGCCGGCTCCGGCGCCGCGTCCGGCGGAACGGGGATCGGCCGTTCCACGGTCGTCTCGTGCAGTCCCGGGGAGGCGTCGCCGCCCACTTCTGCCAGGAACGCCTCGATCCCTTCCTGCGGTCGTCGTGTCACTGGGAGCTCCCGTTCGACTGGTCAGGTGGTCGCGTGAGCGTCTGCTCGCGTGATCGTGCCGGCTTGCTCGTCCGATCGCCTGCTCGCGGAATCCGCGGGCCGGGCGCCGCCCCTACCCGGCCCTCCACGGGGGCACACGGCGACCGCCGCGCACGTCAGAGCCCTGTCACAGCACCATCAGCCGCACGTCAGGCCGGGTTGGCAGGAGGGAGGCAGACGCACGTCCCATCGACGAGGGGAGAACCATGTACACCGACTTCGAGCCGACCCCCCTGGCGGGCCAGGCCGTACGGCGGCTGCGGCAGATGCGCGACGACAACCCCGTGCGCAACCGGTTCCTCGACCGCCTGGACGCCGGGACGCTCACGATGGACCACGTCAGGCAGCTCGTGGGCGTGACCCACAAGTGCCACCCCGCCGAGATCACGGCGTTCGCCACGCTGATCGCCCGCGACCCGCACCCGCTCGCGGTCGAGTTCTTCGACGGCATGCTCGGCCTGATCCACCGTGCCCGGCCCAAGCTGCGCAAGGTGATGGCCGCCCTGGACCTCGACGAGGAACGCCTGCACCGCTGGCCGGCCGACCCCGCCGCCTACCAGGTGGCCGGGACGTGGGGCTGGCTCGGCCTCCTCGGCACCCAGGCCGACGCCGCGCTCGCCCTGTACTGGGACATGGTCCGCTACTTCCCCGACAGCGACGAGATGCTCGCCCGCCTGTCCAAGACCGGGCTCGACGTGCCGGAGGAGTTCGTCGTCTACTACGGCGGCGGGCAGTCCGACGAGCTCGAACGGCAGGCGCTGACGGTGGCCGAGCACGGCCTGCGGCGCGGACAGAGCGCGGACGACGCCGTGTTCGCCGCCCGCCTGATGGAGGAGAGCATCGGCCAGTACTGGGCCGCGGCGGCCGCCGACCCGTACGAGCCCCGGCCCTGATCCCGGCGATCCCTTCTCGGAGGCGCGGCTCTCCGCCCCGCGGCCTGGATCTTCGTGCGCGACGCCCGGCGGCGCGCTCCGCCCGTGCCGGCGCACGTCGTCACCGTCTTGTGCGGCGACGACTAATGCGGTGGACTCGCTTGATCACGACAAACCGCGGGTGTGTGCCGGCGGCGGGCCAGATCCGAGAAGGGACACGCAAGAATGAAGTTATCGCGGAGCGGCCAGAAGATGTCTGACATGTCGGGCCTGCGGAGCATCATGGAGGACGTCGCGACCTCCACCGCCTCGGGCGCGTCCGACTGGCTGAACCTGAGCATCGGCAACCCCGCCCAGATCAAAGAGGTCATCGACGCCTGGCGGGACCTGACCGCGACCGTCGTGGCCGAGGACTTCGCCGCGACCAGCAGCCGCTACGGGCCCTCGCGCGGCATGCCCACCCTGGTCGAGGAGATCGTCACCTCCTTCAACGCCCGGTACGGCTGGGGCATCACGGCCGACAACGTCGTGGTGGGACCGGGCAGCCAGATGCTCTTCTTCATCGCCACCGCGCTGTTCTCCGGCCAGACCGCCGACGGCTCGTTCCAGCGCGTGGTCCTGCCCATGACCCCCGACTACCCCGGCTACCTGGGCCTGTCCACTGACCCCGACGGCGTGACCGGCATCGCCCCCGAGATCGAGCTGACCGGCGACAGGTCCTTCCGCTACGCCTTCGACTTCGAGGCGGTGGAACGCTGCCCCGAGGTCGGCATGCTGCTGCTGTCCAGCCCCAGCAACCCGACCGGCCGCAGCATCGACGGCGACGAGCTCGCCCGGCTGCTCGACGTGGCCCGGCGGCGTGACGTGCCGCTGATCGTCGACCACGCCTACGGCGCCCCCTTCCCCCGCGTCGCCGCCTCCCGGGTGGCCCCGCAGTGGGACGACCACCTGATCAACTGCTTCACCCTGTCCAAGGCGGGCATGCCCGCAGAACGCGTCGGATTCGCGATCGGGCCGTCCCGGTACGTCCGCGCGATGGTGTCGTTCATGGCCAACTCCGTCCTGCACGCGCCGCAGCTCATGCAGCGGGTGGCGGCCAGGGCGCTGGCCTCGGGGCTGCTGGACCGGCTCGCCGCCACGGTGATCAACCCGTTCTACCGAGCCCGCCGCCTGTACGCCGAGCGCCTGCTGGCCGACCTCCTGCCCGAGTCCGTCACCTGGCGGCTGCACGCCGGGGAGGGCGGCATGTTCTGCTGGTTGTGGATCGATCACGACTGGTTCGACGACATGGCCCTGTACCGGCTGATGAAGACCAAGAAGGTCTTCGTCGTCCCCGGCCGCCACTTCTTCGCGACCCCGACGCCGGACGCCGCGGCCGCGGCCCACGCCAGGCGGTGCTTCCGGATCAGCCTCACCGCCGACGAACCCGTGATCGCCGAGGGCGTCGGAAGGATCGCCGAAGGGCTCCTGGAGCTGCGCCGCGGCTCCTGAAGGCGCGCGCCGCTACGGCACGGCGGGCACGGCGGGCGCGGTGTTGGTCCAGCCGACCTCGAGCATGGTGTCGGTCGTGGCCTCGTTGAGGGACAACTTGCCACTGATCGCGGTCGTCAGGCTCTTGGACAGCAGCAGCATCGTGCCGGTGTCCACGATCAGGCCGGTCTGCTCCTTGATCGTCAGTCCGTTCTTCTGCACGACCTCCGGATGGTCGATCGACAGCGCCGCGCCGGCCCTGCCCATGCCGTCCTTGGACTGTCCCTGCGAACGGACCGCGGGCATCGTCAGCAGGACCTGGTAGGCCGCGGCGCGGACGTTCTTGGGCGCCGGAAGCCGATAAAGCATCTCCGGCAGCGCCCCGGTGACGAACTGGTCCATGTCGTTCTGCTTGACCCGTGAGACCCGCCCGGCCTCGGAGAGCCAGGACTTCAGGCCGTTCGGGTCCGCGGGCAGCCGCTGGACCTCGTCGTACGTCAGCCACTGCCCGGCCAGAGAGAACTTGTCGTTGTTGCCGCGCACGGGCACGACGTGGCCCTTGTCCGGCTCGGTGGACAGCTTCACGACCTGGCCGTCGGCCGTGCGGGTCCACTTGGCCGGCGAACCGTCGCGGCGCCACGCCTTCCGGTCCGCCGCACTCTTCGGGTACGCCCCCGCCTTCCGGTATCCGAGCCACGCCTTGCCGTCGGGCGCGGTCCAGTCCTCGATGAGCTCCTGCTCCACCACCCAGTAGCGATTCGCGCCGCTGCCCATCTGGCGCGGACCGGTGCGCTGGGACAGTACCCTCGTATGCCAGTAGGCGCCTTCCGCCGGAGCCGACGCGGCGGCCGCGAGCTGTGTCCGCGATGCCTTCACCACACTCGGCGGGCCCAGCAGGGCGGCGACGCCCACGGCGGCCAGACCGGTGCCGACGGCGATCAGCGGCCGGACCCGTGCGGTCGCGAGCTTCATGTCTTGCCTCCAGAGGTCGGGAAGTGATGTCCCCACCCCATACGCGTGAGCGCCGCACAAGGTTGCCTGCGACGCCCGCGCCGGATTCCGTGCGGCTTCGACCGGGCCCTCAGCCCTCGGGGTCGCGCAGGCCGACGCAGTCGAGGGCCCAGAAGGTCTCTGAGTAGACGAACGTGCCCGTCATCCACGGCTCGTGCGCGGACAGCCGGGCGACCTGGAACGCGGCTTCAGGGATACGCAGCGACGGCGAACGGAAGCCCGCTGCGACGGCACCCTCGAAGCCGCGCGTGCCGTAGTAACGCGGCGAACCCTCCAGGAACACCAACGGCACGCCCTGGCTGTCGGCCGCGTCGAGGGCGTGCGCGATGAGCCGGGTGCCGATCCCCTGGCGCTGGAACTCCGGGACCACGCCCAGCGGCGACAGGGACAGGACGTCCACGATCCGGCGCGGAGCGTCCAACCGGCCGGCACTCAGCAGGACATGCCCCACGACCCGGGCATCGACGGTGGCGACGAAGGACATCGGCGCCAGCGGGGCCTCCGCGACGCGCAGCGCCTCCACGAGCCCGGGAACCCGCTCGCCGTCACCGAAGGCGCGTGTGTGGACCTCCCGGACGTCCTGGTGATCGTCGGCGGTCTCTCGCCGGATCACCAGCCCGGCACCGTCGGGAGCGGTCCGGGAGCCTTCGGACGCATCGGATGACGTCATGGCCGCGAGGGTAGATCACGGGACGGCTCCTGCGCGAGGCAATTACCGCCAGGCCGTCACTACCGGAGCAGCCCGGACCGACCAGCCACGTTCACGCTACTCGGCGAGGCCGAGCCCGCGCACCAGCACGGTGGCCGCCTTGGCGATCACGCTGTTGTCCATGGTCGCGGCCGGGTCGGTGCGATTGGTGTAGATCGCGATGATCACCGGCGCGCCGGAGGGCGGCCAGGCGACGGCGATGTCGTTGCCCGGCGCGTACGCGCCGATGCCGCCCCCGGTCTTGTCGCCGACGATCCAGTCCCGCGGCACCCCGGCGCGGATGCGCTCGGCGCCGGTGACGCTCGCCCGCAGCCAGTCGTTCAGCCGCTGCCGGTCCTCGGGGACGAGCGCGCCGCCCAGGCTGAGCTTCTGCAGGTCGCGGGCCATGAACGCGGGCTTGACGGTGTCGCGCTTCTCGCCCGGCTGCCAGTCGTTGAGTTCCGGCTCCCAGCGGTCGAGCCGCCCGACCGGGTCCCCGAGCGAGCGGTAGTAGCGGGTCAGCCCCGCGGGTCCGCCGATCTGCTTGAGCAGCACGTTCGCCGCGGTGTTGTCGCTGACGGTGACGGCCGCGTGGCACAGCCGGTCCGCGGTCATGCCGTTCCTGACGTTCTCCGGCAGTCCGCTGATCGGCGAGTTCGCGACCACGTCCTCGGCCGTCCAGTGCAGCGTGCGGTCTAGCAGGCCGGGATCGGTCGTGCGGGCCTTGTTCAGGATGGCGCCGCACAGGATGGCCTTGAAGGTGGAGGCGCTGGCGAACCGTTCGCCGCCGCGGTAGGAGACGGTCTTCCCGGTGCCGGTGTCGATCGCGTAGGCCCCGATGCGTCCCTGGTAGGAGTCCTCCAGCGCGCGCAGTCGCTTCTTGACGCCGGCCGTCCCGCTCTCCGGCTGCGCGGCCGCACCGGCGGACGCCGAGCGCGTGTCGGCCCCCGCCGAGCCCGCCAGCCCGACGACGGCCGCCATCGCCGTGGAGGTCGCCAGCACGGAGGCGCCGAGCCTGGCACGCAGCCCTCCGTAAGGAACGTCTCTCATCCCGACTCCCCGATCTCGATCCGGATCTTCCTGAGCGCGACCAGAAGACCAGAGGCGGCAGCGGCATGTCCAATAGCGATATGAGAGCCAGGATCATAAGGATCCGGATATCCACCCTGGTGATCGCTGCGCGCACCCCGACGCTCACGGCCGACTGGCCCGCAGTTCGCCGGCCTCCGTGGGGCCTGAGCCGTGCCTCCTCGGCCGGGCCCCGGCTGCGTGACCGGACACGGTGCGGGGATGATGGGATCGGTCCCATGCCCACAGTGATCACTGGCCTCGACCGGTGCATGCAGGCGGGGTCCCTGCTGCCGGCGGTATCGGCGATGACCGAGTTCGGCTCGGCGCTGCATGTCCTGCGCGACCCCGGTCACCACGGCCTGGAGGACTGGGCGGCGAAGATCCTCACGGCGATGAGCCCTGACCTGGCGGCCTGGACCCGATCGTGGTGGTGGACGGCGCAGGCCATCAGGGCGACGCCGTTCGTCACCCCCGAGCCCCCGGCGGAGAGCTTCGACGACCGGCTCGAACAGCTGCGTGCCATGCCCGCCCAGGAGCTGGCAGGTCAGTTGCTGCGGCCGATCGCTCCCTCGGGCGACCGGCAGGTGGCGCTCCAGTGGTCGCGCGCGCGAGATCCGGCGGTGGCGGCCCGCGTCGAAGCGCTCGTCCAGCGGCCGCGGGAGGCGGCCGCGGATTTCGTCTCGTTCCTGCGTCGCAGCCGGCAGGAGTGGTTCGAGGCCGAGTGGACCCGGATCCGGCCGGTGCTGGCCGGGCGGGCGCGACGCTTCGCCGACCTGGCCTCCCGGCAGGGGCCCGGCCCCGCGCTCGCCGCCCTCGACCCCTCGATGGAGCTCGCTCCGGCCGGGGTGGCCGTACGCATCGCCAAGATCCAGGCCGCCCGTCATGACGTGTCCCGGCGCGGGCTGGTCGTCGCGCCCAGCACCTTCATCCGTCCCCACCTGTACGTGGCCGACGTTCCCGGCCGGCCGCTCCTTCTCCTCCACCCCGTCGACGCCGGCCTCCCCGTGCCCTCCGCCGCCGTGGTGCGGCGACGGCTGGAGGCCCTCGCCCACCAGGGCCGCCTGGAGGTCGCCCGGGCGATCGCCACCGAACCGCGGACGGCCGGCGAGATCGCGATGTTGTGGAACGTCGACCCGACCCAGGTGAACCGGCACCTGCGCGCCCTGACCGCGGCGGGACTGGCCACCACGGCCCGTCAGGGACGCTTCGTGCGGTACCGGCTCGCCGCCGACGTCCTGGAGGAGCTCGGCAAGGACGTGCTGTCGCTGCTGCTGCGCTGAGCACGATTGATCGGATTCGTCAGCCCGCTGGCCGGACGGCCGCGGTGGTGCTGAAGTCCCTCCCAACCACTTCATCGAGGGAGAACCACCGTGACGATCCTGTCCCCGGAAGAGGCGATCGGCCGCCTGAGCGCCGATCGGGACATCCTCCTCGCTCGCGTCACCGGACTCACCGAGCAGCAGCTCGACGCCGACCATCTGGTGGATTCCGGCCCGCTCGGCGACTTCTGCCGTTCCTTGCACGACCTCATCGCACACGTCCTGATGTGGGACGAGATCAACCTGGCGGTGCTGACGGAAGCCGCCGCCGGCCGGCCGCACTGGAGCCTCGATCCACGATGGGAGGACCCCGCCGTCGGGCAGGCGCTGAACCTCGGCGGCGTGGAAGCGGGCCGGCACCTCCCGGCCTCGCTGCTCCTGCATCGGTTCGGGGCGGTGCATGACGCGATCCTGACGGACCTGAGCCGGTACGGCGCGGAGTCCTGGGACGCGCCCGGGCTCGGCGCGGTGGTGCAGAGGGCGTGGACCGTGCCCGGGAACCCGGCGTACTGGCACGCCGCCATCCACCTCGGCCAACTGCCGTCCACCCCGCCTGCCGCCGGCCACCGGCCGCGAGGATGAGGCGCCGTGGCCAGGTCCCGTCGAGCACACCCGACGTGGCCGGTCGTTTCCCGCCGGTCAGAGCACGCGGCGGAGCGGTGGTGAACCGGCCGCGGCGGCCTTCACCGAGCGCCCGCGACGGGCGTGCACGGCTTCACGGGGGTGCCCGCCTCGGCCAGCCAGGCGCCGAGTTGCCAGGGCGCCTCCGGGTTCCCGTTGTCGCGGAACTCCACCACGAGCGTCTCGTCCGGCTTGATGTACCGCGGGAAGATCTGGATCGTCCGGACGGACTTCACCCGGGTGGCCTTGTACGATCGCGACTCCTCCACCCGCGAACGCAGCTCGCTCGCGTTGGAGGCGGGTTCCCCGCCGTAGGTGCGGTCCACGCCGGTGAATCGCGGGCCCGCGCACCGCGTGGCCGGGGCCAGGAAGGTCACGTCGGCCTTGATGCCCACCGCATCGAGCTTGGCCTCCAGGCCGGCGGGATCACGCAGCTCGTTGACGGTGACCTCGACCGTGCCGTCCGGGCCTCTGGTCACCGCGTGGGCGGCGGGCCCGGTTCCGACGACCAACGGTGTGATCGTGATCGCCGCCGCGACTCCGGCCGCGATCAGCAGCCGAGGGCCGGTGACGACGCGTCGCCGCGGGTGCATCCCGTGGAGCAGCCGCTGCCGTGCTCCGGCGAGTTCGTCCGGGGTGGCGGGGGGGACGGTCTGCCACATGGCTTTCAGGGCGTCCATCGGCGTTCTCCTTCTCTGCCCAGGGCTTGCCGGATCTGAAGACGGGCCCGGTTGAGTCGCGAGGCGACGGTTCCCGGCGGGATGGCCAGCGCGTCGGCCACCTCCTGGTAGCTCAGCTCGGCCCAGGCGACGAGCAGCAGCACGTCACGGTCGGCCGGTGCGAGTTCCATCAGGGCCAGCGCCAGCGGGCGGTTGACGGCCAGGGTGTTGACCTCGTCCTCGACCCGGGAGCCGGACAGCTCCGCCGGATGCACGCCGCTGCGCACGTACGCGCGGTAGAGGCTCATCTCGGTACGCCGCCGGCGGCCGATCAGGTTGGAGGCGATGCCGTACAGCCACGGTCGGGCGTCGGGGCGATTCCTGTCGTAGCCGCCGCGGTGCTGGAAGGCGGCCAGAAAGGTGTCGGCCACGACGTCCTCCGCCTCGCTGGGGCCCAGGCGTCTGGTCACGTAGCGGTGCAGGAGCGGCGCGTGCCGGTCGAACAGCGTGGCGAAGAGCTCGGGTTCGTTCAGCGATCTCTCGATGAGGAGCGCGTCGTCGACCTCGACTGCTTCGCGAGGGATTGTCATGCATACCGACCTTTCCTGGCGTATGCGGTCACCTGTACTTACCGCGCCAGGCCGAAATCCTTCACGGGGAAATGTGGGCGGTGCACGTGCACAGTGGTTCGGCGAAGAGCCCGGGGGCCAGGTGCAGACGTACGCATTCGGGTGACCAGCGGAAACGCGATGCAAGCCGTGGATGTGCCGGACGGGCAGGTACGACTGCTCGCGATCGCGGCCAACTGGTCCCCGAGGGGACGGGCCTCCGTCTGGACGTTCGAGGTGGGGCAGGTGCGCGTGTGCCGGCTTCTCGGCACCCTTTCAACTCGGCGTTCTCCAGTTTCCGTGCGCCGGGAGGTCGGAGCGGGGGACGACGAGGCCGCTCTCGTAGGCGAAGACGATCGCCTGGGCACGGTCGCGGAGATCGAGCTTGGCCAGGATGCGGCCGATGTGCGTCTTGACGGTCTGCTCGGCGACGATCAGGGCCGCGGCGATCTCGGCGTTGGACAGGCCGCGAGCCACGTGCACAAGCACCTCGGACTCCCGCTCGGTTAGCGACTGCACCCGGGGTGCGGCGCCCGGCAGCGCGGGCCGGCACCGGGCGATCTCCTCGATGAGCCGCCGGGTCACCGAGGGAGCGAGCAGGGCGTCGCCGGCCGCCACCACCCGCACGGCCGAGACCAGGTCCGCGGGCGGCGCCTCCTTCAGCAGGAACCCGCTGGCGCCTGCGCGCAGCGCCTCGTAGACGTAGTCGTCCAGGTCGAAGGTGGTCAGCATCACCACACGCGGCCTGTACTGGCCGCCGGGCGGCGCCAGGAGCAGCCGGGCCGCCCGCAGGCCGTCCATGCCGGGCATGCGGACGTCCATGAGGACGACGTCGGGCCGCAGCCGCCTTGCCCGGTCCACCGCCTGCTCGCCGTCGGCCGCGTCACCGACGACCTCGATGTCCGGTTCGGCGGCCAGCAGGGCGCCGAAGCCCGCCCGGACCATCGCGTGGTCGTCGGCGACGAGCACCCGGATCGTCATGGGTGCTCCTCCTCGTGTCCGGCCTGCACCAGGGGTAACGTCAGCTCGACCCGGAACCCGCCCCGTGGCGTCGGGCCGGTCAGCAGGACGCCGCCCACCATGGCGGCCCGTTCGCGCATCCCGGCCAGCCCGTGACCGGTGCCCGCGGGCTCGGCGAGCGCGCGCGCCGCGCCCGCAGGCGGCGCGTTCTCGACCACGACCCGCAGCCCGGACCCGTTCCCGGTGACGGCCACGGCCGTGGCGGCGCCCGGCGCGTGCCGGATCACGTTGCTGAGCGCCTCCTGCACGATCCGGTAGACCGGCAGCTCCACGCCTGGAGGCACGTGCGCGGGCAGGCCGCTCACCGTCAGCTCGACGGGTGTGCCGGCCCGCCTGGCGCTCTCCGCCAGCACGTCCAGCTGGTCGAGGCCGGGCAGCGGGGCGCGCGGCGGCAGCGCGTCGTCGCTGCGCAGCACGCCCAGCAGGCGCCGCATCTCGGCCAGTGACTGCCGGGCCGCCGCCCCGATGGAGTCGAACTCCCGCTCGGCGTCGGCGGGCACCCCGCCGAGCCTGCGCGCCGCGCTGGCGGCCTGTACGGCGATCACCGACATGTGGTGCGCCACCACGTCGTGCATCTCCCTGGCGATCCTGGTCCGTTCCTCCAGCAGCTCGCGCCGGGCCCGTTCGGCCGCGCTGACCTGTTCCTGTTCGGCGACCCGCGCCCGGGCCCGGCGGCGCCAGCGCACGTTGTCGCCGACGATCAGCGGCACCGGCACGACGGCCGCCACGAGCTGCAGCGCCACGGCCCGCTCCGTGGACGACATGGGCACCAGTGACACGTCCGCCAGCGCGCCGAGCAGGGACAGCGCCCACACGGCCGCCAGCATCCATCGCGGCCGGTGCTGCGCCAGCACGAACAGCACGATCAGGTAGGCGACCACGGGCATCGGCAGCCACGGCCACGGATTGTTCGCCGGCGGCGGCGCGACCAGCAGCGGCGTGACCAGCATCCCGGCGTAGAGCAGCAGCCAGGCGGTCACCGGCCGGTGGCGGCAGATCGTCACCGGAGCCGCGCAGGCGGCCGCGAGCGCCACCGTCAGCTCGACCGGAGCGCCGTAGACGGTGGCGAGCATCCCCACGTTCATGGCGAACATGAAGCAGGCGATCACCCAGGGCGCTCCGGCCCGCACTCGCGCGAACCGGAGCGCGGACAGGACCGCCGTTCCGGCCGGGGCCGGGGCCGGGGTGAAGGCGCGCGACATGCCATCACCGTAGCCGTCGGCCTTCGCGCACGGATCAGCCTCAGAGCCGACTTCGGGCCTCCCACCTGGGTATGACGCGCCGGCCGGATGGCCAGAAGGTATGACCGGTATGGACGGCTCCGTGGTGTGACGTGCCCGGCCGGGCACGCTGCCTAGCGTCGGACCCCATGAACGACACCAACGATCTCGGCATTGACAGCAGAAAATGGGGGCGCGGACGGACGCTCCGGCGGCTGGCCGCCGTACTGGCCGCGCTGGGCGTCGCCGTGGCGGGACAGGTCGCCGCACCGCCCGCGGACGCCGCCGCCGGACGGCAACCGCTGGACGGCCTCTGGCGGGCCGACGGTTACGGCACCGTCTTCGACATCGGCCAGGGGCGGCTCACCACCTACGACACGACGGCGATCAGCTGCCTGCGCGGAGTGCTCTCGGCGGAACAGACGGCGCGGACGCGCGACTCGGCGTCCTTCACGGCCGGGGAGGGCGGCCGGCGGATCGTCGTCCAGACGCGGGGGCCAGGCCGGGCGCGGCTCCGGTATCCGGGCAGCGTCGGCGCCATCGACCTGCGGAAGCTGCCCCGCCTGCCCGGAGCCTGCGCCACCCCCACGCCCGCTGATCCGGCGACGGTGTTCGACGTCTTCTGGACGACCTTCGCCGAGAACTACCCGTTCTTCGCCACCAAGGGCGTCGACTGGCGAGCCGTACGGGACCGGTACCGGTCCAGGATCAGCCCGAGCACCGGGGACGAGGAGCTGTTCGCCGTACTGCGCGACATCCTCAAGGAGCTCGGCGACGCGCACACCGCGCTCGTCGCGGGCGGCAGGCAGTTCGCCAGACCGCTGCGTCCGGGCACCAGGCAACTGGACGGGGTGCCGGCCTACATGGCCTTCAACGAACGCGTCCGGGAGTTCGTCGAGAAGTACGACACCCGCAAGCCCCTGCAACAGTGGGGACGAGGCGTGATCGGGTACGCCGACCTCCCGGACGGCCTGGGCTACCTGCGGCTGGGCGCGTTCGACGGCTACGCCGACGGCGGCTACGAGCCCAACGCCGCCGAGCTGGACCGGGCGCTCGACGAGATCTTCACCGTGTCCCGCACCTCCGGGCCCGGCCGGCTGCGCGGTCTCATCATCGACGTCCGCGTCAATCTGGGCGGCTACGACGCACTCGGCCTGCGGCTCGCCTCCAGACTCACCGGCAGGCCGTACCGGGCGTACGCCAAGCAGGCCCGCAACACCCCCGGCGATCCGCCCGGCTTCACCCGCCCCCAGCCGGTGCCCGTACGGCCGGCGACCGCCCCGGTGTACACGGGCCCCATCGCCATGCTCACCGGCAGCCTGACCATCAGCGCGGGCGAGACCTTCACCCAGGCCATGACGGGACGGACGCCCCGCCCCGAGCGGATCGGGGAGAGCACGCAGGGAGCGTTCTCCGACTTCCTGTGGCGGAAGCTGCCCAACGGGTGGAGCTTCGCGCTGCCCAACGAACGTTTCCTGACCCGCGACGGCACCACCTTCGACGTCACGGGCATCCCGCCGCACCTGTCCGTTCCCGGCGTCCTCAGTGACGAGGAACTGAACGGCGGCCACGACGCAGCCTTCGCCAAAGCCCTCTCCTACCTGACGAGCCGGCGGCGACGGTAGCGCCTCCGCGCCAGGAACAGGCCGGGCGCGGGGGGGTGGGGTGAACGGCCCGCCGCTAGCTCTGAAAAGATGCCTTCTCCGTGACGAAGCCTCTTGTCATCAACCACACGGCGAAGACGAAGCCCTGCAGGGCCAGTGGCGCATTCATCGCCAGGTAGAGCGGCGTCACGACGTCAGTTACGCCAAGCAGCACCAGGAAACTCGCCGACACCGCTGCTGCGATGGCCAGGAATCCCCACCCGGACAACCATCGGGGGACAGATCTCGACCGCCACAGAATGCGGAACAACAGGAGATCTCCAAGGCCCAGCGAGATGATCAATGCGACATGATTGACCAAGTCGCGGGCCGTCCGCAGTAATTCACCGACGGCCTCGATGCCGGATGCGGCCGCGGCGCCGGCTTGGGCGAGTTCCCGGCCCAGCACGAGAAACAAGGGCAGCATGATGACGCCGATGAAGTGGAACGTCGCCGCGATCAGCCTGAACCCGAGGAAACCCAGGCCGAGTCCTTCGTTCTCGGCCCGCACCATCGGATACAGGCACAGCGCGAACCCGACATACGCGGGGATCATGATGGACTGAGCGACCGCGCCGAGCATGACCTGGCCCTCGTGTGCGGAAACGAGAGCGAGCCGGCGTGGTTCGTCGACGGCGGGAACGACGCTCAGCGCACCGGCGATCATACCCAGGATGACCAGGGCGCCGGCGATTGCGGTTGCCCGCCTGTTCGTGTGCAATTCTGGTCCCGAGATCGTCGTGGTGGTCAGTCTGTGAGCAGGTCCATGCGCAGGAACTCGGTGATGCGGAGCAGCTTCGGCGGGCGGGCCACTTTCTCGGGAAGGGCTTGAAAAGCCTCGTCCTCACCGACGAGGCGCGGGGCGGTGAGTTCCACCTCTCTCCCGCCGACCCGGAGCCGCGCGTTTCCGGCCGCCAGGACGTTCTGCACCCAGTCCGAGCGTGATCCATACACCAGGACGAACAGGTAACCGCCGTCAACGGGATGCGCGTCGAGCGGCGTGCGGTACGTGGCGCCGGAATTGCGGCCGACGTGAATCAGCACCGGCCATTTACCACCGGTCATCGCGCGGGGGTTGAACACCTTCTTGTTCACGTGCCCCCACCACCTCGGCATCGGCATGGAAATTTCCCTCTCTGCGGCTTCGTGAGCGCCAGAACAGCCTTACGCCTGTAAGTCTGCTTACGGCTGTAAGGTTGGCTTACGCTCGTAAGGCTGTCAACCCGCACACGTCCCGGAGCCGTCATGCCGCCGCAACCGCTCAGCAGAGTCCTCGTCCTGGAAGCCGCGATCCGGGTCGCGGATCGCGGCGGCGCGGAGGCGATCACGATGCGCCGGGTGGCGCAGGAGCTCGGCGTGGAGGCGATGTCGCTCTACCACCACGTGCCCAACAAGGACGCGATCCTCGACGGCGTGGTCGACATGGTGTTCGCGGCGATCAAGCTGCCGGGTGCCGAATGCGACGATTGGCGCGATGCGATCCGTACGCGAGCCGCCTCCGCACGCGCGGTCCTGTCGCAGCACAGCTGGGCCCTCGGCCTCATGGACTCCCGCCGCGATCCAGGACCGGCGACGCTGCGCCACCACGACGCCGTCCTGGGGGTCCTGCGGGAGGCGGGGTTCACGCTGCCGATGGCCGCGCACGCCGTGTCGCTGATCGACAGCTACGTCTCCGGGTTCGTCCTGCAGGAGGCGAACCTGCCGATGGCGACGCCGGACGACGTCGAGGACGTGGCCGGCGACATCCTCCGGCAACTGCCGGAGAAGGAGTTGCCGTACCTCACCGAGCTGATCCGCGACCACGCCCTGCGACCGGGCTACGACTACACCAGCGAGTTCGGCTACGGCCTCGACCTGATCCTGGACGCCCTCGAAGCGCGCCGAAGCGCCCAGTGCTCGGGCGAATCCGGGTGAACTTCTCGGTACGGGTGGCGAGCACGTGAGTGGCCGGCGGCCGCGCCGGGGAGCGCCGCCGCCTGGTCGAGGGCGGGGGACTCGGACGGGCCGGGTCCGGGTGGGTCGACGGTGGTGTCAGTGGCGGTGGTGGTTGTCGGGTTGGGCGGGGTCCCCGGGGTGTTCGAGGCCCGGCACCAGGCGCAGCCGGTGGGCGCGGGCGTGGTCGAGCCAGCGTACGAACGCCACCCTGCGCGCGGAGTCGAGGAGGCCGTCGGCGGGTGCATCCCGGTCCGGGGCCGGGTCGTGGCAGGCGACGAGGGTGGCGGTCCAAGGGCCGGCCGTCACCGTCCGGCCCGGTACGGCGGCGGCCAGAGCTTCGGCCAGGGCGACGGGTAGCGAAGTCGGGTCGGCGTCGAACTCGCCGTCCGGGGTGCGCAGCCGCCATGTCGGTCCGGTGGGCGGTCGCGCGGTGGCCTCCCGATACGCGGCCACCTCCGACGCGGAGACGGTGACGTCGGCGGTGACGGCCTCATAGACGGCCCGGACGGCGGCGCTCCCCTCGTAGGCCGCCGCAGCGATCGACCCCAGCTCAACAGCCGCCCGCTGATCGAGCCGCACCGCGGTGGCGCGCTGGACAGGCTCTGCCGTGATGGTGTCGGTGGCTCGTCGGTCCCGCCGTACTGCGAGGGCGTCGGTGGTGGGCTGGTCGGGGTGGGGTGGTGGGGGCTGGTCCAGGGGGAGTCCGCGGGCTGTGGCCTCGGCGGCGCACAGTTGCTCGGTCAGCACCACCTGGGCCACCCAGCGCGTGAGCTGCCGGTCCTCGGCCGTGCCCGGCGCCGGAAGCGCCGAGGACCGCGGGCCGGCCCGCAGGGCTGCGAGCCGCCGGTCCAGCTCGTGGCGGGGGAGCGGGCAGCCGTCGAGCCAGCCGAGCACCGGCCCCACCCCGGGCGCGACCGGCTCGCCGGTGACGGGCGCGTGTGCGGAGTCCGGTTGGCTGACGTGAGGCACGCGGGCAGAGGTCGAAAGGTCGGGGCGGGGAGTGGGGGTCACGGGGTCACCACCAGTTCGACGGTCGGCGCGTACTGGCAGCGGCCGAACCACATGACCTTGCCCAGGGCCCACGCGGAGCCCGGGACGGCGTCGCGGGGTGCGCACACCTCGAACTCGGCGACCGTGCGCTCGCCGGCCGCCAGGACGAACCCGCGGACCGGGGCGGCGATCAGGTCCCACGTGCCCCAGGGCGAGACGACCTGCAGCTCGCCCCGGATCTCACCGTTCGTGCGGTTGTGCAACGCCAGCCCCAGCACGGCACGCCCGCCGGAAGCGACGCGCACCGACGGCGTCGTCACCTCCACCGACAGGCCGGTGTCGCGGCCGGGACGGTCCTTGCTGCCCTGCGCGGCCACCCAGTCCTCGGGGACGTCACCGGGCACGGGCAGCACGCCGGGCAGGTCGCCGACGGCGACGGTGACCACGTCCTCGACGGTCTGGCCGTCGTGCCGGATCCGGGCGGCGACGAAGTACAGGCCGGGCTCGACGCCCGCGGAAGGGGTCACCGTCACCGGGAACCGTACGTGCCCGCCCGCCGCCAGCCGGTACGGGCGCCGCGTCGGACCGGCCGTCCAGCCCTCGGGGACGAGGATCTCCACGGCTCCTTCCACGTCCGCGTCGAGCAGGTGCGAGGAGAGCACCACCGACAGTTCGGCGGGCTCGCCCTCGGTCCGCACCAGGCCCGGCGACGCCGTGACGCTCACCGGCAGGTAGCCCATCGGCGCCGGCCCGCGGTTGTGCAGCCAGTACCGCGCGTGCACCGGCTGCGCCACCTCGGCCGCCGGCCCCAGCACCGCACCGCCGCGGGCCGCCCCGCCCAAGGGCAGGGCGGGGACGGCGATCACGGTGGCGACCTCGGCGCCGGTCAGCGGGACGGCCCCCTGGACGGGTCCGCGCCGCAGTTCGAGCAGGTCGGCGCGGTGCGTCTCGCGCAGGGCGAGCGCACCGGAGAGGACGGCGTCGCGGCCGAGTCCGGTGGACTCCATCAGCCGCACGGTCACCCCGGAAGCCGGGTCCGCCGCGGCGGCCGACCCGTGCGCGGTCGGGTTGCCCGCCGGCTTGACGGTGCCGACCAGCACCTCGCGGGCAGGCTCGACCTTCAGGTACGACCGGGTCGCCGGCAGCGGGCCCCCGTGCGGCTCGGCGAGCACGGCGTACAGCGGATGGTTGAACTCCTGCCCCCGGGCGGGCAGCGTCAGCGTGCGCCAGTCGCCCTCGCCGGAGACCAGCGCGTAACGGAACTCGTGGGTCCAGTGCATGAGCTGGAAGCCCGCTCCGTCGGGCAGCGTACGGCGGGGCGGGTCGATCCACACCCCGGACGGCCACCCGGTGCACGAGCGCATCAGCGACAGGTGCAACGTGCCGGCCGGATCGACGGCGAACCCCGGCAGGCCGTAGGTGAGCAGCGCGACGGTGTGGCCGGTGAGCAGCTCGGACTCCGGTACCTCGCCGGGGCAGGCGGAGCTCACGCGGGCGTCGGCGAGGTCGGCGGTCAGCGCGGCGGGGTCGGTGGTGACCAGGGCGGGCAGCGCCCGCAGGTCGCGCAGGTCGGCGTTGGGCCGCCAGACCTCGCGCAGCGGCCGGGCGGCGGGCACCCAGACGCGCCCGTCCCGCTCCAGGACCTCGGCATAGGCAGGGCCCGCGCGGTCCAGCAGCTCGCGCACCGCGTCGTTCTCGTGCGGGCCGCCGATCATGATGCGGAAGTCGGGGAGGTTGGAGTCGACGTCGAGCCAGCCGTACCTGGACCGGTCCGCACCGGCCGTGGTCGCGGTGACCCCGGCCCTGACCAGCGCGACCAGCAGGTCGCGCACGCCGGCGGCGTCGTCCGGGCCGGGCACGACCACCTCGGCCACGCCGAGCGCCCGCTCGCCCAGCGGCCGGCCGCCGGGGCCGGTGAGCGCGACGCGGGCGGTGGAGCCCAGGCCGAACCAGGTGTTGGCGGGGTTGTCGAGGGTCCACGGCGCCTCGGCGGCGTCCACGTCGGGCAGGGCGAACCCGCGCCCGACCACGGCCCCGGCCACCTCGCTCACCGGCAGCGCGCCGGGCAGGTCGGCGGGGAAGCTCAGCCGCAGCAGCCGGTCGGCCCCGCGGTAGTCCAGGACGCGGGTGGTCAGGTCCACGTGGTCCACGCCGTCCCAGAGCGTGACGGTCTGCTCGTAGCCGATGCCGTCCACCGTTCCGGTGATCACCAGGCGCTCGCCGAGCGGGCAGGTCTCGCGCCGCACCTGGGCCGCGCCCTCCGCCGCGCCGACGACCGGGCCCTTGGGCACCAGGTGCCAGGGGCCCTCGCCGAAGTCGGGGTGGGCGGGGTACTCCTCGTAGACGCGCAGCTCGTTGCCGACGCAGCCGGGCCGTAGCAGCTCGCGTCCCGCCTTCTTGTCCAGGACGGCGGACAGGCAGCCGCCGCGTTCGGGGTCGGCGGTGACGCGGTAGCGGGCGTTCTCGACGGTGACGCCGGGCGCGGGCGTCCAGGCGGCCGCACCGGGCCGGGACGATCCGGGCAGGAGCCGCCAGGTGCGCCAGCCGGTGGCGGGCACGTCCTCGGCCAGGAACCGCAGGGTTCCCCGGTCCACGACGCACGGCACCTCCGCGCCGGCGTCGTCGAGCACCCGTCCGCCGTCGAGCCCGGCGGGCAGCCGTACGGCCACCGGCGCCGACCGGTCGAACGACAGCGTGTTCGCGACGACCACCGCGACGCCCTCGCCGCCGGTGTCCACGCGGGCGACGAGCGAGGCGAGCGAGACGTCGCGCACCGCGCCCGCCAGGTCGTACGCCTCGCGCCAGCCGGACAGCAGGTCCAGGTAGACCTGGTCGGACTCGCTGCCGGTGATCGCGTCGTGGTGTGCCCCGTAGGCGAGCTGCCGCCACACCTTGTCCAGCGCGGCCTCGGGGTAGGTCCCGAGCCCTTCGAGCGCGGCGAGGGTGGCCAGCTTCTCCGCGTCCACGGCGGCCACCTCGCCCGCCCGCTGCGCCTGCTTGGTGTCGATGTAGGAGACGTCCTTGCCGGTGTAGACCGGGTTCATGTCGCGGGTCTGCGGGCTGGGACGGCGTCCGGTGGCCGCCAGCTCGGCCCGGACCGCGTCGAGGAAGTCGCGCGGGGTGGCGCAGACGAAGCGCGGCCAGACGTAGCGGGCGTTCCAGGAGCGGTGGATATCGGTGACCCACTTGTTGGGCGGGGTGTAGTCGGTGCCCACGGGCAGCAGCAGGTTCCGCGTCGCACCGACCGGCTTGAGCTTGCGGTACAGCTCGTACACGGCGTGCTCGGCGCCCGCCAGGTCGGCGGCGGAGTCCATCCACCAGCCGGCCGAGTAGTGGTGGGGCATGAAGTGCGTCAGCACGCCCAGCCCCGAGGGGGCGATCCACTCGAACTCGCTCGGGAACTGCATCACCCGGGCGTCGTCCTTGGCCTCGCGGAAGTTCTTCTGGATCGGCCCCCACTGGTGGAACGGCCCGCGCGCCCACGCGCTGCCGGTCAGCCCCGCCGCGGCGAGGTAGCCGGGGAACTGCGGGTCGTGCCCGAACGCGTCGAGCTGCCACGCCGTCGCCGGCTCCCCGCCGAGGATGTCGCGCTGGTAGCCGATGCCGTACACGATGTTCCTGATCGTGACCTCGGCGCCGGTGAGGTTGGTGTTGGGCTCGTTGTACGTCCCCCCGACCAGCTCCACCTGCCCGCGCTCCATCAGCAGCCGCAGGTCGGCCCGGCGCTCGGGATGGACGTCGAAGTACGGCTTGAGATAGTCGATCTCGGCCAGCACGAACTTGTAGACCGGGTCGCGCAGCGCCAGGTCCAGATGCGCCTCCACCAGCGCGAACCCGTTGCGCTCCCACAGCGGGCGGGTGGTGGCGTCCCCGGACAGCAGCTCCCACGGCGAGGTGTAGGCCGCCTGCGTGTTCCACCACACCGGGTCGTAGTGGAAATGGGAGACCAGGAACATCGTCCAGCCGGGCTCGGCCACGACCACCACGGCCTCGGCCCGCGCGCCGCCCGCCGTCACCACGACCGGCAGCTCGGCCCCCGGGACCGGGTCGGCGATCTCCAGCGGGACCTCGACCGCGCCCGCGCCCTCCGCCTCCCCGGACACGCCCGGGCCGGTGACGGCGACCCGGGCGGGCGGGCCGTCGAGCGTCACGCGCAGCACCTGGCGCGGGGCGTCCTCGGTGCCCGTGAACAGGTCCGTGGACTCCACGGAGACGATGGCGACTGACACGGTCTTCCCTTCTGGAAATCGATGATCACGCGGGCGGCCCGCCGTTCACTCCGGGGTGAGGACGCTGCCGATGCCCCGGGTCGCGAGGTGGCCGGGGTCGTCGGCGCGGTCGCCGGCGACGATGGCCACGGGCCCGGCCTGGCGCAGCCGGACCCATGCGGCGTGGAAGGCGCTGCCCGGCGCGACCTCGGCCCGGCGTCCGGGCTCGGTCCGCAGGTCCACCTCGCACCGCAGGGCGGGACGGCGCGCCTCGGTCCGGCCGCGGCGCTCGTCGATGATCGCGGCCAGCTCCTTGGCCGCCGGCTTGGGACGGTGGTCCACGGTGAACAGGCCCAGCTCGTACTCCCGCTCGGGGAAGTCGGAGAGGGAACGGTCCAGGTCGTGGGAGCACCACCAGGTGACACCCCACAGGGCGGGGTTGGCCGTCACCGTGTCGAGCGTGCGGCGGACGAACTCGGCGGTCCGGGCCTCGGGCACGTCGGGCCTGGGCGCCCCGATCTCCTGCAGCCAGACGGGCCTGGCCGGGTCGAGCGAGGTGGCGGCGGCCAGCTCGACCAGGTAGTCGGCGTGCGAGACGGTGGCCGGGCCGAGCGGGCCGTCGATCGCGGAGACGCCGTTGAACACCCAGGAGTGCACCGTGGTCAGGTCGCCCAGGTCCACGTTGTCGGCGGGACGGAACGGGTGCTCCGGGTCGTACCAGGAGGCGTCGTACAGGGAGTGGAGGGCGAGCAGGCCGGGCGCGGCGGCACGCACGACGTCGATGAGCTCGGCGGCCCACGCCGTGGACGCCTCGGGGGTGGTGGCGTTGCTGGGGTAGAGGTTGTTGACCTCGTTGCCGAGCGTGACGGCGAACACGTTGCCGCGGGTGGCGACGGCGCGGGTGAGCCGGTCGGCGTAGGCGGCTATGGCGTCGCGCGCGCCGCGGTCGGTGAACAGGCTGCGCCGGTGCCAGGTGAGCACCCAGGAGGGCAGGAAGTCGAAGCTGGACAGGTGCCCCTGGAGCAGGTCCACGGCGACGGACAGGCCGAACTCGGCCGCGACGTCGATCACGGCCAGCAGGTCCGCCACGCCGCGCTGCCGGACCAGCCCCGGGTTGGGCTGGATCCACGGCCAGATCGGGAACACGCGCACGTGGTCCAGGCCGATCGAGGCCAGGTCCTCGAAGTCGCGGCGGACCGCGTCGAGCGACAGGTCGAGCCAGCTGTGGAACCAGCCGGCGGAGGGCACGTAGTTGGCGCCGTGGCGGATGGGGTCGAGCAGGGGCACGCGTCCTCCGGGGGTCGTACGATCTCCCGGCGGAGCCTAAAGCGATTTAGTCGCCCTGCCAAGCCCCCGGAGCCGCCGTGCTCTCCCGGACCGTCAGCCGGGGGGTCTCGGTCTTGACGTCCTTGCGCTGCTCGGGGTCGGCGATGACCTCCAGCATCACCTCGGCCAGCCGCTTGCCGAAGGCGAAGGTGTCGCGGGAGAGCGCGGTGATCGCGGGGTGGGTGATCCGCGTGAGCACCGAGTCGTCGAAGGCCACGATGGACAGGTCGTCGGGCACCTTCACCCCCATCTCGCCGGCCACCCCCAGCCCGGCCAGGGCCATCACGTCGCTGTCGTAGACGATGGCGGTGGGCCGGCGGGGCCGCGACAGCAGCGCGCGGGTCGCGGCGGCGCCCTCGGAGTCGCTGAAGTCGGTGTGCACCGACACCGCCTCCTCCAGGGCCAGCCGCCCGGCGCGGTCGCGCAGCGCGCGGGCGCGCCGCTGGGTGTGCCGGAACGCCGGCAGGCCCGCGACGTGCGCGATCCTGCGGTGGCCGAGCGCGGCCAGGTAGTCCACGATCGACAGCATGGCCTCCCGGTCGTCGGCCCAGACGCTGGACAGCGACCCGTGCCTGCCCGGCCCGCCCAGGACGACCGCGGGCACGCCCAGCTCCTCCAGCACGGCGATGCGCGGGTCGCGCACCATGAGGTCCACCATGACGAAACCGTCGACCCGGTGGGCGGAGGTCCACTCGCGGTAGATCTCCATCTCGGCCTCGGCGTCCTCCACGATCAGCAGTTGCAGCGCGACCGCCTGGGCCGACAGCCCCGCCTGCAGGCCGGACAGCAACTGGGCGAAGAACGGCTCCACGCCGAGGGCGCTGGCGGGCCGGGCGATGACCAGGCCCACCGCCTCCGCGCGCGCCCCGCCGAGGGCGCGGGCGGCGCTGTGCGGACGCCAGTTCATCTCCTTCGCCACCTGCAGGATTCGCGCGCGGGTGGCCTCTCCGACCCCCGGGCGGCCGTTGAGCGCGAAGGACACCGCGCCCTTGGAAACCCCGACCCGCTCGGCGATGTCGGTGATCGTCGGTCGGCGCACCACTGCTCCTTCACGAATTCGTCTCAGCTATTGACACACGAGTCTAGCCAGGTGAATAGTCCCGCAACTAGAGCGATTTAGTAACCAAGGAGAGCGCCATGCGTAGGTACTGGACGGGACCGGCGGTGGCAGCCGTCATGGTCGTCTCGGGCTGCGGCCTCGGCGGGTCCGGCGAGCCGGGAGCCGCCGCCCCGACCGCGGCGGCCACGGGAGAGGTGAAGGGCACTGTCAGCCTCCAGACGTGGGCCCTGAAGCCCAAGTTCACGGCGTACGTCGAGGGCGTCGTCGCCGCCTTCGAGAAGAAGTACCCCGGCACGAAGGTCGAATGGCTCGACCAGCCGGCGGACGCCTACTCCGAGAAGGTACTCAACCAGGCCGCCTCCGGAACACTCCCCGACGTCACCAACCTGCCCCCGGACTTCGCCAGGCCCCTGGTCCAGCAGGGCATGCTGCTCGACGTCGCCGCCGCCGACCCCAAGCTCGCCGACGAGTACGTCGCGGGCGGCATCGACGCCTACACCTTCCGCGGGCACCCCGGCACGTACGGCTACCCCTGGTACCTCAACACCGACGTCAACTACTGGAACTCCGAGTTGATGAAGAAGAACGGCCTCGACCCGGCCAAGCCGCCGACGACGTTCGACGAGCTGGTCGAGCAGGCCAGGACCTACAAGGAGAAGTCCGGCGGCAAGACGTACCTGATGAGCCGCCGCCCCGAGCTGGGCGACCTGGCGCAGGCGGGCGTGAAGCTGCTGTCCGACGACGGCAAGAGCTTCGTCTTCAACACCCCCGAGGCCGTCGCGGTGATCGAGAAGTACCGGGCCGCCTTCAAGGAGGGCTTGCTGCCGCGCGACGTGCTGACCGACACCTACGCGGGCAACGCCAAGCTGTTCAACGAGGGCACCGTGGCCTGGACGACGGCCGGCGCCAACCACATCATCGCCGTCAAGACCGACAACCCCTCCCTCGCGCCCAAGGTCGTGCCCTCGACCGCGATGGGCACCCCGCCGCTGTACGTGCAGGGCCTGTCGGTGTCGAAGAAGAGCAAGAACCCGGCCGCGGCGATCGCGCTGGCCCGCTGGGTGACCAGCGCCGAGAACCAGGCGGCGTTCGCGCACGAGGTCAGCGTCTTCCCCAGCACCAAGGCCTCGGCCGGCGACCCGTTCTTCACGCAGAGCGACGGCACCAACGCCGGCGACGCCAAGGTCATCGCCTTCAAGTCGCTGGCATCGGCCAAGATGCTGCAGCCGGTCGAGGTGACCGACGCGATGAGCAAGTTCATCCGCCAGCAGATCGCCCTCGCGCTCAACGGCGAGGTCTCCGCCAAGGAGGCGCTGGACGCCGCGGTCGCCAAGTGCAACGAGCTGCTCAACCAGTGATCGCCCCCGCTCTCCCCGCACAGGGCGCCCTCCGCCGCCGGCTCACCCCCTGGCTGCTGGTGGCGCCCGCCGCGCTGTGGCTACTCGTCTTCAACGTCTGGCCCTCGCTGAACACGCTGGTGCTGGCCTTCACCAACGCCAAGCCGCTCAGCGGGGGGCACTTCACCGGGCTGGCCAACTTCGGCCGCATGCTCGACGACGACCAGCTCGGCAACGCGCTGCTCAACAGCGTCGTCTTCATGCTGGTCTGCCTGCCGGTGCTCACCCTGCTGCCGCTGCTGCTGGCGGTCCTGGTGGAGAAGAAGATCCCCGGCATCACGTTCTTCCGCACCGCCTTCTACACGCCGGTCGTCGCCTCCGCCGTCGTGGTCGCGCTGATCTGGAGCTGGTTGCTGAGCGACCGGGGCCTGATCAACGGGCTCATGCAGGCGCTGGGCGTGCTGCAGGGGCCGCTGCCGTTCCTGACCGACCGGTGGCTGCTGGTCCTCAGCGCGATCACCCTGACGGTGTGGAAGGGGCTGGGCTACTACATGATCATCTACCTGTCGGCGCTCGGGAACGTGCGGCGCGAACTGCACGAGGCCGCGGCCGTGGACGGGGCGGGGGCGGTACGCCGGTTCTGGAGCGTGACGGTGCCCGGCGTGCGCAACACGATGCTGCTGGTGTCGGTGCTGGTCTCGGTGTCGGCCCTGCGCGTGTTCTCCGAGCTGTTCGTGCTGTCCAACGGCACGGGCGGTCCGGGCGGGCGGGCGATGTCGCTGGTCATGCTGATCCAGATGTACAGCCGCGGCTTCTACGGCCACTTCGGCTACGCCTCGGCGCTGAGCATCCTGCTCTTCGTCATCACGATCGGCCCGATGCTCCTGCTGACCCGGCTCAACAGGAAGGCGGACTGACATGGCGGCCATGAAGGCGAGCGCGCGACCCGCCGCCGCGGTGGCCCGGCCTGGGCGGCACGGCCGCCGCCGGGGCCGGGGCGGGTTCGGCGCCACCAGGCCGGGTGAGCTGGTCCTGCGGTACGCGCTGCTGCTGCTGGTCCTGGCGATCACGATCCTGCCGTTCCTGTGGCAGTTGTCCACCTCGCTGAAGGGCCCGTTCGAGGACGTCTTCGCGCAGACCCCGAGCTTCGTCCCGCGCCGGCCGACGCTGGAGAACTACGCGCGCGTCGCGGACACCATCCCCGTGTGGACGTACGCGCTCAACTCGGTGGTCGTGGCGGTCATCGTGGTGGGCGGCAACGCGGTGGGCGCGACGCTGGCCGGGTTCGCGCTGGCCCGGCTGGAGTTCCGGGGCGCCAAGCTGCTCCTGGTGCTGTTCCTGTCCACGCTCGTGCTGCCGGGCGAGGTGACGATCGTCTCCCAGTACGTCACCGTCCGCGGCATGGGCCTGGCCGACACGCTGCTGGGCGTGGCCCTGCCCGGCGCGATCGGCATGCTCAACGTGCTGCTGATGCGCACCGCCTTCCAGGCCATCCCCAAGGAGATGGACGAGGCGGCGGTCATCGACGGGGCGACCCCCTGGCAGCGGCTCGTCCGGCTCGGGCTGCCGAACGTGCGCGGCATGCTGAGCGTGATCACGATCTTCGCGTTCATCGGCGCCTGGGACGACTTCCTGTGGCCGCTCATCGTGCTCAACGACCCGAAGAACTTCACGCTGACCGTCGGACTGCAGTACCTCAACGGCACGTTCAGCGCCAACCCCCGTCTCATCGCCGCTGGGACAATGATCTCCTTCCTGCCCATCGTGCTCCTGTTCGCCTCGCTGCAGCGCTTCTTCTTCCGCGGCGTCGCCGAGGGCGCGATCAAGGGCTGAGCCGGTTCCGAGAACGAGGAGTCTCTCTCCATGCATGACGACCGCACACTGGTCGAAGCCCGTCTCAAGCGCGTGCTGGACGAACGTCTGCGCCCGGCCGTCCACCCCGAGTCCGTGCCGATGGACGTGCGCGTGTGGACCGCGCCGGGCGAGCCCGTGCCCGTCGCCGAAGGGCTCGCGGCCCCGACCGAGCCGATCGCGGTCGGCGCGGCGTGGGGCGCGCCGTGGGCGACGAGCTGGTTCACGGTGACCGGCACCGTCCCGGACGCCTGGGCGGGCCGGACCGTCGAGGCGGTGCTCGACCTCGGCTTCGACGAGAACATGCCGGGCTTCCAGTGCGAGGGCCTGGTCTACCTGCCCGACGGCACGCCCGTGAAGGGGCTCAACCCGCGTAACCAGTGGGTGCGCGTCGGCGCGCCGGTGACCGGCGGCGAGCGGGTCGAGCTGCGGATCGAGGCGGCCTCCAACCCGGTCGTGCTCGACTACAAGCCGTTCGTGCCCACCCTGCTCGGCGACAAGGAGACGGCGGGCAGCGAGCCGCAGTACCGGCTGGCGCGCATGGACCTGGCCGTGTTCGACGAGACGGTGTGGAACCTGATCCTCGACCTGGAGGTGGTGGGGGAGCTGATGCACGAGCTGCCCGCCGACAGCGGCCGCCGCGCGGAGCTCACCCGGGCGATCGACCGCGCCCTGGACGCGATCGACCTCCAGGACGTCAACGCCACCGCCGCGGCGGCCCGCGCCGAGCTGGCCGGCGTGCTGTCCGCGCCCGCCGTGCCCTCGGCCCACCGGATCAGCGCGGTCGGGCACGCCCACATCGACTCGGCCTGGCTGTGGCCGCTGCGCGAGACCGTCCGCAAGGTCGCCCGTACCGCCTCCAACATGACGGCGCTGCTGGCCGACGAGCCGGAGTTCGTGTTCGCGATGTCGCAGGCCCAGCAGTGGGCGTGGATCAAGGAGCACCGGCCCGAGGTGTGGGCCAAGGTGACCAAGGCCGTGGCGGCCGGGCGGTTCGTCCCGACCGGCGGCATGTGGGTGGAGTCCGACACGAACATGCCCGGCTCCGAGGCCATGGCCCGCCAGTTCGTGCACGGCAAACGCTTCTTCATCGACGAGTTCGGCGTCGACAACGAGGAGGTGTGGCTGCCGGACACGTTCGGGTTCGCGGCCGGGCTGCCGCAGATCATCAAGGCGGCGGGCTCGAAGCGGCTGCTCACGCAGAAGATCTCGTGGAGCCGGACGAACACGTTCCCGCACCACACGTTCCTGTGGGAGGGCATCGACGGGTCGCGGGTGTTCACGCACTTCCCGCCGGTCGACACCTACAACTGCTCGATGAACGGCCGGGAGATCGCGCACGCGGCCCGCAACTTCAAGGACAAGGGCGTCGCCCGGCACTCGCTGGCCCCCACCGGCTGGGGCGACGGCGGCGGCGGCACCACCCGCGAGATGGTGGCCAAGGCCGCCCGGCTGCGCGACCTGGAGGGCTCGGCCACCGTCACCTGGGAGACCCCCGCCGGCTTCTTCGCCAAGGCCGAGGCCGAGTACCCCGACCCGCCGGTCTGGGTGGGCGAGCTCTACCTGGAGCTGCACCGGGCCACGCTGACCAGCCAGGCCAAGACCAAGCAGGGCAACCGGCGCAGCGAGTCGTTGCTGCGCGAGGCCGAGCTTTGGGCCGCCACGGCCGCCGTACGGGCCGGCGCGCCCTACCCGTACCAGCAGCTCGACCGCATCTGGAAGACGGTGCTGCTGCACCAGTTCCACGACATCCTGCCCGGCTCGTCGATCGCCTGGGTGCACCGCGAGGCCAGGGCCACCTACGCGGCGCTGGCCGAGGAGCTGACCGGCCTGATCGGCGACGCCCAGCGGGCCCTGGCCGGAGACGGCCCCCACGAGCTGGTCTTCAACGCGGCCCCGCACGCCCGCAACGGCGTCCCGGCCGGCGGCGCGGCCCCGGCCGCACCGGGGACCCCGGCGAGCAGGCAACCCCGCGAGGGCGGCGGCTTCGTGCTGGACAACGGCCTGCTCCGGGTCGAGGTGGACGGGCGCGGCCTGATCGTCTCCGCCTACGACCTGCTGGCCCGGCGCGAGACCCTGCCCCCCGGCCAGGCCGCCAACCTGCTCCAGCTGCACCAGGACTTCCCCAACATGTGGGACGCCTGGGACGTGGACGAGTTCTACCGCAACACCGTCGCCGACCTCACCGCGGCCGACGAGGTGACGGCCGGCGAGCGGCCCGGCTCGGTCCGCGTCACCCGCTCGTTCGGCGGCTCGTCCGTCACGCAGGTGATCTCGCTGGACGGGCGGCGGGTCGACATCGCCACCGACGTCGACTGGCACGAGACGGAGAAGTTCCTCAAACTGGCCTTCCCCCTCGACGTGCGCGCCGAGCGCTACGCCGCCGAGAGCCAGTACGGCCACGCCTACCGCGCCACCCACACCAACACCAGCTGGGAGGCGGCCAAGTTCGAGGCGTGCAACCACAAGTTCGTGCACCTGGAGGAGCCCGGCTGGGGCGTGGCCGTGGTCAACGACTCCACCTACGGCCACGACGTGACCCGGACCGTGCGCGCGGACGGCGGCACCACCACGACCCTGCGGGTGTCGCTGCTGCGCGCCCCCCGCTTCCCCGACCCCGAGACCGACCAGGGCAGGCACACCTTCCGGCACGCGCTGCTGCCCGGCGCGACGATCGGCGACGCGGTGCGCGAGGGCTGGTTCCTCAACCTGCCCGAGCGGGTGCTGTCCGGCGCCGCCGAGGTGGCGCCGCTGGTCACGGTGGACGACGACGCGGTCGTGATCACCGCGGTCAAGCTGGCCGACGACGGCAGCGGCGACGTCGTGGTGCGCTTCCACGAGTCGCGCGGCGGCCGGGCGGCGGCCACGCTCACGGCCGGCTTCCCCGTCACGTCGGTGACCGTGACCGACCTGCTGGAGCGCCCGCTGGCCGAGCCCGAGCGGCCCGGCCGGTCGATCCCGGTGACGTTGCGGCCGTTCGAGCTGGTCACCCTGCGGCTCGGCCGCTGACCGCGCGTTCCGGTGAGGGGCGCCCGTCCGGGCGCCCCTCACCCGCGTGCACGGTGGAGTCGTCAGGGGGTGTAGACGGCGGAGCTGCCGTACAGCTTGCTGGTGAACGCCGAGATGTAGGAGGCGGTGTTCGCCGAGGTGAGGTTGTAGGTGAGGAAGACGCCGTACCCCTCGGTGACCGTCCGGCGGGCCAGGGACGCGGCGGTGGACGAGCCGGTGCCGGTGAACGACACGGCGGCCGGCGACAGGCGGGCCCTGGAGGTCGGGCCGTTCGGCACGGACCAGGTGCCGTACCAGGGGTTCCAGGCGTAGTCGAAGGTGTTGTTGATGCTGACGCCGTTGTAGGACAGGCGGTCGGCGGCCGGGCCGATGTCGTACAGCGTGATGAGCTTGTCCGGCAGCTTCCGGCGCAGGGCCTGGACCAGGTAGACGAAGGAGAAGGCGTTCGGCTGGCCGGTGCCGTTCCTGCCGTACTCGACGTACTCGTCGTCGAAGTCGATGCCGTCGAGCCCGTACGTCGTCACCACGTCGGCCAGTTCCTGGGCGAAGGCGTCGGCGGCCTGCTGGGACGGGAAGTTCGCGAAGCCGGCGCCCTGGTGGTTGCCGAGGATGGACAGCAGGACCTTGATGCCCCTCTGCTGCAGCGGGCGGACCTCGGTCGCCACGTTGTCGAGCACCCGCTGGACGTTCTCGTTGCAGTGCAGGTAGGCCTTCGTGCCGTCGTAGTTGATGTTGGCGGCGAAGATGACCGCGATGTCGAACACCTGCGCACCGCCTCGCGCGAGCGTGTACTTCGCGACGTTCGTCATGCTCTCGCTGTTGACCTCGATGTAGACCACCGAGAGCGGGCCGGTCTTGGCGGCCGCGCGGCGCTCGGCGTGTGCCGCGGTGGGTAACGCGGCACCCACGGTGGTCGCGGCCAGCGCTGCGAGCAGGGTCCTTCTGCGCATGAGCGGTGAACTCACGATCGGCTCCTCAGGGCATGGGGGGATGATTTGCTATATCGGTTAAGTCCAGTCCACGCGTTCCCGCAAGGCTGCGCGGGCGCTGGAGATAAATCGGTATAGCGCCTCGATCATCGGCAGCGCGGGGCCCGCTGTCAAGGTGTCGCCGGCGCGGAGAAGACGCCGCGGACGCCGGAGATCTCTCCGGTGGTAATGTTCCGTATATCCAAATATTTAGATGTATGGAGCAGTGATGACGAAGGTGCTGATTGTCGGTGCCGGCGCGCTGGGGCAGGTCTTCGGGGCGTGGCTGGCCGCGGGCGGGGCCCGGGTCAGCTATCTCGTGCGGCCTGGCCGGGAGGGCTGGGAAGGGGCTTCGCTGTACCGGCTCAGGCGGGGGAGAGCGCCGGTCGCCGAGCGCGTCACGCCGTACGAGGTGCGCAGCGAGCCGCCCCGCGAACGGTGGGACATGGTGTGGCTCTGCGTGGACTCCCCGGCGCTGCGCGGCGACTGGACGGGCGCGCTGCGCGCGGTGACCGGTGCGGCGACGGTGGTCACCATCGGCCAGGATCCGGGCGATCTGCGCACCCTCGCCGGCGTCTGGCCGCGGGAGCAGATCGTCCAGGTGACCCCGACGCTGCTGGCCTACCAGGCGCCGCTGGAGCGCGAGGTGCCCGCGCCGGGGGTGGCGTACTGGGTGCCGCCCGGTACGGCCATGGGCGTCACCGGAGCGCGCGCCCCGCAGGTCGTCGCCGCGCTGCGGGCCGGCGGCGTGCGGGCCAGGCGGGTGACGCGGGCCGGCGCGGGGGAGCTCACCGCCGCCCGGATGATCCCCTACATCGCCGCGCTGGAGTCCGCCGGCTGGCGGCTGCCCGCGTCGGGCGCGCGGTTGCGGGGCGCCGCCGCGGCCGTCCGGGAGGCCGTCGCCGTGGTCTCCGCCCGGCACGGGCTGCGTGCTCCCGTCCCCGTCCCGTCCTGGGCCGTGGGGCTGGCGTTGCGCGTGCTGCCCCGGCTGCTCCCGTTCGACCTGCGCCGCTACCTGGAGACGCACTTCACGAAGGTGAGCGCGCAGACACGCCTGATGCTGGACGGCTGGATCGCCGAAGGGTCCGCCAGGGCGCTGCCGGTCGGCCGCCTGTCGGCCGTGCGCGACTCGCTGCCCGCATGAGCGGCTCGATCGAGGCCCGGGACGTCCTGGCGCTGTTCGCGCGGACCCGGCCGCTGTTCACCGCCCTGGGGGACGAGCGCCGGCAGGAGATCGTCGTCCACCTGCTGGAGTCCGCGGAGCCCCGCAGCGTCGGCGACATCGCCGCGCACCTGGAGCTGTCCCAGCCCGCCACCTCCCACCACCTCAAGATCCTGCGCGACGCGGATCTGCTGACGGTGCGGCGCAAGGGCACCCTGCGCCTGTACGACCTCAACGCCGACGCCTATCCGGAGCTGCTGACGCCCCTGCGCGACCTCATCACGATGATCATCTCGTGCGCCTCCGGCCTCGGCGAACAGCCGGACGGCCACTAGAGACCGACGGCCGCCCGCGCGCCTTCCCGTCCCGGTCTGTCACATCGGGACCGGCTGTCCCGTCCTCGCAGTGCTGTCCATCCAGCTGAGGAGGTTCCCGTGACACACCCCCACGGGCGACGGGTGAAGGAGCAGGGGCGATGAAGGTACTGCTGGCCGGGGCGACCGGCGCGATCGGGCTTCCGCTGCTGTCGGCGCTGGCCGCGGCGGGGCACGAGGTGGTCGCCGTCGTCCGCGATCCCGCCAAGCGGCGGCTCGTTGCCGATCGCGGCGCGGACGCGGTCGTCGCCGACGTGCTCGACCGGGACGCGCTGCTGCGCGCGCTCGACGGGCACGCCGCCGACGTCGTCATGCACCAGGCCACGGCGCTGCGCGGCGCCTCGCGCAGGCTGCGCCCCGACGACCCCACCCTCGCCCTGCGCGGTCGGGGGACCGCGCACCTGCTCGACGCCGCGCGGGCCGTCGGCGCGCGCCGGTTCGTCACCCAGTCGCTGATCACCGGGTACGGCTACCGCGACCACGGCGACCGCGTGCTGACCGAGGACGACGAGTTCGGCGTGCACGTCGGCACCGTCGCCGACCTGGTGACCGACTCCAGCGTGGCGACCGAGAGCCAGGTGTTCGCCGCCGAAGGCATCGAGGGCGTCGCCCTGCGCTACGGCATGTTCTACGGCAGGAACGCCTTCAGCGACCTGTTCGCCGACCTGATGCGCAAACGGGCGCCCGTGCTGCCGCGCGGCCGGACGGGCACCACGTCCTTCGTCCACGTGGACGACGCGGCGGCGGCCGCGGTCGCGGCCATGGAACGCGGCGGCGCGGGGCAGGCGTACAACATCGTGGACGACCGGCCGATGAGCTGGCGCGACTTCCTGACCGCGGTCGCCCGCGCGCACGGCACGCCGCGTCCCGTCGCGATTCCGAGGTGGCTGGTCAGGCTGGCCGTGCCGTACCTGGGCTGCCTGCTGATGGACACCACGATGCGGGTCTCGCACGCCAAGGCCACCCGCGACCTGGGCTGGACCCCGGTGCACCCGAGCGTTCCCGACGGACTGGAGGACATGCGATGACGAACGGCTACAGCAGGCCGGCCAGGATCTTCGTCCAGGCGGCCGTGGCGGTCGGCGCGCTGATGATGCTGGGCTTCGGCGTGTGGATGCGCCTCGACCCGGCGGGTTTCGCGGTCTTCGCCCGCTTCCCCAATCACGTGCACTTCCTGCACGACGCCGGGGTCTTCCAGATCGGCATCGGGCTGATGATGCTGAGCGCGCTGGTGTGGCGCGACGTGCTGTCGGTCGTGCTGGTCGGGTTCCTCGTCGCCAACACGCTGCACGTGGTGAACCACGCGGCCGACCTGGACCTCGGCGGCAACCCGGACAACTGGTGGCAGCTCGCCCTCCTCTCCCTGCTGACGCTGGCCGCGCTCGTGGTGCACCGCGGGCAGCTCAGCCGCCGGTCACGGGCGCAGAGGTAGGTCAAGGGTGGTGGGTGTCCGATAGCTTGCGACAATCCGCGTGACGCGACATGAAGGGGTGCTCATCGTGACATCCGAGACGGACCCGGCGGCTGACTTGAGCGAGTGGGATGCCGCGCTGGCCGGTGCGTTCGAGATCCTGCTCGGCGGAGAGCCGGCCGTGCACCCTGCCGCCGGGTACGGCGTGTACTACGCCTCGGACACCTTCGACGAGTTCCTGTTCCCGAACGCCTGGGCCACCGCCGACGCGCTGTCCGGCCGGGCGGCGAGGACCCTCCCGGATCCGGACGGTGAACACCCCTTCTCTCCTTGGGCCTGGCGGTTCGACCTGGGCGGGTCGCTGTTCTGGTTCGACCCCGATCTGCTGGCGGGAACAGGGCCGTGGGGCGAGGGCGGGCACAAGGGCCCGCGGCCGTTCGGCGACGCCTTCGTCGCCGACCTGCGGGCCGTGTCCGCGGCCGACGAAGCCGGTGAGGTCCTGGTGCACGGCGCACAGCTGGGGCCGCTACTGGGCCGCCACGGCGTCGATCTGACCGGCGGGGAGTGCGAGAGACTGAACGGCTGGCTGACCGTGCTGCTGCGCGTCGCCACCGACGGCACCCTCACCGACGCGATGCGGGCCGCCACGTTCACCGAACGTGGCCCCGGCCACCTGGTTTCCGTCTCCGACCTGCGGTACGCCCGCTCCGCCGTCGAGCCCTGGGAAGAGCGCCTGGGCGCGGTCGCGCATCCCGCGCTCCGCGACCATCTGCGCATGCTCTGTCTCGCCAGGGACGACGCGCGCAGCGAGGGCGGCTTCTACTGCGGCGACGGCCCCTGGCCGTGGACCGACGTCCTGGAGGCGGTCGGCTGCTCGCTGGTCGCGGGCTGGGGGTTCGGCGAGTCCCAGGCCGGCACCGCCGTCGTGCGCCTGCCGGACCAGCGGGAAGCACGCTGACGACCTAAGCAAGTCATATCACCTGACTCGCATAAAAATGACAACTAGGCATTGCTGATATCTCAACCCACTCGTACTGTGATCCCAGTCGCTCCGTAGAACGAAGGAGATCCAGTGCCCCCCAGTCACGATCCTCGACCGGCCGGCTGGCGAGTAGGCGCCGACATCGGCGGCACCTTCACCGACGTCATCGCGCTGGGGCCGGACGGCCAGGTCGTCCCCATGAAGGTGCTGTCCACCCCGCCGGACTACGGCGCCGGCGTGGTGACGGCGACCACCGCCGTGCTCTCCCTGGCCGGGGCCCGGCCCGAGGCCGTGGTCGCGATGCTGCACGGCACGACCGTCGCCACCAACGCGATCCTGTCGATGAACGGCGTGCGCACCGCGGTGGTCACCACCCGCGGCTTCCGCGACGTGCTGGAGATCGGGCGGCTGCGCCGGCCGGTGCTCTACGACCTGTCATGGTCCAAGCCCGAACCCCTCGCCCGGCGCCGCGACCGGCACGAACTCGACCAGCGGATCACGGCCGACGGCCGGCTCGGCCCACCGGCGAGCGAGGACGAGATCCGCGCGCTGGCCGGACGCCTGCGCGCGGACGGCATCGAAGCGGTGGCCGTGTGCCTGATCAACTCCTACGTCCGCCCCGACGAGGAACGGCGGGTCGCCGCACTGCTGCGAGCCGAACTGCCCGGCGTGTACGTCACGGCGTCGGTCGACGTCTCCCCGCAGCCCCACGAGTTCGAGCGCATGAGCACCGCCACGGTCAACGCCTACGTCGGCCCCACCGTGCACGGCTACCTGACCCGGCTGGAGGCGGGGCTGCGCTCGGCGAGGGTGCGCGCGCCCCTGCTGGTCATGCAGTCCAGCGGCGGACTGCTCGACGCGGCCTCCGTCGCGCGGCGGCCGGTGCAGATCATCGAGTCCGGTCCGGCGGCCGGTGTCACCGCCGTGCAGAAGCTCGCCCAGCTGATCGGCCTGTCCACGGTGGTCGCGTTCGACATGGGCGGGACCACGGCGAAGGCGTCCCTGATCGAGCACGGCGAACCGTTCGTCTCGGCCGACTACGAGGTCGGCGGCGGCATGAACGGCGCCCGCGGGCTCAGCTCCGGCGCCGGGTACCCGGTGCGGGCGCCGTCGATCGACATCGCCGAGGTCGGGTCCGGCGGCGGCAGCATCATCTCCGTCGACGCGGCGGGCGCCCTGCACGTGGGGCCCGTCAGCGCCGGCTCGCGTCCCGGTCCCGCCTGCTACGGCCAGGGCGGCGAGCTGCCGACCCTGACCGACGCCAACGTGACGCTCGGCTACCTCAGCCCCGACGCGCTGGCCGGCGGCCGGGTGGCGATCCACCCGGAGCTGGCCGTGAAGGCGTTGTCACCGGTGGCCGAGCGGCTCGGCGCCGACGTGGCGGGCGCCGCGCGCGGCGCGTACCAGGTGGCGGTGTCGAGCATGACGACCGCGGTCAAGGCGGTGACCAGCGAACGAGGGCGTGACCCGCGGGAGGCCACCATGGTCGCCTTCGGCGGCGCGGGCCCTCTCTACGCCGCCGCGCTGGCCCGCGAGCTGGGGATCTCGACCGTGATCGTGCCCGTGCACCCGGGACTGTTCAGCAGCCTGGGCCTGCTCGTGGCCGACACCGAACGCCAGGAGCTCACCCCGTACCGGGCCGGCTTCGCCGACGTGGCCGCGCTCGCCGCGGAGTTCGCGCGGCTGTCCGCCCACGTACGCGACCAGCTGGGCGCCGACGCCGTCGTGGACCGGCTCCTGGACATGCGCTACCGCGGCCAGCGGTTCGATCTGCGGATCCGGGTGCCCGACGGCGACCTCACCGAGGACCTGCTCGCCGAGACGCGGTCCCGCTTCCACGCCGAGCACCGGCGCACCTACGGCCGGGCCGGCACCGACGAGCTGGTCGAGCTGGTCAACCTCCGGGTACGCGGCCGGCTGCCCACCCCGGTGTCCATCGCGGACGTGCTGAGCCTGCCCCTCGCCCCCGGCGGCGAGCCCGCCGTCCGCGAATGCCGGTTCGACCGGACCGTGCCCACGCCCGTCGTGGGCCGGTCGGAGCTCGGTACGGAACCGGTCGAGGGACCGATGGTCATCGAGGACATGGACGCCACCACCCTCGTACCGCCCGGCGCCCGGGTGCACCGCGACCGGCTCAACAACATCGTCATCACCTGGAGCTCCTCATGATCCGCGACGCCGTGACCTTCGAGGTCTTCCGCAACGCCGTCACCGGGATCGCCGACGAGATGGCGATCACGATCCTGCGCACGGCTCACTCGCAGCTCGTGGCCTCCAGCATGGACTTCTCCGCCGCCCTGTGCGACGCGCGGGGCCGGGTGATCGCCCAGGCCAACACCCTGCCGGTGCACCTCGGCTCCATCCCGGACGCCATGGAGGCGATCCTCGACGAGTTCGGCGACCGGATCCGTCCGGGAGACGTCTACCTGCTCAACGACCCGTCCCTGGGCGGCATGCACCTGCCCGACATCTTCGCGGTCGCCCCGGTGTTCGCCGGGGAGGACCTCCTGGGCTTCGCGGTCACGGTCGTCAACCACACCGACGTCGGCGGGTGGGCCGCCGGTTCGATGGCCGTGCAGTCGACCAGCATCTTCGCCGAAGGGGTGCAGATCCCGCCGTCGTGCCTGGTCGAGGCCGGCACCGTGAACGAGACGTTCCTGCGGCTGATCCTGCGCAACGTCCGCGAGCCCGAGCTGCTGCGCGGCGACCTCGAATCCCAGCTCGCGGCCTGCCACACCGGGGCCGAGGGGCTGCGCGCCCTCGCGGCGCGGCACGGCGTCCACGGGCTCGCCGCCCTCGTCGACGAGCTGCTCGACTACTCCGAGACCCTGCTGCGCGCCGCGCTCGCCGAGGCCGTCCCGGGCGCCTACGAGTTTCTCGACCACATCGACGACGACGGCCTGGGGTCCGGGCCGATCCCGATCCGCGTCAAGGTCACGCTGTCGGCGTCGGGGATCGAGCTCGACTTCACCGGCTCCTCGCCGCAGGTGGACTCAGCGCTCAACGCGACGGCCTCCTTCACCCGCTCCGCCGCCTACGCCGCCCTGCAGGGCGTCCTCGCCTCCGACATCCCGGCCAACAGCGGCTTCTACCGGCCGTTCAGTTTCGTCATCCCGGAAGCCTCCATCCTCAACGGCCGGCGGCCGGCCGCGCGCGGCGCCCGCGGGCTCGTCGGGTTCCGGATCATCGACGCCGTGCTCGGGGCGCTCGCCCCGGTGTTCCCCGCCCGGGTGCCGGCCGCCGGGGAAGGCGGACCCGACGGGATCGCGATCGGCCTCGTCGGGCCGGACGGGGAGTCCATGGTGCTGTGGGACCCGCTGGCGGGCGCGTGGGGCGCGCGTCCCGACCGCGACGGCGTGGACGGGATCAGCTCCCTGGGCGCGAACCTGACCAACACGCCGGTCGAGGAGCTGGAACGCTCCGGTCACCTCCGGATCGACGGGTACGGCTACCTCCCCGACAGCGGCGGAGCGGGCCGCTGGCGCGGTGGCCTGGCGACCTTCCGCGACATGACGCTGCTGGCGGCCGAGGCCAAGGTGCAGATCAGGTCCGACCGGCGCAGGTTCCTGCCGTACGGGCTGGCCGGCGGCGCGCCGGGAACGCCCTCGCTCAACATGCTCGACCCCGGCGGTCCCGGTGAACGGGTGCTGGAGTCCAAACCGCACTTCGAGATGACCGCGGGGACCCGCCACCGGCACGTGACCGCCGGCGGCGGCGGGCACGGCGTCCCCTTCGAACGCGTCCCCGAACTCGTCCTCGAAGACGTCCTCGACGGCAAGGTGACCCACGAGGGAGCCGAACGGGACTACGGCGTCGTGATCACCGCGGACGGCGTGATCGACCGGGACGCCACCGCCAGGCTGCGAGGCCGGGCGCGCTAAGCCGCCGCACACCCCCCAGACCGAATGGAACCCCCCATGAGTTCACCCGTCGCGACCCCACCGAGCACCGTCTCACCGCGCACCTGGCGCAAGGTGGGTGTCCGGATCATGCCCCTGGTCGGCCTCGCCTACGTGGCCAGCTACATCGACCGCGCCAACGTCGGATACATCGCCGCGCCCATGTCCCGTGACCTGGGCCTCGGCAGCGGCCAGATCGGCCTGGCCGCCGGACTGTTTTTCATCGGCTACGTCCTGTTCGAAGTGCCGAGCAACATGATGCTGAGCCGGTTCGGCGCGCGGAAGTGGATCGCCCGCATCATGATCACGTGGGGGCTGGTCACGGCGGCGACCGCGGCCGTGAACTCCCCGGCCGCACTGTTCGCCGCGCGGCTCCTCCTCGGGTTCGCCGAAGCCGGTCTGGCCGCCGGGATCCTGCTCTACCTGACGTTCTGGTTCCCGCGCCGCCAGCGGTCCTGGGCGCTGTCCACCTTCATCGTGATGATCCCGCTGTCCTCGATCATCGGCTCTCCGCTGGCCGCCGCGCTGCTGGAGTGGGGCCAGAGCCTGTTCGGCGTCGCGGGCTGGCGGGCGCTGTTCCTCGTCGAGGGCATCCTGACGGTCGTCGTCAGCGTCCTGATCTTCGTCTTCCTGCCGAACCGCCCTGCCGACGCGCGCTGGCTTGACGACGAGGAGAAGGCCACCATCGAGAACGTCCTGGCCGCCGAAGCCGCCGAACAGCGCGCCCGCGGGGCGCTCACCGGGCTGCGCCAGGCGCTGACCAGCGGCCGGGTGTGGGCGATGGCCGTGACGTGGTTCGCGATCGCGTTCGGGCTCTATCCGCTGCAGTTCTTCCTGCCCACGATGATCAGGTCCATCACGCGGAGCGTCGGTGACTCCGCCGACGTCAGCAGCGTGCTGCTGTCCGCGATCCCCTACGTGGTGGCCGCGGTCACCCTTCTGACCTGGGCTCGCCTCGCCGCGCGCTGGACGGCGGTGACGGCCACGGCCGTGCCGATGGCCCTCGGCGCGGCGGGGCTGCTGCTGGCGACCTTCACCAGCAGCGGCACGCTGTTCGTGCTCGCCGTCTGCCTGAGCGTCGCCGGGATCATCACCGCGATGCCGCAGTTCTGGCGGATCCCGGCGATCGGCCTGACCGAGGCGGCCGCCGCCTCCGGCATCGCGCTGATCAACTCCGTCAGCAACGTCAGCGGATTCATCGGTCCCTACTTCACCGGCACGATCGCGTCCGCGACCGGCAGCTTCACGTACGCGCTGCTGGCCATCGCGATCATCATGGCCGCCGGGCTGGCCGTCCTGCTCACCGCGGGACGCCGGATGGAGCGGCTGGACGGGAGCCTGTCATGACCGCCGCCGACCGGCAGGGAGGCGGGGCGTGAACGCCGCGCTGCTGCACCGGCTCCGGGCCGAGCTCGACGAACGCCGGGCGACCACCGGGCTGCGCCGCGACCTCGTGGTCTCCGGCGCCCAGGGGCCGGCGCTCGGCGTGGGAGGGGAGTGGCTGGTGAACTTCGCCTCCAACGACTACCTCGGGCTCGCCGGCGACCCGGAGGTCCTCGACGCGGCCCGGCGGGCGCTGCGCGAGACGGGGCTCGGGGTGGCGGCCGGCCGCGTGCTCTGCGGCACCCGGGCCGTCCACGGCGAGCTGGAGGCCGGCATCGCCGAGCTGGTCGGCGCCGAGGACGCCGTGCTGTACACCTCGTGCTTCGACGCGAACCTCGGCCTCTTCGACGCCCTGCTCGGCCCGCAGGACGTCGTCCTCAGCGACGCGCTCAACCACGCCAGCCTGATCGACGGCATCCGCCTCAGCCGGGCCCGGCGGCGCGTCTTCGCCCACGGCGACCTCGACGAGCTCGAACGCCACCTCACCGAGTTCGCCGGCGCGCGCCACCGCCTCATCGTCACCGACGGCGTCTTCAGCATGGACGGCGACGTCGCCGCCCTGCCCCGGCTCTGCGAGCTGGCCGAACGCCACGACGCGGTGCTCGTGGTCGACGACTCGCACGCCACCGGGGTGCTGGGCACGACCGGCGGGGGCACCGCCGAGCACTTCGGCCTGAAGGGACGCGTCGACGTGCTGACGGGGACGCTCGGCAAGGCACTGGGCGGCGCGGCCGGCGGCTTCGTCGCGGGCGACCGCGCGCTGGTCGAGACGCTGCGCCAGGTCTCGCGGCCCTACATCTTCACCAACGCCATGGCCCCCGCGCTGGCCGGGGCGGCGCTGGCGGCGATCCGCATCGCACGACGCCGTCCCGACCTGCGGGAACGCCTGGCCGCCAACACCGCCTGGCTGCGCCGGGCGTTGCACGACCTCGGCTACGAGGTGCCGCCGGGGGAGCATCCGATCATCCCCGTGATGCTGCGCGGCGGCACGCTGGCCCTCGACGTGGCGGCGGCGCTCCGCCGCGAGGGCGTGCTCGCCTTCGCGCTCTCCCACCCGGTCGTCCCGGCCGGCGAGGAGCGGATCAGGGTGCAGGTCTCGGCCGCGCACACCGCCGGCCAGCTCGAACGGGCCGCAGCCGCCTTCGGCCGGGCGCGTGCCGTCCTGGCGGGCTCATGAGCACCGCCGAGGGGCTGCGGGCGCCGACCGGCGCCGACGAGCGCGAGCTGGCGGGCCGGGTCGCGATCGTGACCGGCGGGGCCGGCGGCATGGGCCTGGCCGCGGCACACGCGCTGGCCCGCCGCGGCGCCACCGTCGCGGTGTTCGACCTGGCCGCGCCCGGCCCCGGAGAGCTGGCGGCGACGCTGGCCGTGCCGGCGGACCGCGTCCGGTCGCTCGCGGTGGACGTCACGGACGGCGACCAGGTCGAGCGGGCGTTCGCCGCGCTGCTGGCGGCGCTGTCGCGGGTGGACATCCTGGTCAACGCCGCGGGCGTCGCACCGCCGACGCCGTTCGAGGAGATCACCCGGGCCGAGTGGAACCAGGTGCTGGCGGTCAACGTGCTCGGGACGGTCCTGTGCTGCCGGCAGGCGCTTCCCGCGATGCGCGCCCGGAGCTGGGGCCGCATCGTCAACTTCTCCTCCACCGCCGGCAAGACCATCAGCACCGCGGGCGGCGCCCATTACACGACGGCGAAGCACGGCGTCCTCGGGCTCACCCGGCACCTGGCGAAGGACTACGGACCCGACGGGATCACCGTGAACGCCGTCTGCCCGGGACTCATCGACACCCCGATGGCCCGCGCGCTGCTGCCAGGAGCGGCACTCGAACGCGCCACCCGGTCGTTCCCGGTGCCCCGCGTCGGGCAGCCCTGGGAGGTCGCCGAGCTCGTCGCCTTCCTCGCCTCGGACCGCGCGGCGTACATCACCGGGGCCGCCATCGACATCAACGGCGGCGACCTGATCGTCTGACGCGGCGCCGCCGAACACCCGCAACCAGCACCCCACGAGAAGGTGAGCTTTCTGTGAGCACAGGGACAGTCAGGATGATCCGGCACCGGATCGACGGCCGCGAGACCGCCGGCCGGTCGAGCCGGACCGCCCCGGTATGGAACCCCGCGACCGGCGCGCATCAGGCCGACGTGCTGCTGGCCGAGCCCGCCGACGTCGACGCCGCGGTACGGGCCGCGCGTGCCGCCCTGCCGGGCTGGGCCGACACCTCGGTCATGCGGCGCTCGCGCTTGATGTTCGCCTTCCGCGAGCTGGTCGACAAGCACCTCGACGACCTGGCGCGGCTGGTCTCCGCCGAGCACGGCAAGGTCCTCGACGACGCCAGAGGCGAGCTCGTCCGCGGCCTGGAGGTGATCGACTTCGCCTGCGGGATCCCGCACCTGCTCAAAGGCGAGTACTCCGACCAGGTCTCGACCGACGTCGACCTGTTCTCGTTCCGGCAGCCGCTCGGCGTCTGCGCCGGGATCACGCCGTTCAACTTTCCCGCCATGGTCCCGCTGTGGATGCATCCGATCGCGATCGCGACCGGCAACACGTTCGTGCTCAAGCCCTCCGAACGCGACCCGTCGGCGGCCAACCTCATCGCCGACCTCTACGCCGAGGCCGGTCTGCCCGACGGCGTCTTCAACGTCGTCCACGGCGACAAGGTCGCGGTCGACGCGATCCTCGACCACCCGGACATCGCCGGCGTGTCGTTCGTCGGCTCGACGCCGGTCGCGCGGTACGTGTACGAGCGCGCGACCGCGGCGGGCAAGCGCGTCCAGGCGCTCGGCGGCGCCAAGAACCACGCCGTCGTGCTGCCCGACGCCGACCTCGACCACGCCGCCGACCATCTGGTGGCGGCCGGGTACGGCTCGGCGGGCCAGCGCTGCATGGCGATCTCGGTCGCCGTCGCGGTCGGCGACGTGGCCGGGCCGCTCGTCGAGCTGATGCGCGAGAAGGCGCAGGCGATCAAGGTCGGACCGGGGCTGGCGGCCGGGTCCGAGATGGGGCCGGTCGTGTCGGCGGAGGCGCTCGAACGGATCAGAGGCCACATCGACTCCGGCGTCGCCGCGGGCGCCGACCTCGTCCTCGACGGGCGCGCGCTCGACCTCGGGGGCGAGGGCTTCTTCGTCGGGCCGACGCTGTTCGATCACGTCACGCCCGAGATGGACGTCTACCGCGACGAGATCTTCGGCCCGGTGCTCGTCGTCGTGCGGGTCGGCTCGCTGGAGGAGGCGATCGACCTGATCAACGGCAACAACCTGGCCAACGGCACGGCGATCTTCACCAGGGGCGGCCACGCGGCGCGCCTCTTCCAGCGCTCCGTGCAGGTCGGGATGATCGGCGTCAACGTGCCGATCCCGGTGCCCATGGCGTTCCACTCGTTCGGCGGCTGGAAGCAGTCGCTGTTCGGCGCCCACCACATGCACGGTCCGGAGGGCGTCGCGTTCTACACGCGTGCGAAGGCCGTCACCAGCCGGTGGCCGGAGGAGCGGGAGGACGGCCCGCGCCACCGCGGCGACCTCTCCTTCCCGACGGCGGTCTGACCGGACGGCCCGGCCTCGCGCCGCACCCCGGAGGCCCGGTCGGACGGCCCGGCCGCCGACCGGCCTCGCGCCGCACCCCGGAGGCCCGGCCCCCGTCCGGCGCCGGCTAGGCCGGCGGGCGCGAGGCGGGCAGCTCGATGTGCGCCCGGCTCACCGACGTGCTCTTCGCCAGAACCTCCAGCAGGTCGCGGCGCACGCGCTCGCACCGCGCGCGCATAGCGTCCCGGGCGGCGTCCGCGTCACGCGCGTGCAGCCCCTCGTAGACGGCTCCCAGCTCGCCGGGCGGGCTCGCGATGCCGGGATCGATCAACGCGGCCATGCGCAGAACCCGTTCCAGCTCGTCGAGCACGTCCACGATCGCCTTGCCGAGGCGAGGGTTGCCGCTGAAGTTGGCGATGATGCCCTCGAACTCGATGCCGGCCCGCAGCGACTCCTCCTGTTCCACCTCGCCCGCCGCGAGCGCGACGGGCACCTGGGACAGCGCTTCGAGCCGTTCGAGCGCCGGCGCCGTGACTCCGAGGCGCGCCGCGGCGGCGGCCGCCTCGCCGGACAGCAGCGTCCGCAGCGCGCACAGAGCGTCGGTGTCCTGCAACGTGATCGGGCTGACGACGTAGCCCGCGCGCGGGAGCGCGGTCACGAGCCCGTCGCGCCGCAACCGGGCCAGCGCCTCGCGCACCGGCGTCTTGCTGATACGCCATTGCTCCGCGAGCGACGTCTCGGTGAAACTGCTGCCGGGCGGTAGCGTCAGGTCGATGATCTGGCGCCTGATCGCCCGGTAGGCCTGGCTCGTGCGGTCGAGGCCGGTCTCGTCCGTGCCGACCAGCAGCAGCGCGGGGATGTGCGGCGTTCCGCGGACCACGCCATGGATGTCGGACATCGCGCCAGAATACCAATTCACAGCGTTGATACAGCAGTTCGGCCGTCGTGCAGCGACTAGAGATATTTGTTCTTGTTGTTGATATCTCAGTATGCGATGCTTCGTCCCATGCAGCGAAACTCCTGGTCCCTTCCCGCCGCGAGCGACTTCCCGGCGCTGGGGGCGATGAGCACCCGCGCCCGCGCGGAGCGCGGCGCACGCGACGGTGTGCGGATGCTCCCGCTCGTCGGCGCCCCGATCCTGCCCATGCCCGAGCACGTACGGCGGGCGGTGGCGGGCGCGATGGACCTGCCCGACCCGCGCGACACCCGTGGCCTGCCGGAACTGCGCGCCGCGATCGCCGCCGAACTGGAGCGCGAGCACGGCCTGCGCGTCGATCCCGAGCGCCGCCTGCTGATCACCCACGGAGCGATGCAGGGGCTCTCCCTCGTGCTGCGCACGGTGCTCGCACCGGGCGACGAGGTGATCGTGCCGACCCCCACCTACTTCTTCGACGGCGCCATCCGCGAGGCCGGCGCGACGCCCGTCGCCGTCCCGTCCCGCGAGAGCGACGGCTGGGCGCTCGACCTGGCCGGCCTGGAGGCCGCCGTCACGAGCCGCAGCCGGGCCGTGCTGCTGTGCAATCCGACCAATCCGACGGGCTATCTCCCCGACGCCGCGACCCTGGCGGCCGTGGTCGACCTCGCCGCCCGCCACGGGCTCCTCGTCATCTCCGACGACTCATGGCAGCACTTCACCTACGACGGCCACCGCTACCACCCGGTGGAGGCGTTCGCCGGCCGCTGGCCGCACCTGGTCACCGTCACCAGCCTCAGCAAGTACTACGCGCTGGCCAGCTGGCGGCTCGGCTACGTCCTGGCGCCGCCACCCATCATCGACGCGCTCAACCGCCGCTTCGAGTGGGAGGCGGTGTGTTGCGGAGTGGTTCCGCAGCGGGCCGCGGTCGCCGCCCTCACCGGCCCGCGCGACTGGCTCGACCTGGCGCTCTCCACCTACCAGGCCAAGCGCGACCTCGTCTGCGACGGGCTCGCCGCGAGCGGCTTCCCCCGGCCCGTCCGGCCCACCGGCGGCGCCTTCCTGCTCGCCGACTGCGCACGCCTCGGCGACACCCCGGCCGCCATCGACCGCGCACTCCTGCGGAACGGCATCGCGACCGTGCGCGGCGCCGACATGCACGCTCCCGACACCCATGTCCGCATCACGTTCGGCGCCGACGAGGGAACGCTCGCCGAGCTGATCCGCGGCCTCGGACAGGCCCGCCGAGCGTCCTGACGGGCCCGCCCCGGCGGGACGGTTCATGACTCCTGTCATGTGCAGCCGATGACAGCCGCGACTGACCGCGGACCCGCGATTGGATCATGATTGCGCCATGAACCTCCGGACGCTTGGAAAGAACGCCTCGGCCGTCGCCCTGACCGCCGGAATGGTGCTGGCGGCCAGCCCCGCCCAGGCCGCCCCCGCCCGGGAGAACGGGCTCGACCGGCAGGCGCTGCGGCAGTCGCTGGACGCCGTGCACGAGGCCGGCATGTACGGCATCTACTCGACCGTGCGCGACGGCGAGCGCAGCTGGCGGGGCGCCTCCGGCGTGGCCGACGTCGCCACGAAGCGCCCCGTGCGCCCCGGCATGCTGCACCGGGTCGGCAGCATCACCAAGACGTTCACCGCGGTGGCGCTGCTCCAGCAGGTGGCCCGCGGCGCCGTCGAGCTGGACGCCCCCATCGCCCGCTACCTGCCCGACGTGGTGCCGGGCGAGCGCGGCCAGAAGATCACCGTGCGGATGTTGCTCAACCACACGAGCCACATCGCCGACCACGTGGGCCCGGCCTTCCCCTCGCTGCTCCAGGGCACGTTCGAGAGCCTCGACGACAACCGTTTCCGCACCTTCTCCCGCCGCGAGCTGGTCGAGCTGGGCCTGGCCGCCACGCCCACCGGCGAGCCGGGCGCCACGCCGGGGATCTACTCCAACACCAACTACCTGATCGCCGGCCTGCTCCTGGAGAAGGTGACGGGCGAGAACGCCGAGCAGTACATCACCCGCGACGTCATCCGCAGGGCGGGGCTGCGGCACACGTCCTTCCCGCGCACGCCGGTCATCCCCGGCCCGCACTCCAAGGCGTACGAGTCGATGTTCGGCTTCATCGACCCGCCCAAGGACTACAGCGTCTACAACATGTCGTGGATCACCACGGCGGGCGCCGTCGTGTCCACGATGGAGGACCTCAACCAGTTCTACCGGGTGCTGCTGCGCGGCGGGCTGCTCGGGCCGGCCGAGCTGGCCGAGATGCAGAAGACCGTGCCCGTGGCCGGCGTGTCGGGCGCCTACGGCCTCGGCATCTACGCCACCGACCTGCCGTGCGGACGGTTCTGGGGGCACAGCGGCGGCGTCTTCGGCATGGCCACCGACTCCTACACCAGCGCGGACGGCGCCCGCCAGCTCTCCATGGGCGTCAACCGCACGAAGTACCAGAGCCTGGACGAGAACGGCAACATCGTGATCAGCCCGATCGACTACGCCACCGTCGACCACCTGCTGCTGGGGCTCTGCGGTGAGAGCGCGGCGCGCACGAAGGCGGCGCAGCCGCGGATCGTCCCGTTCGCCGTGGACCGGCTGGTCTCCGTCAAGCGCTAGGGTCGCACCGCTCGGCACGGCCCACGTCGATGCCGCGGGCCGGGAGCGGTCGTGTCAGCGGCGGTGTCAGTGCGGTGACGGCTCGGTGTCAGGGCTCTCCGCGAGGGTCTACGCATGGCCGCCGGACCGGATCCGGCGGATCGACCACCGCGACAAGGAGACACCATCATGGCAATCGGCGGGAACGGCTTCTCCGAGCAGGGGCTGCGCAGGCTGCGCGAGGTGCTGGCCCGGCACGTCGACTCGGGGCGGATCCCGGGCCTGGTCGCCCTGGTGAGCCGCGGCGAGGAGACGCACGTCGAGGCGATCGGCACGATGCGGCACGACGGCGGCGCCCCCATGCGCCGCGACACCGTCTTCCGGATGGCCTCCACGTCCAAGCCCGTCTCGATCGCGGCGGCCATGGTCCTGGTGGACGAGTGCCGGCTGCGGCTGGACGACGTGGTCGACCCGTGGCTGCCCGAGCTGGCCGATCGGCGCGTGCTCACCAGCCCCGGCGCGCCGCTGGACGACACCGTCCCGGCCCACCGGCCGATCACCGTGCGGGACGTGCTGACCTCCACCTTCGGGCTCGGCATGGACTTCACCGCGCTGGGCAAGCCGATCATGAACGCGATCTTCGAGCGGGGCCTCACCCCGAACCTGCCGGTCGAGGTGCCCGAGCCGGACGAGTGGATGCGCCGCCTGGGCGAGCTGCCGCTGATGTACCAGCCGGGCGAGCAGTGGCAGTACCACATCAGCAGCGACCTGGTCGGCGTGCTCGTCTCCCGGGTCACCGGCCGGCCGTTCGAGGAGTTCCTGCGTGAGCGCGTCTTCGAACCGCTCGGCATGACCGACACCGGCTTCCACGTGCCCGCCGACCAGATCGACCGGCTGCCCGCCCTGTACGCCCCCGACCCGGCCACCGGCGAGTTCCTCGTCTGGGACGAGCCCGAGGGCGGACGGTGGAGCAAGCCGCCGGCGTTCCAGGGAGGCGGCGGCGGCCTGGTGTCCACGGCCGACGACTACCACGCCTACTTCCGGATGTTGCTCAACGGCGGCACCCACCAGGGCACCCGCGTCCTGTCCCGGCCCGCCGTCGAGCTGATGACCACCAACCGGCTCACCCCGCGGCAGAACGACGCCCGTACCGCCCTGGCCAGGAACAACGTGCACATCTCCTTCGGGCAGGGGCAGCAGGGCGGCTGGGGCATGGGCATGGCGGTGCGCACCTACCGCGGTGACTACGCCCCGATCGGCCAGTTCGGCTGGGACGGCGGCAGCGGCACCTCGGCCTACGCCGACCCGGTCAACGGGCTCACCGGCATCCTGCTCTGCCAGCTCGGCTACACCGTCCCGAACCCGGCCCACCTGATGAACGACTTCTGGACCACCCTCTACCAGGCCCTCGACGACTGACACCGACGGCGGTGCAAGCCGCGGGGTCAGCTCCGCGCAACAGCGGTCCCCTCTGCTGAGGCCGTCCGACGTCAGCCTCACAAGGGGGCCAACCGCTCATCTGCGCCGGGCCGCGGCGGTCAGCTCGCGCAGCCGCGCGAGGAGCCAGGGCGGCGAGGCCGGTGTCGAGGCCGGTGTCGAGGCCGCCGGCCGTCGCGCCGCCGGGCTCACTCGTGCGGCCACAGGCCGGCGAGGCGGGCGATGCGGAGACCGGCGTGCAGTTCGAGGCGGATCGACCCGTCCGTGATGTCGCAGCCGATGACCTCGCGGATGCGGTCGAGCCGGTAGTAGAGCGTGCTGCGGTGGATGCGCAGCCGCCGCGCCGCGCTCTGGATCTCGCCGCCGCTGTCGAGGTAGCCCTCCAGCGTCGCCGCGAGCTCGACGCCGTGTGGCGCGTCCAGCAGGCGCCGCACGCCGTCGGGGAACTGGCTCGGCGTCAGCCGGTCGAGCGGCAGCTGCAGGAACAGGCGGTCGAGGCCGAGCTCGGCCCAGAAGACGCGCTTGCCGTACCGCTGCGGATCGAGGCGCGCGGCGCGCTGGGCGAGCCGGGCCTCGTGGTAGGAGTCGACCGCCTCCGCCAGCGACGGCTTCACGCTGCCCACGCCCGCCACGACCGCCTCCAGGCCGGGCCCGGCGAGCGCGCGTTCGAGCCTGTCGTGATTCACCGGACGCGGGAAGAGAACGATTCCCTCGGCCCCGAGAACGGCGCCGACGATTTTCACCGTCGTCGATCTGGTGGTGAATTCAAGGGTCGCCTCGACGGCCAGCCGGGTAATGGATCTGGGCGCCGACTCGGGGGCCCGGAGAACGAGCACCGAATAATGCTCGACATCGTCGATGAGATTGTCCCGCACGAGTTTCCCGGCCGCCTTCGCGCGTTTCTCCGGTGATTCTCCGAGCAATTCCGCGAGCAGCTGCCGGGAATTCTCGGTGCCGTGCCGGCGGTCGGACATGCGCAGTGACAGCAGCGCCCCCATTTCCGGCGCGGCCGATTCCAGCACCGCGAGGTCGTCGGCGCGCGGCGTCTCCCGGTCCTCGACGTAATAGACGTAGCCGAGCAGTTGCTGCTCATGGCGCAACGGCAGCACGACCAGCTCGCCGTCGTCCTGGGGGACCCGCACGCCGTGCCTGGCCTGGCGCAGCCGATGCTGCTCCACCAGCGGCTTCGTCAGCGGGGCGGTCGAGCCGGCGAGCAACCGGGCCAGCCGGGCGAGCCGCGCGTCGGTGTCGTGGACGCTGAACGCCGCGGTCCTCAGGTCACGATCGACCACCACGAGCGCCACGCCCAGGCGATCGGCCAGATCTTGCACGGCGTCATCAAGGCTCACCGGGGTTGCTCCTCTCCTGCGACACAGCGTCGGATCGGCGCCGACAACTAACGACAGATCGTACGAAGCGCATCAACGTGGTGTCCGTCTACGGTGGTGCGACAGCGCACAAGTTAGCAATGCGAGGGGTGCGGGTGGCAAGCCCCGCCGTCGCCCCGCGGGCCGATCTCAGCCGTCCGCCCGATCAACAGATCATGCCGGGCAATGCCCGTACAGCACGGGAAGGAACCCATTCCAGTGACCGAGCGCACCGTCGAGACCAACGGCTATTCCACATTTTTTCTGGAAAGCGGCGACGACGACCGCGAGACCGTGATCCTGCTGCACGGCGGCGGCCCCGGCGCCAACGCGATGTCCAACTGGAGCGGCTTCATGCCCGCCCTCAGCGACGACTACCACGTGCTGGCCCCCGACCTCGTCGGCTACGGCCGCACCGACCATCCCGAGGACATGCCGGGCAGCCTGACCGGCTGGATGCGCCTGCGGGTCGAGCAGGTGCTCGCCCTGATGGACGCCCGCGGCGTCGAACGGGCGCACCTGGTCGGCAACTCGATGGGCGGCGCCCTGGCCATGCACCTGGTGATGACGGCGCCGCAGCGCTTCGACCGGATCTCCCTGATGGGCAGCGCGGGCGGGCACTCGCAGCCGACGCCCGAGGTCATGCGGATGGTGTCCTTCTACAAGGACCCGACGATCAGCGCCCTGGAGAACCTCACCAAGTGGTTCGTCTACGACGAGGACGCGCTCGGCACGTCGATCTCGGAGATCACCAGGACGCGTTACCAGGAGGTCATGCGGCCCGAGGTGCGGCGTTCCTTCGAGCGCTTCTTCTCCTCCTCGCCCGCCGAGATGGCCGTGCCGCCGTCGGCGCTGCGCCGGATGCCGCACCCGTTCCTCGTCGTGCACGGCCGGGAGGACCGGTTCGTCACCCCCGACTCCAGTGTCTTCCTCCAGCAGCACCTGCCCAACGCGCAGCTGCACATCTTCCCGCACTGCGGCCACTGGGTGCAGATCGAGCGCGCCGCCGAGTACGCGGCGCTGCTGCGGGGCTTCCTCACCGACGCGTTCTGACCCCGTACGACAGGAGACATCAGGCATGGACATCAAGCAGCTCGGCTACCTCGGCCTGTCCGCGCGCGAGCCGGACGCCTTCACCGCCTACGCCACGGACATCCTCGGCATGCAGCGGGTCGCGGGGGAGGACGGCGCCACCCACTTCCGCATCGACGACGTGCACCACCGCATCACCGTCGAGGCCGGCGAGCAGGACGGCGGCGCCTACTACGGCTGGGAGGTCGCCGACGCCGGCGCGCTGAGCGCCGCGCTCGACGAGCTGAGCGACCACGGCGTCGTGGCCCGCCAGGCGACCCAGCGCGAGCTGGAGATCCGCCGCGTGGCCGGCATGGCGCACTTCCTCGACCCGGCGGGCAACCGGGTCGAGCTGTTCCACGGGGCCTCGGCGGGCGAGGGGCAGTTCACCTCGGCGCGCGACATCGAGCGGTTCGTCACGGGCGACCTCGGCCTCGGCCACGTGGTGCTGGCGAGCCCGGACGTGGCGGCCCAGCAGCGGTTCTACACCGACGTCCTGGGGTTCAAGATCAGCGACACGATGCGCAGGCCGTTCCAGGCCACGTTCCTGCACACGAACCCGCGCCACCACAGCATCGCCTTCGTGGACGGCCCGTTCTTCGGCATCCACCAGCCGTTCCTGCACCACTTCATGCTGGAGGTGCCCGACATGGACCAGGTCGGGCGCACCTACGACCTGGTGCTGGACCGCGACGTCCCGGTCACCATGACGCTCGGCCGGCACAGCAACGACCAGATGTTCTCCTTCTACGCCGAGTCCCCGGTGGGCGTGCACACCGAGTTCGGCAGCGGCGGCGTGCTCATCGACGACGCGACCTGGCAGGTCACCGAGATCCCCGGTCCCGACCTCTGGGGCCACCGGCACTGACGTCCCTCCCTTCTAGGAGCCATTGACATGGAAACCCGCACCCCCGTCGTGGAGACGGACGTGCTGATCGTCGGCGCCGGCCCGGCGGGCGCCACCGCCGCGGCGCTGCTCTCGACGTACGGCATCGCCAACGTCGTGCTCAACAAGTACGCCGGGGTCTCGAACACGCCTCGCGCGCACATCACCAACCAGCGCGGCGTCGAGGTGCTGCGCGACCTCGGGCTGGAGGGCGAGGTGACCAAGAACGCCACCCCCCAGCACCTGATGGGCGAGCACGTGTACGCCACCAGCCTCGCCGGCCAGGAGCTCGGCCGCCTGCGCACGTGGTACACCCACCCGCACTTCAAGGCCGAGCACGACCTGGCCAGCCCGTGCTCGGTGTGCGACCTGCCGCAGCACGTGCTGGAGCCCATCCTGGTCAACGCGGCCGCCGCGCGCGGGTCGTCCGTGCGCTTCAACACCGAGCTGCTGACGTTCACGCAGGACGACGACGGCGTGACCGCCCTGGTCAAGGACCGGCTGACCGGCCAGGAGTACGGCATCCGCAGCAAGTACCTGATCGGCGCGGACGGCGGCAACTCGACCGTCGCCGCGCAGGCGGGCCTGCCGCTGGTCGGCAAGATGGGACTCGGCGGCTCGATCAACGTGGTGTTCGAGGCGGACCTCACCCGCTTCGTCGAACACCGTCCGGGCGACATGTACTGGTTCGTCCAGCCGGGCGTCGGCCACGACGGCAACGGCATCGGCGTGCTGCGCATGGTGCGCCCGTGGACCAAATGGGTCGGCGTGTGGGGCTACGACGTCGAGGCCGGGCAGCCCACGCTCACCGAGGAGGACGGCGTCCGCATCGCCCACCAGCTGATCGGCGACGACCAGGTGCCGGTGACGGTCGAGTCGATCTCCACCTGGGCGGTCAACGACGTCTACGCCACCGACAACATGGCGGGCCGGGTCATCTGCGTCGGCGACGCCGTGCACCGGCACTCGCCCATGAACGGCCTCGGCTCCAACACCTCCATCCAGGACAGCTACAACCTGTGCTGGAAGCTCGCCATGGTGCTGCGCGGCCAGGCCGCCCCGGCGCTGCTCGACAGCTACCGGGACGAGCGGCTGCCGGTCGCCAGGCAGATCGTCCAGCGCGCCAAGCGCAGCGACGGGCTGATGCCGCAGCTGTTCAAGGCGCTGCGGCTGCCGCCCGCCTCCGGCGCGGCGGAACTGCGCGACGCCCTCGACGCCCTGCTGCCGCCGACGGCCGAGGGCGGCGAGCGGCGGCAGGCGTTCGACGCCGCCATGCAGGCCACGATCATGTGCTTCAACACGCACGGCGTCGAGACCAACCAGCACTACACGTCCGGCGCGATCGTGCCCGACGGCACGCCCGAGCAGCCCGCGCCGCGGGACGAGGAGGTCTACCACTTCGCCTCCACCCGTCCGGGACGCCACCTGCCGCACGTGTGGCTGACCAGGGACCAGCAGCGCGTCTCCACCTTCGACCTGTGCGGCCGGGGCCGGTTCACCCTGCTCACCGGCATCGGCGGCGCGGCCTGGCGGGAGGCGGCCGAGCGCGTCTCCGAGCGGCTGGGCGTGCCCGTCCGGGTGCGGTCGATCGGCCGCGGCTGCGACTACGAGGACAGCTACGGCGACTACCGCGCCCTGTCCGAGGTGGGGGATGACGGGGTGCTCCTGGTCCGTCCCGACCACATGGTGGCCTGGCGGTCCGCGTCGATGGCGGACGATCCGGAGGCGGCGCTGAGCGCCGTGCTCGGCCGGATCCTCGGCCCGGCGACCAGGGAGTAGCGGGCCATGCGCATCGCGGTGGCCGGTGGCGGGCCCGGCGGGCTGTTCTTCGCCGCGCTGATCCGGCAGGCGGACCCGTCGTGCGAGGTGACCGTCTTCGAGCGCAACCGCGCCGACGACACCTTCGGCTTCGGCGTGGTCTTCTCCGACCGGACCCTGGAGACGATCCACGAGGCGGACCCCGTGCTGCGCGCGGCCCTGGCCGAGCACGGCAGGCACTGGGACGACATCGAGGTCCGGCTGAAGGGCGAGCGGATCAGGTGCGGCGGCAACGGCATGGCCGCGGTCGTCCGGCGCACGCTCCTCCTGCTCCTGCAGGAACGGGCCCGCGCGGTCGGTGCGGACCTGCGGTTCTCCACCGAGGTGAGGCTCGCCGACCTGACCGGTTACGACCTGGTGGTGGCCGCCGACGGGGCCTCCTCGCGGATCCGCGAGGAGCTCGGCCCCGGCCTCGGCTCCCAGGTGGAGACCGCCGCGGCCAAGTTCATCTGGTTCGGCACCGACCACCTCTTCGACGGGCTCACCTTCGTCCACGAACGCGGCCCCGACGGCGTCTTCGCGGTGCACGGGTATCCGATCTCCGGCGCCATGTCGACGTTCATCGTGGAGACCGACGAGGCGTCCTGGCGGCGGGCCGGTCTCGACGCGTTCGACGAGAGCCGGCCGCCCGGGGTGAGCGACCTGCGCTCCAAGGCGTACCTGGAGACGCTGTTCGCCGAGCACATCGAGGGCGGCCGGCTGCTCACCAACAACTCCCGGTGGGCCAGTTTCCGCACCCGCCGCACCCGCCACTGGCACACGACGGACCCGCGGCCCGTCGTGCTGCTCGGCGACGCCGCGCACACCGCGCACTTCTCCGTGGGCTCGGGCACCAAGATGGCCATGGAGGACGCCGTCGCGCTCGCGCGGGCGCTGACCGGGCACCCCGGCGACCTGGCGGCCGCGCTCGCCGGCTACGAGCGGGCCGCCCAGCCGCCGGTCCGGCACATCCAGGACTCGGCGCGGCCCAGCCTCGCCTGGTGGGAGAGCTTCGGCGGCTACCACGACGCCCTGGAGCCGTGGCAGTTCGCCTACCACTTCCTGTCCCGCAGCATCTCCGACGCGCGCCTGGCCAGACGTGCGCCGGAGTTCGTCGCGTCGGCCCATCGCCGGTGGCGGGACCTGCACGGCGCCGCCCCTCTGGAGACGGGCTTCGAGGCCGCCGGGTGGTCGGCGTCCGGCCGGCTGCTCGACGTCCTGCCCGGCGCGGACGGCGCGCCCGCCGCCGTCCGGGGGAAGAACGATCTGCCGCTCTCCGCGACGCCGCTGCCCGGCGCGTGGGGCGCCCTGCTGGAGGCGCCGGGCACCGAGGACGGGCTGCCCGACCTGTCGGGGTTCGCCGCGGCCGGCGCGACCCTGGTCGCCGTGCACGGCGGCACGGCCCTGACCCGTACCCGGCTGTGCGAGGAGGCACGGATGCGCGCGGGACTGCCCGCCCTGCTGATCGATCCGGACCCCGACCGCGACCGGGCCCTGACCACGGTGCTCTCCGGCCGCGCCGACCTGGTCGGAGTGCTCTCATGACCGGCCTCGGACCCGACCGGAGTGCTCGCGTGAACGGTCTCGGATCCGGTTCGGGTGCTCGTGCGGACGGTCTCGGATCCGGTTCGGGTGCTCGTGCGGGTGATCTCGGGCCGTTGTTCGGGCCGCGGGGTGTCGCGGTGGTCGGCGCGTCCCGGGACCCCGGCAAACTGGGCGCCGCCATGGCCCGTTCGCTGTCCGGTTTCGACGGGTTCCTGGCACTGGTGAACGCGCGCGACGACGCCATGCACCCGTCCGTCGGCGCCGCCGCCGCGGCGGGCCCCGTCGATCTCGCGCTGCTCTGCGTGCCCGCCGCGGCCTGCGCCGGCGTGCTCGCCGAGGCGGCGGAGGCGGGCGTGCGGGCCGCCGTCGTGTGCGGCGGCGGGTTCGCCGAGGCGGGCGGCGCCGGGATCGAGCACCAGCGACGCCTGGCCGCCGTCGCCCGGGACTCGGGCCTGCGCCTCCTCGGCCCCAACACCAGCGGCTTCCTCGCCCCGCACGCGCGGCTGACCGCCAGCTTCGTCCCCGGCGCCCACCGGGTGCGGGCGGGCGCCGTCGCCGTCGTGGCCGCCAGCGGCGGCGTCAACCACGCCCTGGCGTTCGCGCTGACCGAGGCGGGGCACGGCGTCAGCCTCGCCGTCGGCCTCGGGAACGCGGCCGGCGTCACCGCCCCCGACGTCCTCGACCACCTCGCCGACGACCCCCGCACCACCGCCGTCGCGCTGCACGTGGAGTCGGTGGCGGACGGGCCCCGGCTGGTCGAGAGCGTGCGCCGCCTCACCGCCACCCGGCCGGTCGTCGCCCTGGTCGTCGGCCGCCACGACGTCGGGGCCTTCGCCGCCTCGCACACGGGGGCGCTGGCGACCTCCTGGCGCACCACGCGCGCCGCGCTGGCCCAGGCGGGGGCGGTCCTCGTGGACGACGAACGGGAACTCGTCGACGCCGTCGGCGCGCTCGCGGTGACCCGGGCCCGCCCGTGCGCCGACCCGGGGGTGGGTGTCGTGACCGCCCAGGCGGGTCCTGGCCTGCTGCTCCTCGACGACCTGCGCGGACGCGGGATCCGGGTGCCCGAGCTCGCTCCCGGCACCCGGAAGACCCTGGCCGGGCTGCTGCCGCCGCTGACCTTCCAGCGCAACCCGGTCGACACCGGCCGTCCGGGGCCCGAGCTGGGCGCGGTGCTCGCCGCCACCGGCGCCGACCCCGGCGTCGACGTCATCGCCGGGTACGTCCTGCACGAACCGGACGCGGTCGACGTCGTCGCCGCCGTCGCCGAGGGCCTGACCGGCGGCGTCCCCGTCGTCCTCGGGCTGGCGGGCACGGGCGACGACGTCGTCCGCGACCGCGCGGCCCTGCGCGAGTCGGGCGTGCCCGTGGCCGCCGACGCCCGCGGCGTCGCCGCCGCCACCGCCGCGCTGCTGGCCGACGCCCGCGCGCGGACGGCCCGCCCGGCCGCCTCCGCCCCCTGGCGGGCGCCGGCCGTCCCGGCTGACCGGTACGACGAGCACACCGGCAAGGACCTGCTCGGACGGCTGGGCGTGGCGACCATGCCCCGCCACGCCTGCGCGGACCGGGCCGCCGCCCACGCCGCCTTCGACTCCCTCGGGACGGCGGTCGCGGTGAAACTGCTGGACGCCGACGTCCTGCACAAGACGGAGATCGGCGGCGTGCACCTGGGCGTGTCCACCTCCGCCGGCCTGGACGCCGCGCTCGACGCGCTGGACGCGGCGGGCGCGCGCCGCTACCTGGTGGAGGCCATGGCGCCGGCCGGGATCGATCTGGTCGTCGGCGCGCGGCGCGACCCCGTCTTCGGGCCCGTGGTGCTCGCCGGGCTGGGCGGCACGGTGGCCGAGGCCCTGGCCGACGTCGCCGTCCGGCTCGCCCCGCTGTCTCCCGGCCAAGCCGCCGGCATGGCGGCCGAACTGGCCGGACGGGCGCTGCTCGCCGGGTGGCGCGGCGGCCCCGTCCTCGACCCCGACGACCTCGGCACGATCGTCTCCAGGCTCGGCGACCTGCTCGCCGCCAACCCGCTTCTGGACGAGATCGAGGTCAATCCGCTCCGGCTCACGCAGCGAGGTCTGATCGCGCTTGACGCCGTCATCCTCACCAGGAAGGCCGACGATGCCCACCCCGATCACTGAGCACACCGTGCCCTGGCCCGACGCCGACGTCACCCGTTTCACCGAGCAGGGTTACTGGGCCGGGGTCGCGATCGGCACCCTGCTGCGGGAGGCCGCCGACCGCCATCCGGACGCCGTCGCGCTGGTAGACGGGCCGGGGCTGCGTCTCACGTACGGCGAGCTGGCCGATCGCGCCGACGCCGCCGCCGTGCGCCTGCGCGACCTCGGCATCGCGCCGGGCGAGCGGATCGTCATGCAGCTGGGCAACTCGTGGGAGTTCGTCGTCCTCCTGCTGGCGTGCCTGCGCGCGGGCATCGTGCCGGTGATGGCGCTGCCCGCCCATCGCCGGGCCGAGCTGAGGTATCTGGCCGTGCACGCCGAGGCGGTGGCGATCGCCGTCCCCGACCGGAGCAGGGACTTCGACCACCAGCGGCTCGCCCACGACCTCGCGGCCGACGTGCGCGCCGCCACCGGGGCCGGATGGCGGGTGCTGGTCGCCGGGGACGACGTCGCGCCGGGGAGCGTCGACCTGCGGGCCCTGTGCGGCCCGCCCACCGGCCGGACCGGCTTCGACCTGCCCGCCCCCTCCTCCCGGGACGTGGCCGTCTTCCTGCTGTCCGGGGGCACGACGGGCCTGCCCAAGCTCATCGCCCGCACCCACGACGACTACGCCTACAACGCCCGGGCCAGCGCCGAGGTCGCCGGGGTCACGAAGGACTCGGTCTACCTGGTCAGCCTGCCCGCCGGGCACAACTTCCCGCTCGCCTGCCCCGGGATCCTGGGCGTCCTGCTCGCCGGGGGCCGGGTGGTCATGCTGCCCTCGCCCGAGCCGGTACGGGCCTTCGCCACGATCGAGGCGGAAGGCGTCACGCACACCGCGGTGGTGCCCGCGGTCGCCGGCCGCTGGCTGGAGCGGGCCGTGCGGCACGGCGCCGGGCAGCTCGCCACCCTGCGGGTCGTCCAGGTCGGCGGCGCCCGCCTCGCGGACGAGCTGGCGTGCCAGGTCGAGCCGGTGCTGGGGGCGCGGCTGCAGCAGGTGTTCGGCATGGCGGAGGGCCTGCTGAACTTCACCCGCCTCGACGACCCCGTGGAGACGGTGTGCGGCACGCAGGGCCGTCCCCTGTGCCCCGCCGACGAGCTCAGGATCGTGGACGACCAGGACCGGGACGTGCCGGACGGCCAGCCGGGGCTGCTGCTCACCCGCGGGCCGTACACCCCTCGCGGGTACTACCGGGCGGCGGAGCACAACGCCCGCTCCTTCACCGGCGACGGCTGGTTCCGCACGGGCGACATCTGCCTGCGCACCCCCGAGGGCAACCTCGTGGTGGCCGGCCGCGACAAGGACATGATCAACCGGGGCGGGGAGAAGATCTCCGCCGAGGAGATCGAGAACCTCGTGTACCGGCTTCCCGCCGTGAGCCAGGTCGCCGCCGTGGCCATGCCGGACCCCGTGCTCGGGGAGCGCGTGTGCGTGTACGTCGTGCCGCGGGCCGGGGCGACGGTCACGCTGGAGGAGATCCGGGCGCGGATGGAGAGCGCCGAGGTCGCCCGCTTCAAGCTGCCCGAACGGCTCGTCGTCGTCGAGGAGCTCGCCTGGACCAAGGTCGGGAAGATCGACAAGAAGGCCCTCAGGACCGACATCGCCGACCGCCTCAAGGCCGAGCTTGCCGGGGGGTGACGGAACCGGCCGCCGCTCCGGCGCGTACGGTCGGCGAGCGTCCCTGCTCGGTGCGTGCTCGTCGGCGGCGTAGCGCCATGTCAGGCCCGGCGCGGCGGCTGCACGGACTTTTTGCGTGACCGAAATCCCGATAAATACGGGCTTGTGGTGGATTACGGCGCTCGGGAAGGATGCTGGGAGGCGGACGGTGATCCCGTCCGATCGCAGGCGAGACGAAGGACGCCGGATGACCCAGGCCGACGCGGTTGCATCACTCGTGGAGCGCAGGTTAGGCCGCGCCCTCGATCCCGATCTCAACTTCTTCGAAGCCGGTTTCGACTCGCTCGCGCTGGTCGAGCTGCACGAGGAGATCACCGAGGCGCTGGGCCTGAAGCTGCCGGTCACCGCGATGTTCACCCACCCCAACCTGCGCGCGCTCTCGCAGCTGATCGCGAAGGGCCAGACGGCCGCCCCGGCCAGGCAGGACGGCGTCCGCCGCCGTCCGCTGGGCGGCAGCCGCCGCGACGTGCGCGCCAGGATCCGCGAGGAAGGTCGGTGACCTCGCACGAACAGCCCGTCGCGGTGATCGCGGTGGGGCGTTTCCCGCTGGAGACCGGGGCCGCCGAGGAGGCCGGGCACGATCCCGGAGCGCAGGTCGTCCGGCTGTACGGCGGGGTCGGCAAGGCCTGCGCGGCGCTGCTGGCCGGGGAGTGCGAGCTCGCCGTGACCGACGCCGGCGAGCTGCCGCCAGGAACGCTGCGCGGCACCCTGGTCCTGCGGCTGCTCGACCGGGCGTTGCTCGACGGCGACCTGGTGCACCGGGTGATCTGGCCCGACGACCTGGAGATCGAGGAGGGCTACCCGCCGGTGCACGCGCCGGGCGACGGCCGTCCGCGGGTCGTGGTGTGGTCCGGCCGCACCCGCGAGGAGGCCGAGTCGGCACGGCGCAGCCTGGCCGGCTTCTTCGCCGGGCTGCCGGAGGACCGCTACGCCGACGTGGCGGGCACCCTGCAGCAGGGACGCGTCCACCACCCCGTGCGCGGCGCGGTGGTCTGCCGGACCGCCGCGGAGGCCGCCCTCGCGCTGGGCCGGGAGCACGCCTACGAGCAGGAGCCGGTCCGCCTGACCCTCTCCGCCGAGGCAGCCGGCCTGTACGGCGTGGAGCCGGTGTTCACCGAGGCCGTGGACGTGTGCGAAGAGGTCTTCGAGGCCCGCGGCGTCCAGGCGTCACCCGCTCTCACCGCCGCCTACGGGCTGGCCGCCACCCTCGCCGCCTGGGGCGTTCTGCCCGACGTCCCGGACCCGGCGGCCCTCGCGGACGACCCCTCGCCGCACGACACGCTCGCCGCCCTCACCCGGGCGAACGCCGGGGCCGAGGTCGAGGCAGGTCCCGGCCGGGCGGGGCTGCTGGCCGCCGTGGCCAGGTTCTGGACGGGCGGCGGCCGGGTGGACTGGGCCGCGCTCGACCCCGATCATCCGCTGCAACGCGTCCCCCTCCCGAGGCCGCAGCCGGAGCTGCCCGCCCCCGTGGAGGAGCCGCGCCCGCTGTCGGCCGTGCCGTACTCGTTCTGGGTGCTGGAGCAGCTCGCGCCGGACAGCGGCGTGTCCAACCTGGCGGTGGCGCTCAGGTTCGACACGCCGCTGCGCCGGCTGCCGCTGCAGATCGCGGTGAACCGGCTGGTCAAGCGGCACCCGGCGCTGCGGCTGCGGTTCCCCGTGGTGGACGGGACGCCCGTCCGGCACCTGGTGGCCCCGCAGGACGCCCAGCTGAAGGTCGAGACCCGGGCCACGACCGAGGAGACGCTGGTCGCGGACCTGCAGTCCTTCCTGGACGAGCCCTTCGACCTCGGCCGCGACCTGCTCATCAGGGTGGGACACTTCACCCTGCCCGACGGCGCGGGAACCGTGGTGTGCCTGGCCGGCCACCACATCATCATCGACGGCACCTCCATGCAGCTCCTGGTGGAGGAGCTGGGCCGCTTCTACGACAGCCAGACCGGGCACGGCTCGCTGCCCCCCGAGCTGGCGGGGCCCGCGCCGATGCTGGAGCCGGGGGAGCCCTCGGAGGAGTCGATCGGCTACTGGCTGGACCGGCTCGACGGCGTCGACCCGGCCGCCATGGTGCTGCCGGGCAGCAGGCCCTCGCCGGTCCGTCCGACGTTCGCCGGGCACACCTGCTCCTGGCAGGTGGACGCCGAGACGGTGGCGGCCCTGGACGAGCTGCGCGCCCGGCTGCGCACCACCGGCAACATCGTGCTGGCCACCGCCTTCCTGCTGACGCTGCGCGGGCACGGCGCCGGGCCGGACCTGGTGATCGGCATGCCGGTCAGCACCAAGACGGGCGAGCAGCACCGGCGCGTCGGCTACGCCGTGAGCACCCTGCCGCTGCGCGTCCACGTCGAGCTGGACGACGACTTCGAGCAGGTCGCCAGGCGCGTGGAGGAGGCGTTCGCGGAGGGCGTCGAGCACGCCGGGGCCTCGGTGGAGGCGGTGCTGACCCGCCGCGGGCACGGCACGGACGACTGGCGGGTCCCGCTGTTCCGGCACATGTTCAACTACCGGCCCTGGAGCGACGAGAAGGTGCACATCCAGGGCGAGGTGCCCGGATACGTGGACAACCTGATCGACCGCAGCCGCCTGGACATGCAGTGCAACGTCATCCAGGAGCCGGACCGGCTCACCGTCCGCATGGTGCACAGCACCGAGGTGCACGACGAGGACGAGATCGCGGCGTTCACCGCCAGGCTGTGCGCGGTGGTGCGGCAGGCGGCGCGCGGCGGCGTGCCGGACGTGTTCTCCCCGGCCGACCGGGCGTTGCTCGACCGGGTCAACGACACGGGCCGCACCTGGCCGGGGACGCTGGCCGGGCGCATCCTGCCGGGCCCGGCCGTGGCGGTGCGCGAGGGCGCGCACGAGGTCACCTACGACGAGCTGCTGGCGCGCGCGGCCGCGGTCCGCGACCTGCTGCGCGAGCGCGGAGTGGGCGGCGGCGACGTCGTCGCCCTGGCCCTGGGACGCTCGGCGGACCTGGTGGCGGCGGTCCTCGGCGTGTGGCAGGCGGGAGCCGCGTTCCTGCCGCTGGACGTGCGGCAACCGGAGTCGCGCCTGGCCTTCCAGGTGGCCGACTCGGGGGCGCGGCTGGTCGTCGCGGCGGGCAGTCCGCACTGGGCGGGCGGGACGCCGGTCGTGCCGATGCCCGGCACGCGGGGAGAGCCCGGACCCGCAGAGACCGGGGACATCGCCTACGTCATCTACACCTCCGGCTCCACCGGCCGGCCCAAGGGCGTGCAGGTCACGCACGCGAACCTGACGAACCTCGTGCTCGACTTCGCCGACCGGCTGGGCGCGCCCACCAGCGTCCTGTGGTCCACCACCACCTCCTTCGACATCTCCTGGCTGGAGCTGCTGCTGCCGCTGGCCTCCGGCGGCACCGTGGTCGTGGCCTCCGACGAGGACCAGCTGCAGCCGGGCAGGTTCCTGGAGCTGATCGCCGCGAGCGACGTCCAGGTCGTGCAGGCCACCCCCACCGCGTGGCGGCTGATCGCGCCGGAGGCCGGGCGCGAGCTGGCCGGGCGCACGGTGCTGTGCGGCGGCGAGCCGATGCCCGCCGTCCTGGCCAGGGACCTGCTGGAGCTGGGCTGCCGGGTGTTCAACGTCTACGGGCCGACCGAGACGACCATCTGGTCCACCGCCGCCGAGCTGCGCGAGCCGCCGCTCGACCCGGTCCCCGCCGGGGAGCCGCTGGCCAACACCCAGATCTTCGTCACCGACGCCGCGGGCCGCGAGCTGCCGCCGGGCGTGCCGGGCGAGCTGTGCGTCGCCGGCGCGGGGGTGAGCGCGGGCTACCTCGACCGGCCCGAGCTGACGGCGCAGCGCTTCGGGCACCACGACCGGTACGGCCGGTTCTACCGGACCGGCGACCGCGCGCGCATCCGCCACGACGGCGGGCTGGAACTGCTCGGCCGCGACGACCGGCAGATCAAGCTGCGCGGCCACCGCATCGAGCTCGGCGAGGTCGAGGCCGCGCTGCACGAGCACGAGGCGGTCCGCACGGCCGCGGTGATCCTCGACGGCGACCCGCAGACCGACGGACGGCTCGCCGCCTTCCTGGAGGTCACCGCCGAGACCACCGAGGAAGAGCTGTGGCGCTTCGCCAGGACGCGGCTGCCCGACTACGCCGTCCCCACCCGGTACGTCGTCACCGGCAGGCTGCCCACCACGGCCAACGGCAAGATCGCCTACCGTGAGCTGAAGGTGCCCGACGAGGGCCGCGCCCCGGCGCGGGAGGCCGGCGACGGGCTGGTCCGGCAGGTGGTGGCGCTGTGGAGCGAGGCGCTCAACCGGCCCGGACTCGGGCCGCACGACAACTTCTTCCTCAACGGCGGCCACTCCGTGCTGGCCGTCCGGCTGATCGGCCCGCTGGAGGAGCTGGCGGGCCGCGCCGTCTCGGTACGGGCCGTGTTCGACCATCCGACGCCGGCCGAACTGGCCCTGCACCTGGGGGAAGCCCGATGACGCCGTGGTACGTCCAGGTCAAGGAGGGGGAGCGGGCGCTGGTCGCCTTCCCGCACGCGGGCGGCGGTCCGGCCTCGCTCGGCGAGCTCGCCGGGCACTTCCCGCCCGAGGTGGGCCTGTGGTCGGTCAACCTGCCGGGACGTCAGGCCAGGCTCGCCGAAGAGCCGCGGACCGACCTCGAAGGGCTGGTCGACGACCTGGCGCGCGACCTGGCCGGATGGCGTGAGCCGTACACGCTGTTCGGCTACTGCAGCGGGGCGTTGCTGGCCTTCCTCGTCTGCCGGCGCGTGGTCGAGCTGGGCGGGCGGCCGGAACGGCTGGTCGTGGGCTCGTTCGCGGCGCCGGACGTGACCCTGCTGCTGCGCCGCCTGCCGTCGTTGCCGTCGTGGCTGTTCTGGGAGCAGCTGATCGAGCTCGGCGGCGTCCCGCCGGAGCTGGCCGACCGGGAGGCGCTCTGGCCGGTGCTGGAGCCGGCGCTGCGCGCCGACTTCGGGCTACTGGCCGGCTATCACCACCGGCCGGGGCCGCCGCTGCCGGTGCCGATCTCCGTCCTGTACGGAGCCAGGGACGCCTCGCTGACCAGGGGCGGCCTGCTGGGCTGGCGGCGGCAGAGCGTGCACAGGCCCGCGTTGAAGGAGCTCGACTCCACCCACTGGCTGGCCGAGGAGACCCCCGACGCCCTGGCCGCCGCGATCGTTGAGGAGATGGGATGCGCCTCGGTTACAGCATGAGCTACTGGGGCGGCGCGGGCCTCGGCCCGGCCGACCACCTGGCGCTGGTCCGCGAGGCGGAGGCCCTGGGCTATTCGTCCGTGTGGGCGGCCGAGACCTACGGGACCGACCCGGCGACCCTGCTGGCCTGGATCGCCGGGCAGACCGAGCGCATCGCGCTCGGCACCGGCGTGCTGCAGATGTCGGGACGCAAGCCCGTGGTCGCCGCGATGACGGCGGCCACCCTCGACCAGGTCTCCGGCGGCCGCGCCCGGCTGGGCGTGGGCCCGTCCGGCCCGCAGGTGGTCGAGGGCTGGCACGGCGAGCGCTTCGACCGGCCGCTGGCCCGCGCCCGCGACTACCTCCAGGTGGTGCGCAAGGCGCTGGACGGCGAGCCGGTGCGGCACGAGGGACCCACGATGTCGCTGCCGCTGCCCGGCAGCGAGGGCAAGGAGCTGACGCTGGCCGTCGCGCCGGTGCAGGAGCGGCTGCCGGTCTACCTGGCCGCGATGGGCCCGAAGACGGTCGCGCTGGCCGGCGAGCTCGCCGACGGCTGGCTGGCCATCCACTTCCCGCCCGACCACCTGGCCCGCATGGCCAAGCACCTGAACGGCACCGACCTGGACGTCGCGCCCATGGTGCTCACGCTCGTCGAGGAGGACCAGGAGCTGGCCTACGACATGATGCGGCCCATGCTCGCCCTCTACCTCGGCGGCATGGGCTCGCGCCGGACGAACTTCTACAACCGCCTGGCCGCCACGCTCGGCTTCGAGCAGGAGGCCGCCCGCATGCAGGAGGCCTTCCTGGACGGACGGCAGGGCGAGGCCATGGCGATGCTGCCCGACGCGCTCGTGGACGCGATGACCATGTGCGGCCCCGCGGGCAAGGTGCGCGAGCGGATGGCGGCCTACCAGGAGGCGGGCGCGACCACGCTGATCGTCGGCCTGGTCACGCCCACCCGGCGGCTGCGCAGCCGTCAGCTGCGGCTCATTGCGAGTCTGGCTCCGGCATCCCGATGAGCTTGGCCAGCGGCGACCAGGCCATCGCCGCGATCGGCACGAGAGCGCCGATGGCGATGACCACCCACAGCGTCGTCCGCGTCCCCACGGCGCCGGCCAGCAGGCCGGCGCCGAGCGCGCCCAGCGGGGCGGGGATCAGGCCCAGCGAGTAGATCGAGGCCACCACCCGGCCCTGGAGGTGCGGCGGGGTGACCGTCTGCACCAGGCTGGTGTTGGTGACGAAGAAGATCTGCGAGCTGACGCCGCTGACCAGCTGCGCGACGACGAGCATCGCCACCGAGACCCAGACCGGCCCGACGGCCAGCGGAATGAGGAAGAGCGCCAGGTTGCCGTACACCATCGACCACACCAGCACCTTGCCGATCGCGTGGCGCCGCATCACCTTGACGGCGACCAGCGCCCCGATGATCGCGCCCACGCCGCCGCCGGCCAGGATGCTGCCGAACCAGCCCGCGGGCACGCCCAGGTCGCGGATCACGTACAGGGCGTAGATCGAGTTCATCGAGCCCAGGATGAACAGCGAGTACACGGCCGAGGAGACGGCCAGCGGCCGGATCAGCTCGTGCCGCATCACCCAGCCCATGCCCTGCCAGATCGCCTTGTGCACCTGCCCGGGGGTGGTGTCGTCCGGCTCCGGACGGGCCTCCGGCCGCTTGATCAGGGACACCGCGATCGCGGAGGCCAGGTACGACACCGCGTCGATGATCAGCAGCGCGGGCGCGGCGAGCACCTTCAGCAGCGCCGCGGCCAGGCCGGGCCCGAACGTCTGGGCGGCCGACTCGGTCAGCTGCAGCTTGGAGTTGCCCTCCATGAAGTTCTCCCGCGGCACCAGGAACGGGAAGTAACTCCGGTAGGCCGTCTGGAAGAGCGTGCTGAGCAGGCCGAGCGCGAAGATGACGCCGTAGAGCCAGGTCAGCGTGAGCAGGTCGGCGAACCACGCGACCGGGATCAGCATCAGCAGCACGAACCGCGCCACGTCCGTCCAGATCAGGATGGGCCGCTTGCGCACCCGGTCGGCCAGCACGCCGAACAGCAGGAAGAACACCATCGGCAGCCGCAGCAGGAAGCCGACGACGCCCATCTCCGCCTCGGAGGCGTTCAGGACGGTGACTGCGATGACGGGGAACGCGAAGAGACTGATCGCCGAGCCGAACTGCGACAGGCTCTGGCCCGCCCACAGCCGCAGGAAGTCGGGGTGCTTCCAGAGGCTCGTCTGCTCACTGGTCGGGGATGCCATGATCCATCCACCTTCTGATCTCGGTGGCCGCTCCGGCGACCAGGGGTTCGTACAGGATGGGGACGCGTTCCTCGGGGATCGCGACGTGGGCGAGCCGCCCCTTGGCGACGGAGGGCCAGTTGCCGTCCTCGCGCCTGGGCGCGAAGAGCGCGACGTCGCCGTCGTAAGGCTCGTGCCGGTAGCCGCCGACCGCGTGCGCGTTGGCCCGGAACACGGCCAGGTAGCGGCGCGCCTGCTCGACCTCGGCCGTGTCGGGCGCCAGCCGGTCGGCGGCGGAGGCGGCGCCCATGACCGTCAGCAGTTGCTCCTCCGGCGGACGGGCGGCGAGTTCGGCCAGGTCCAGCCCGAGGGTCTCCTCGGGGCCGCCGGCCAGCGCGTGGAACAGCAGGACCGTGTCGTCCTCCAGCGACGCCTCGGCCACGGGCTCCTCGGCGTTGGCGTAGAGGAGCACGACGAGCGGCACCTGCTCGCCGCGCTCGCGCAGCCGCCTGGCCACCTCCAGGGCGATGTTCCCGCCGATGCAGAACCCGCCCAGCACGTACGGCCCCGCCGGCCGCACCTCCAGCAGGTCGGCCACGTAGGCGTCGGCCATCTCGGCGAGCGTGGCGTGCGGCTCCTCGCCGGGCGCCAGCCCGCGCGCGGCGATGGCGTACACCGGCTGGTCGGGGCCGAGGCGGCGGGCCAGCGGGTGGTAGCGGAAGACCTGGCCGCCGAGCGCGTGGATGAAGAAGATCGGCGTGCGGTCGCCGTCCGGGTTGAGCGGCACGACGTGGCTCGGCGGCGCCAGGTCCTCGGGCTGGCGGAGCACCCTGGCCAGCTTGCTGATCGTCGGCGCGGTCAGCACGGTGCCCACGGGCAGGCTCCGCCCCAGCTCCTGGCGGATGCGGGCGGCCAGCCGCAGGGCGCTCAGCGAGTGGCCGCCGAGCTCGAAGAAGTCGTCCAGGATCCCGGCCGCGGGCACCTGCAGCACCTCTTCGTAGAGCGTGGCCAGGCGCGCCTCCACCTCGTCGCGGGGCGGCACGTACGGCCGGCCGCCCGCCGTCTCCGGCGCGGGCAGCGCGGCCCGGTCCAGCTTGCCGCTGCGGGTGAGGGGGAGGGCGTCCAGGCTCACCCACCGGCGCGGGATCAGGTGGTCGGGCAGGACGTCCTGGAGGTCGGGCACGTCGCCCACCACGTAGCCGACCAGGCTGTGCCCGTGCGCCGTGACGGCCGCGTCGCGGACCCCCGGCTGGGCGCGCAGCACGGCCTCGATCTCCCCGGGTTCGACGCGCATGCCGCGGATCTTGACCTGGTGGTCGGTGCGGCCGAGGTATTCGAGTTCCCCCGAAGGCAGCCAGCGGGCGAGGTCGCCGGTCTTGTAGAGGCGCTGGCCGTCGGGGGCGGGGAGGAAGCGTTCGGCGGTGAGTGCGGGTTTGCCGAGGTAGCCGCGGGCGAGTTGGACGCCGCCGATGTAGAGCTCGCCGGGGGTGCCGATGGGGACGTCCTGGAGGTGTGCGTCGAGGACGTGCAGGGTGGTGTTGTCGACGGGTTTGCCGATGGGGACGGTGGTTTCTCCGGGTTGGCAGGGGTGCCAGGAGACGTCGACGGCTGCTTCGGTGGGGCCGTAGAGGTTGTGCAGTCCTGGGAGGTCATGGCCGGGTGGGAGGGCTTCGCCGGAGCAGATGATCCGGGGCGGGAGTTGGACGTCCTCTTCTTCCAGGAAGGCTTGGAGCATCGAGGGGACGAAGTGCGCCGTGGTGATGTTCTCGGTCTTGATGAGGTCGCGCAGGTAGGCGGTGTCGCGGTGGCCGCCGGGCCGGGCGATGACCATGGTGGCGCCGGTGATGAGCGGCCAGAACAGTTCCCAGACCGAGACGTCGAAGGTGGTGGGCGTCTTGTGCAGGACGCGGTCGTGCGGGGTGAGGTGGAAGGTGTCCTGCATCCAGCGCAGCCGGTTGACGATCGCCCGGTGCGAGACGCCCACGCCCTTGGGCCGCCCGGTCGAGCCGGACGTGAAGATGACGTAGGCCAGATTGTCCTCGCGCACCGGCGGCGGCGTGAACCGGTCTCCGGAGCCCGCGGCGGTGAGGACGGTCGCGGCCCCCGCGTCGGCGAGCATGCCGCGCCGTCGTTCCTCGGGATCGGCCGGGTCGAGCGGCAGGTAGGCGCCGCCCGCGGCCAGCACGCCGAGGAGCACGACGGGCAGGTCCAGGCCGCGTTCCATGCAGACGCCGACCGGCTGGTCCACCCGCACGTCGAGCCCGGCGGCCACCGCGCGGGCCCGCTCGGCCAGCTCGCGGTAGGTCAGCCGGTCGCCCTCGAACACCAGCGCCGTCGCGTCCGGGGTGCGCTCGGCCTGGGCGAAGACCAGGTCGTGCAGGGTGCCGCCCGGGTGCTCCCGCTCGGTGGCGTTCCACCGCGCGAGCTGAGCCGCGTCCTGCGGCGAGATGGCGGCCTCTCCGGACAGGGCGCGGAGGTAGTGGTCCCGGATCGCCGCGATCTGGCCGGCGGGGAACTGCGTGGTGTCGTAGGAGATGGTCAGCGTCAGCCCCTGGCCCGGCGTCCGGACGAAGGCCGTGCTGAAGGCGAAGTCGGTCTGCTCGAAGAAGTCCTGGCCCTCGATGGGCGTGGCGGCGGCGCCGTTCACGTGGAAGTCGCGGAAGTCCACGTGCGTGTCCAGCAGCCGCGCGCGACCGCTGGCCCGCTGGATCTCGAAGAGCGGGAAGTGCCGGTACGGCAGCGCCGCCACCTCCGCCCGGAAGACCCGCTGGACCAGGTCGGGCGCGTCGGCCCGGACCCGCAGCGGGACGGTGTTGAGGAACAGGCCGAGCACCTCGTCACCGGCCTCGCTCTCCGGGCGGCTGTGCGTGAGCATCCCCGTCAGGACGTCGGGATCGCCGGTGAGCAGGGCCATGACGCGCACGTGCGCCGCGAGCACCACCGACCGCAGGGGCACCCGGGCGGCGGCCGCCTGCTCGGCCAGCGCCTTGGCCAGCTCGGCGGGGAGCGCCGTGGCGAGCACCGCGACCTCGCGCGGCCCGCCGGTGGGGTAGCCGGGCATCCGGGGCAACCGGCCCTCCGGCGCCTCGGCGATCGCCTCCCGCCAGAACTCCGCCGCCTCCGGCCGGGCGAGCATCGCCTTCTCGGCCGCCACCAGGTCGCGGAAGCGCGCCGCCGGCGGCTCCACCGGCAGCCCGGGGGTCGCATAGCGTTCCAGCAGCTCGCTGACCAGCCTCGCGACGCTCCACCCGTCGAGGATCGCGTGGTGGAAGTAGACGGTCAGCGCGAACCGGTCGGCCTCGGGCCGCACGTGGACGCGGAGCAGGGGGGCCCGCGTCCAGTCGAACGGCCCGTACTCCGGCTCGCCGCCGGAGACGGTCAGCGGGATCTCCGCCCGGTCGTGCACGAGCTGGACGGGCTCGCTGAACCCGGTCAGGTCGAAGGACGTCCGCAGCACCTCGTGCCGGGCCGACAGCTCGTCCAGCGCCCTGACCAGGGCGGCCTCGTCGAAGCTGCCGCGCAGCGTGAGCGTGGTGTGGTCGTGGAAGGTCACGCCGTCCAGCTCGCTGTGGTACAGCATCCCGGCCTGGAGGGCGCTGAGCGGGTAGGCATCGATGATCATCGCGTGAGCCTCTCTCTGTCCGCCACGCTGAGCAGGTCGAAGGCTCCCGCCGTGGTCTCCGGTACGGCCTGCCGCGGCCGCAGCACGGCGGCCAGTTCGGCGACCGCCTGATGGGTGAACAGCTGCTGCAGTTCCACGTCGTAGCCGGCGGCGCGCAGCCGGGCCACGACCTTGAGACTGCTGATGGAGTCGCCGCCCACGGCGAAGAAGGCGTCGTGCCGGCCGGGCCGGTCGAGGCCGAGCACCTCCTGCCAGACCTGCGCGACGGCGATTTCCGCCGCGCCGCGCGGCGGCTCCCACGGCAGGTCGGCCGGGCGGTCGGGCGCGGGGAGGGCGGCGCGGTCGAGCTTGCCGTTGGCGGTGACGGGCAGTCGGTCCAGCCGCACCCACGCCGTCGGGACCATGAAGTCCGGCAGCGCGTCGGACAGGTCGGGGACGTCGCCGACGACGTAGCCGACCAGGCGGCCGTTCACCAGCTTGGCCGCCGCCGCCGTCACGCCGGGTCGCTCGCGCAGCACGGCCTCGATCTCGCCCAGCTCCACGCGCATGCCGCGGATCTTGACCTGGTGGTCGGTGCGGCCGAGGTATTCGAGTTCCCCCGAAGGCAGCCAGCGGGCGAGGTCGCCGGTTTTGTAGAGGCGCTGGCCGTCGGGGGCGGGGAGGAAGCGTTCGGCGGTGAGTGCGGGTTTGCCGAGGTAGCCGCGGGCGAGTTGGATGCCGCCGATGTAGAGCTCGCCGGGGGTGCCGATGGGGACGTCCTGGAGGTGTGCGTCCAGGACGTGCAGGGTGGTGTTGTCGACGGGTCTGCCGATGGGGACGGTGGTTTCTCCTGGTTGGCAGGCGTGCCAGGAGACGTCGACGGCCGCTTCGGTGGGGCCGTAGAGGTTGTGCAGTCCTGGGAGGTCATGGCCGGGTGGGAGGGCTTCGCCGGAGCAGATGATCCGGGGCGGGAGTTGGACGTCCTCTTCTTCCAGGAACGCCTGCAACATCGAGGGGACGAAGTGCACCGTGGTGATGTTCTCGGTCTTGATGAGGTCGCGCAGGTAGGCGGTGTCGCGGTGGCCGCCGGGCCGGGCGATGACCATGGTGGCGCCGGTGATGAGGGGCCAGAACAGTTCCCAGACCGAGACGTCGAAGGTGGTGGGTGTCTTGTGCAGGACGCGGTCGTGCGGGGTGAGGTGGAAGGTGTCCTGCATCCAGCGCAGCCGGTTGACGATCGCCCGGTGGGAGACGCCCACGCCCTTGGGCCGTCCGGTGGAGCCGGAGGTGAAGATGACGTAGGCCAGATTGTCCGCACGCACCCGCACCACGGACGCCGCGGCCGGCCGTACGTCCGCCGCCGTGACCACCAGGTCGGCGCCCGCGTCGGCCAGCATGCCACGCGTGCGCTCCGCCGGGTGGGACGGGTCGAGCGGCAGGTAGGCGCCACCGGCCGCCAGCACGCCGAGAAGCACGACGGGGAGATCCAGCCCGCGTTCCATGCAGACGCCGACCGGCTGGTCCACCCGCACGTCGAGCCCGGCGGCCACCGCGCGGGCCCGCTCGGCCAGCTCGCGGTAGGTCAGCCGGTCGCCCTCGAAGACCAGGGCCGTCGCGTCGGGGGTGCGCTCGGCCTGCTCGAAGACCAGCTCGTGCAGGGTGCCGCCCGGGTGCTCCCGCTCGGTGGCGTTCCACCGCGCGAGCTGCTTCCGCTCCTCGTCCGGCAGGATGTCCAGACGCCCCACCGGCACGTCGGGGGACGCCACCACCGCACGCAACAGCGCGGCGAACCGCTGCGCCAGCCGCTCGATCGTCTCCGGCCGGAACAGCTCGGCGTTGTAGACGAAGCGGCCCTCCAGCAGCTCGCCCCGCTCGGCGGCGTAGAGCTCCAGGTCGAACCGGGTGGTCGTGCTGTCCGGCTCGAAGCCCTCGCCGTCGCCGCGGTAGCTCTGCAGTGCGAACAGCACCTGGACCAGCGGCGGGCGGCTGACGTCGCGTTCGGGGTCCAGCTCGGCGACCAGCTTCTCGAAGGGCAGCTCCTGGTGGCCGTAGACCTCGATCGCGCCGTCCCGCGTGCGGCGCAGCAGCTCGGCGAAGCCGGGGTCGCCCGCCAGCCGCGCCCGCAGCGGGAGCAGGTTGACGAACAGCCCGACCACGTCCTCGAACTCCGGCCGGGTCCGTCCGGCCACCGGCGACCCGACCGCGAAGCCGGTCGTGCCGGACCAGCGGGCCAGCAGCACCTGGAAGGCGGCGAGCAGCCCCATGTAGAGCGTCGCCCCCTCGGCCCGGCACAGCTCGCCGAACGCCGCCACGTCGATCTCGACGTCGTGCCAGCCGCCCCGGAAGCTCTGCCTGGGCGGGCGCGGCCGGTCCAGGGGCAGGTCGAGCACCTGCAACCCGTCCAGCTCGGCGCGCCAGAACGCCAGGTCGCCGGCCAGCCGGTCGCCGCTCAGCCGCTCCCGCTGCCACGACGCGTAGTCGCCGTAGCCCAGCCGCGGCCCGCTCTGCGGCGGGGTCAGCAGCTCGCGGAGGATGAGATCGGCCGACCAGCCGTCGGCGACGATGTGATGGACCGCCACCAGCAGCGCGTGGTCGTCGGGCGCGAGCCGTACCAGGGTGGCGCGCAGCAGCGGGCCGTCCGCCAGCTCGAAGGGGCGCGCGGCGTCGGCGCTGAGCACCTGCCTGGCCGCCGCCTCGTCCGGCACGTCCACGACGCGCAGCGGCACCCGCACCCGGTCCGCCACCCGCGCCTCCGGCCGCCCGTCGGGGCCGGCGGGGAAGGTCATGCGCAGGCTCTCGTGCCGGGCGACCACGGCGTCCAGCGACTCCCGCAGCCGGTCGGCGTCGAGCGGGCCGCGCAGCCTGGCCGACACGGGCAGCACGTACGCGCTCGTCCCGGGGGCGAACTGCTCCATGAACCACAGCCGCTCCTGCGCGAACGACAGCGGCGGATCGCTGCCCTCGGCGCGTCGCGGGATCTGCTCCGCGGCGCCCAGGCCCGCGATCGCCTTGCGGAAGCGGGCCTGCACGCGCGCCTGACGTTCATCCACGCTCGTCGGCCTCCTCGGCCAGGTGTTCCAGGGCCGCGGCCAGCAGGCGTGGCGTCGGGTGGGTGAAGGCCAGCTTGAGCGGCACGTCCAGCTCGATGGCCGCGGCGATGCGGGCCGTGGTCCTGGTGGCCAGCAGCGAGTGGCCGCCGAGCTGGAAGAAGTCGTCCAGCGCGCCCACCCGCTCCAGCCCCAGCACCTCGGCCCAGACCAGGCAGACGAGCTCCTCGGCCGCGCCGGCCGGCGGCTCGTAGCCGGCGCCGCGCGGCCGGCCCGGCGCGGGCAGGGCGTCCCGGTCGACCTTGCCGCCGGGGGTCAGCGGGATGCGGTCGAGCGAGACGATCGCGCTGGGCACCATGTGCGGGGGGAGCTCGGCGGCGAGGTGGTCGCGTAAGCCGTCCCCGGCGTCGTGGACGGCGTAGGCGATCAGGCGGTCCTCGTGGACCACCACCGTGGCCTGCCGCACCGACGGGTGGGCGAGCAGCGCCGCCTCCACCTCGCCCGGCTCGACGCGGTAACCGCGCACCTTCACCTGCCGGTCCAGGCGGCCGAGGATCTCCAGGCCGCCGTCCAGGCGGAAGCGGGCCCGGTCGCCGGTGCGGTAGAGGCGCGAACCGCCGGGGCCGGGGACGAAACGCTCGGCCGTGCGGGCGGGCGCGCCCCGGTAGCCGCGGGCCAGGCCGCTGCCGCCGATGTGCAGCTCGCCCGCGACGCCGGCCGGCACCGGGAGCCCGTCGGGGCCCAGCACCTGGAGCGTGGTGCCGGGCAGGGCGACGCCCACGGCCGGGCGGCGCAGCGCCTCCGAGGGGTCCATGTCGGCCGTGGCGGCGATGATCGTGGCCTCGGTGGGTCCGTAGCTGTTGACCAGGCGCACGCCCTGGGGGCCGGAGGCGTACCAGGCGGCCAGCGCGGGGCCGGGCAGCGGGTCGGCGCCCAGGATGACCAGCCGCAGGCCGGGCGGCCATTCGACGCCCATGGCCACCAGCTCCTGCCAGTACGACGTGGGCAGGTCCAGCACGGTGAGCGCGGCGCCCTCCGGCGTCTTCAGGAAGTCCGGCAGCGGCTCGTCCGGGCACAGGACGAGCTCCGCGCCGGCGGCCAGCGCCGGGTAGATCTCCTCGGCGTGCGTGTCGAAGCTCGGCGAGGCGAACTGCAGGACGCGGTCGCCCGGCCCGAGCTCGTAGTGGCCGCGCATCCAGCCCACCCGCGACGCCAGCGCCTCGCGCGGCACCTCCACGCCCTTGGGACGTCCGGTCGAGCCCGAGGTGTAGATCACGTAGGCCAGCGAGCCCGGCCCCGCGACCTCGGCGTGCGGCGCCCGCGGCGACTCGCGGAGATCGTCCTCGTCCAGCACCAGGGCCGCGCCCGCGTCCGCCGCCATCCACCGCAGCCGCTCCGGCGGGTACGCCGGGTCGAGCGGCAGGTAGGCGCCGCCCGCCCGGCCGACGGCGAGCATCCCGGCGATCAGCTCCACCGAGCGCCCGGCGCGCAGCCCCACGACCGTGTCCGGCCCGACCCCGGCCGCGGCCAGGCGCCCGGCCAGCGCGGCGGCCATGGCGTCCAGCTCGGCGTAGGTGACCCGGCGGTCGCCGTGGCTCACCGCCGTCGCGCCGGGCGCCAGCCGGACGCGCTCCTGGAAGAGGTCGAGCACGTCGCGCGTGGGCGGCTGCGGGGTGTCGAGGACCGGCGGCCGGTCCTCGGGCAGCAGCATGGCCGCGCGCAACGCGGACAGCGGCGTGCCCGGGTCGCGCACGACCGCCTCCAGCACCCGCTCCCACCGCCGCAGCAACCGCGTCGCGGTCTCCTCCTCGAACAGGTCGCGGGCGTAGGACAACATCGCCCAGAGGGAGCCGTCGAACTGGGTGACGTCCAGCATCAGGTCGAACTTCGCCTGGGTCGCGCCCGGGTCGAACATCTCCGCCTCTATGCCGGGCAGCGGCAGGGCGCCGGCCTCCTTGTCCTGGATCACGAACATCGCCTGGAACAGCGGCGTCGTGCTCAGGTCACGGCGGATGCCGAGGTCGTTGAGCAGGCGTTCGAAGGGGATGTCCTGGTGGGCGAACGCGTCCAGCACCGTCGCCCTGGTCCGGGCGAGCAGCGTGCGGAAGGACGGGTCGCCGGACAGGTCGCCGCGCAGCACGAGCGTCTCGGGGAAGAAGCCGACGACGTCCTGGAGTTCCGGGCGGTCGCGGCCGGCGATGACCGAGCCGACCGTCAGGTCGTCGGTGCCGCAGTGCGCGCCCAGCAGGAGCTGGTAGGCGGCCAGCAGGACCATGAACAGCGTGCCGCGCTCGTCCCTGGCCAGCTGCTCCAGCCGGGCCGTCAGCTCGGGGCCGATGCGCCGCGCGCAGTAGTCGCCGTCGGCCACCCGTACGGCCGGCCGCGGCCGGTCCGTGGGCAGGTCGAGCGGCTGCACGCCGTCGAGCTTGGCGCGCCAGTAGTCCAGCGACTCCCGGGACGGCTCGCGGCCGCGCTGCCAGGCCGCGAAGTCGCGGTAGTCGATCGACGGGACGCCCAGCCCGGCCGCGTTCCCGGTGTAGCAGGCGGCCAGCTCGGAGAAGATGATCTTCAATGACCAGCCGTCGGCCACCAGGTGGTGCAGGACCAGGCAGAGCACGTGATCGGTCGCCGACAGCGTGATCAGGTGCACCCGTACCAGCGGCCCGGTGGCCAGGTCGAACGGCGTGTTGGTCAGCTCGGCCACGATGGCCGTGGCGCGGGCCTCGCGTTCGGCGGCGGGCAGGTCCGCGAGGTTCACCAGCACCGGATCGAGCTTCAGCGCCGGCTCCACGACCTGGACCGGGCCACCCTCCACCGCGGGGAAGCGGGCCCGCAGCATCGGATGCCGGGCCGCCACCGTGGCCAGCGCCCCGGCCAGGTCGCGGATGGACAGCTCGCCGCGCAGCCGCTGCACCATGTACATGTTGTAGGAGGCGTCGGCGGGGTCGAGCCGCTGCAGGAACCACAGCCGCTCCTGCCCGTAGGAGAGCGGCGCCGGCGCGTCCGGATCGCTGCGCGGGGGGATCCCGGCGGGCCGGGCCTTCGGCTGCCGCTGGAGCCTGCGCTCCAGCGCCGCGCGCTGCTCCGGGCTGAGGCGGGCCAGCCGCCCTCTCACCTCGCTCATCCGTCCGCGTCCTCCGCCAGGAGATCGTCCAGCTCGACGTCGCCGAGCTGGAGTTCCAGCACGGCCAGCGCGTGCTCGGCCACCGTGGTGAGCTCGAAGCAGACCCGCAGGTCCATCTCGATCCCGTACGCCTCCCGGTACCGGGTGATCAGCAGGACGGCCAGCAGCGAGTGCCCGCCGAGCGCGAAGAAGTCGTCCTCGACGCCCACCCGGTCACGGCCGAGCAGCTCGCCCCAGAGGGCGCACAGCTCCTCCTCCAGCGGCGTCTCCGGCGCGACGTAGGTGGTGCCCAGATCGCTGCGGCCGGGCCCGGTGGGCGGCGGCAGCGCGGCCCGGTCGAGCTTCCCGCTCGGGCCCAAGGGGAACGCGGTGACCTGCACGAACGCCTGCGGCACCAGCGCCGCCGGCAACGTGCGGGCCGGCCCGGTGCGCAGCTCGTGCGACAACCGGCTCGGCTCGCCCGTCCAGTCCACGTAGGCCACCAGCCCGCGACCGCCCGGCGCGTCGTCGCGCAGCGCGACGACGACCCCGCGCACCCGCGGGTCCTCGGCCAGCGCCGCCTCGACCTCGCCCAGCTCGACCCGCCAGCCGTGCACCTTGACCTGGTCGTCGATGCGGCCGAGGAACTCCAGCTCCCCGTCGGCGCGCAGCCGGGCCAGGTCGCCGGTGGCGTACAGCCGCGCGCCCGGCGGGCCGTACGGGTCGGGGACGAAGCGCTCGGCCGTCAGCCCCGGCCGCCCCGCGTAGCCGCGGGCCACCTGGACGCCGCCGATGTGCAGCTGGCCGGGCACGCCGACCGGCATCGGCTCCAGGCGCTCGTCGAGGACGTGCAGGCGGCAGCCGGGCATCGGGCGGCCGATGGGGATCACCGTCTCGCCCGGCCGGCAGGCGTGCCAGGAGACGTCGACGGCCGCCTCGGTGGGGCCGTACAGGTTGTGCAGCTCCACGCCGGGCAGGCGCTCGAAGAAGCGGGCCGCCGTCCTGGGCGGCAGCTCCTCGCCGCTGCACACCACGCGCCGCAGCGACGCGCACGACTCGATGTTCGCCTCCTCCAGGAAGAGGGCGAGCATCGACGGCACGAAGTGCATCGTGGTCACCGCGTGCCGCTTGACCAGGTCGCGCTGGTGACCCGGGTCGCGGTGGCCGCCCGGCCGCACCGGCACGAGGCAGGCGCCCTGCAGCAGCGGCCAGAAGAACTCCCACACCGACACGTCGAAGCTGGTCGGCGTCTTCTGCAGCACCACGTCGCCGGCCGTCAGGCCGAACGTCTCCTGCATCCAGGCGAGCCGGTTGACGATGCCGCGATGGGTGTTGACCACGGCCTTCGGCCGCCCGGTCGAGCCCGAGGTGTAGATCAGGTACGCGGCGTCGTCCGGCCCGGTCACCGGGTCGAGGTCGCCGGAGCCGAGGTCGTGGTCGTCCTCCAGCAGCACCGTCTCGACCGGCCCGAAGGACGGCAGGTGGCGCTGGGTGAGCAGCACCCGCGCGCCGGAGTCGGACAGCATGAACTCCAGCCGGTCCCGCGGGTACTCCGGGTCCAGCGGCACGTACGCCCCGCCCGCCTTGAGCACCGCGAGCAGCGCGACGACCAGCTCGGGCGAGCGTTCCGCGCAGACCGCGACGGGCCGCCCGCGCTCCACGCCGATCTGCCGCAACCGCCGGGCCAGCCGGTTGGCGCGGCCGTTGAGCTCGGCGTAGGTGAGCGTGACGTCGCCGAAGACCACGGCGGGGGCGTCGGGGGTCGCGGCGGCCCGGGCCTCGATCAACGTGTGCAGGGTGCCGGGCCCGGCCGGCGGCCCGCCGTCCCCGAGGGCCAGCACGCGCGCCCGCTCGTCCGCGGCGAGCACGGGGAGCTCGGGGACCGCCCGGCCGGGGTCGGCGGCGGCCGACTCGACCAGCGTGCGCAGGTTCGCCTCGAAGCGTTCGATCGTCTCCGCGTCGAACAGGTCGGTGGCGTACTCCAGCCGGGTGTGCAGCAGCCCGTCGCGCATGTTGACGTCGAGCTGGAGGTCCACCTTGGCGGTGCCGTTGGCGATCTGCCCCTCGTTGGTGCGGATCGCCAGGTTGAACATCACCTGGTAGAGCGGCGGCACGCTCAGGTCCCGGGCCGGCTGCAGGTCCTCCACGAGCCGCTCGAACGGCAGCTCCTGGTGGTCCAGCGCCTCGGCCACCGTCGCCCGCACGCGCCCGGCCGCCTCGCGGAAGCTGGGCGCGCCCGACAGGTCCACGCGCAGCGGCACCGCGTTGACGAACATGCCGATGACCGGCTCGGTCTCGGGCAGCAGCCGGCCCGCGACCGGCGTGCCCACCACGATGTCGTCGATCCCCGACCAGCGCGACAGCACGGCGGCGTACGCGGTGAGCATCACCGTGAACAACGTCGTGTTGAGCTCCTTGGCCAGCCGCTCCACGCCCGCCGACAGCTCGGGGGAGTAGGCGCCGAGCCGGATCCCGCCCCGGTAGCTCCGGCGGGCCGGCCGCGGCCGGTCGCCCGGCAGGGCGAGGTCGGCGGGCACCCCGGCCAGCCGCTCGCGCCAGTGCACCAGCTCGGTCTCCAGGAACTCGCCGGACAGCCTGCCGCGCTGCCACACGGCGAAGTCGGCGAACTGGATCGGCAGCTCGGGCAGCTTCGGCGGCCGGTCCTCGCCGAGCGCGTCGTAGCACTCCTCCACCTCGTCCATGAAGACCATGGAGGAGACGCCGTCGAAGATCGTGTGGTCGAAGACGACGGCCAGCCGCAGGTCGTCCTCGGCCAGCTTGACGTGCCTGCCGCGGTACAGCGGCGCCCGTTCCATGTCGAACGGCAGCACCGCGTCCGCCCTGGCCAGGCGGGCCAGCTCCGCCTCGGCGGCGGCCCGCGGAAGGTGGCTCAGGTCCGTCTCGGTCAGCGCCGTGGGCGGCGCGCCGGGGTGGACGATCTGCACGACCTGCCCGTCCCGGAAGTCGAACGTGGTGCGCAGCGCCTCATGACGCCGCACGACCAGATCGATCGCCCGCTCCAGCCGGCGGGGGTCCACCGGCTGCCTGGCCGCCATCGGCATGACCATGCCGATGTTGTAGACGGCCAGATCGGGCTCGAAGCGCGAAAGGAACCACATCCGCTCCTGGCCGGAGGATGCGGGGAAGGCATCACTCACTGTCCATGGCCTCTCGCAGACTCTTCGGCCGCATGTCGGTCCACACCTGCTCGATGTGCGCCAGACAGGCGTCCTTGGTGCCGGAGAAACCGGCGTCGTACCAGCCGGAGGGGTTGTCCCGGCCGGCGGGCCAGATGGAGTACTGCTCCTCGTCGTTGCGTACGACCTTGGTGTCTGCGCTGGTTTCTGGGCTGATCTCGGTGCTCATGCGGAACTCCGGGGAAGACGGGGGATGGTCTGGGTGGCGGGCCCGGAAGGAGCGGGCTCGGGGGCGGCGGCCGTGGCGGCGTCGATCAGGGCCGCGACCCCGGCCACGGTCGGCTCCTCGAACAGGTTGCGCATCGGCAGCCGGACCCCCAGCTCCTTGCGGATCAGGGCGATCAGCTGGACCGCGATGAGCGAGTTGCCGCCCAGCTCGAAGAAGTCGTCGTCGACGCCGATGTGGTCGCCGCCGAGCACCTCGCCCCACAGGCGGGCGATCGTGGCCTCGGCGTCGTTGCGCGGCGCGACGTAGCCCTCGGCGGGCGCCTTGTCCTGCCGGTCGGCGACCGCCGCCGGGTCGAGCTCGCTCTCGACGGTCTCCTGGGTCAGCGAGCCGACGCCCGCGACGAGCTCGGCCACCGTACTGGCCGCCACCACGACCTGGGGGCCGAGCGGGGCGGCGAGCAGCCTGCGCAGGGCGAGAGCCCCGTCGGCCGGCCTGATCCCGGCCGCGTCGTCGGCCGCGACCGGGGCCGCGGACGAGGCGGCGACCTGGGACCCGGCGCTGGAGCGGACCCCGGAGACCACGGCCTCGGTGTCGATCCTGCGCAGGACGTAGTCGGAGATCTGCACCAGCACCGTGCCGTCGGGCCCGATCAACGTGACGTCGACGACCAGCACCTCGTCGGTGTCGGTGCTGGTGATGCGCAGATGGCTCCAGAACGCCTCGGGCAGGCTGCCGAACACGGTGATGCGGCCGTAGCCGAGCGGCAGGTAGTGGCCCTCGACCGCGACCCAGCTGAAGGTGGTGGCGGCGTCGAGCAGGGCCGGGTGCAGCCCCCACCGGTCGAGGTCGGACATCAGCGCGTCGTTGGCCTCGAACAGGCCGAGCGCCTCCTGCTGGCCGACATGCGTGGCGGTCAGCGTCCGGTGCCAGTGCGCGCCCAGCGTGAGCAGGCCCGACAGCGGGACGCCGCCCTGCTCGTCCGCCGAGGACACGCAGCGGTCCATGATGGCGCGCAGGTCCACGCGGTCGGCGGGCGGCGGGCTCACCTTGGCCGCCGTGCCCCTGGCGTGGGTGCGGTGCGAGCCGCCGATGACGCTCTGCACCTGGAACTCGGCGCCGTCCGCCTCGGGGGTGAAGAGCACCCGTACCTCGGCGGTCGCGCCGTCGGCCACCGACAGCGGTTCGACGAACACCACGTCCCGCAGCTCGACGAGCCCGCCGCCGGGCAGCACCGCCTCGGCGGCCGTCCTGGCCAGCTCGACGTGGCCGGTGCCGGGCAGCACCGGCACGCCGGCGATGCGGTGCTCGTCCAGCACCCAGTGCGTGCCGGGCGAGAGCGTGCCGCTGCACCAGTCGAGCCCGCCGATCTCCCCGGCGTGCCGCGCGTCGAGGACCGGGTGGTCGAGCGCCTTGATCCGGTCGCCGCGCTGCAACGCGACGAATCCGGCGGGCGCCGCCGTCTCCACCGCCATGCCGACTTCCAGCCATCTGCCCCAGTTGACGCTGACGACCTGGGCGGCGTTCCAGCCTCGTCCGGCGCGGGCGTGCGCGTCGAGGAAGTTGTTGGCCGCGCAGTAGTCGATCTGCCCGAACCCGCCGGCCACCGCGGTGATCGACGAGCAGAGCACCACGGCCTCCAGCTCCAGGTCGCCGAACGCCTCCTGCAGCGCCAGCGTGCCGAGCAGCTTGGGCCGGAGCACGGCCTCGGCCGCCTCCCGCTCCTTGACCTGGGCCATGCCGCCGCCGGGCAGGCCGGCCGCGTGCACGAGCACGTCCACCCGGCCGAAGGCGGCGAGCGTCTCGTCCTTGACCCGGCGCATGTCCGCCGGATCGGTCACGTCGGCGGCCAGGGTCAGCACCCGCGCCCCGGCGGCCTCCATCCGGCCGATCGCCTCGGCGGCGCGCGCCTCGCGGGCCGACCGCGGCGGGCCGTCGGGCAGCCCGCTCCTGGACAGCAGGACGATGCCGACGCGGGCCCGCGCCGCCAGGTCCTCGGCCAGCGAGACGCCGATGCCGCCCAGACCGCCGGTGATCACGTACACCTGGCCGTCGCGCGGCTCGCCCGGCTCGCTCGCCACCTCCACCTGCTCGTACCCGAGCAGCCACCGCTTCCCGCCGCGCAGGGCGACCGGCGCCAGCAGCCCGGCCTCGCCGGGCTCGGCCGCGCGGCCCAGCTCGGCGGCGACGCTCCGCACCGCCGCCGGCCGGTTCGCGTCCCCGTCCGGCGCGTCGATGTGGCGGACGCGCAGCCACGGCGTCTCCAGCGGGACGACCCGGGCGAAGGCCGCCAGCGTGGCGTGCTCCGGCCTGGTCAGGTCGCCGCCGACGACGTCCATCGTGCCCGCGGTCACCAGGTCGAGCTGCACCCCGCCCGGCGGCTGGGCCGCCGACAGCGCCTGCACGAGACCCAGGACGCCGAAGAAGCCGCGGTCCTGCGCCGCCCACGTCTGCTCGCCGCCGCCGGTGAGCGCCCAGGCGTGCACGACCCGCTCGGGGATCTCGCCGACCGCCTCCAGCAGCGCGTCGTAGTCCTCCCGTACGGCCGGCCGCACCGTGAAGTGCCCGCCGAAGGCGCCGAACGCGTCGCCCGGCCGCACCTCCAGCACCTCGGCCCCGGAGGCGCGCAGCGCGTCGGCCAGCGCGGCGGAGTCCTCGTCCACGAAGGCCAGGCAGCGGGTGACCGGCGACGGCGTCCCCGGACGGGCCGGCGCCTGGTGCCAGACGGGCACGCCGTACCACCGCTCGGGCGGCAGGGGGCCGTCGGCCTGCTGCGGGTGGGCGACGCCGCCGGCGAAGGCGCCCTGCGGGTCGGGGTCGATCCAGGCGCGCTGCCGCTCCCACGGGTAACCCGGCAGCGAGACGCGGAAGCCGGGGGCGCCGAAGTCGTTCAGCTCGATGCCGTGCACCCACAGCGCGCCCACGGCCTGCGAGAAGACCGCGACGTCTCCGGCCCGGTCGCGCGGGCCGGGCAGCGACGGCAGCGGGGCGATCGCGCCGGCGGCCAGCTGGGTGCCGGCCAGGCCGCACAGCTGCCGGCCCGGACCGCACTCGATCATGATCCATTCGCCGTCGGCCAGGAGCGTCGAGACGCAGTCGCCGAAGCGGACCGGTTCGCGCACGTGCCTGGCCCAGTAGGACGGGTCGGTGGCCTCCGCCGCGGTGATCCAGGTGCCGGTCACGTTGGACAGGAACGGCAGGCTCGGCGCGGCCGGGCGGGCCGCCGCGACCAGCTCGCGGAACTCGCGCAGCATCGGCTCCATCATCGCCGAGTGGAAGGCGTGCGAGGTGCGCAGCCGGGTGCAGCCGATGCCCTCCTCCTCCAGCATCTCGGCCAGCTCCGCGATCGACTCCGACGGGCCGGACACGACGCACGTGCCGGGGCCGTTGACGGTGGCCACGGAGACGTCGTCGGGCAGCATCGGCGCGATCTCGTCGGGCATGAGCTGCACGGCCAGCATGGAGCCCGGCGGCAGCGCCTGGATCAGCCGGCCGCGCGCCGCGACCAGCCGCATCGCGTCGGGCAGGGTGAAGACGCCGGCGATGGTGGCCGCCGCGTACTCGCCGATGCTGTGGCCGATCATCGCGGCGGGCTCGACGCCCAGCGAGAGCCAGAGCCTGGCCAGCGCGTACTCGACGGTGAACAGGGCGGGCTGGGTGAGCGAGGTCTGCCGCAGCGCCTCGTCCGCCTCCTCGCCGGTGGCGAAGATCTGGTCGCGCACGTCCAGGACGGCCGCGCACTCGTCGACCGCCTCGCGGAAGATCGGCTCGTTGCGGTACAGCTCCGCGGCCATGCCGCCGTACTGGGCGCCCTGGCCGGAGAAGAGGAAGGCCACCTGCGCGGGCCGCTTCGGCTTGGCGCCGGTGACGGTCCGCCTGGGGTCGGACAGCGCGGCCACCGCGTCGCCCGGTGAGGTGGCGACGACGACGGCCCGGTGCTTGAGCTCCCGGCGGCCCACGCGCAGCGTGAACGCGGCGTCGGCCAGGTCCGTCTCGGGGTGCGCGGCCAGGTGCGCGGCCAGCCGTTCGCGCGCCGCGGCCAGCGCCGACTCCGTCCTGGCCGACAGCTTCAGCAGGTGCGCGGGCCGCTCACGGGGCAGCGACGGGCGCGGCGGGGCCTCCTCCAGCACGGCGTGCGCGTTCGTGCCGCCGATGCCGAACGAGCTGACCCCCGCGCGGCGCGGGAACTCGTCGCGCTCCCACTTCGTCGGCGAGGAGACGACGTAGAACGGGCTCGCCGGGAAGTCGATCTTGGGGTTGGGGCTCTTGAAGTGCAACGTCGGCGGGATCAGCTTGTTCTCCAGCGCCAGCACCGTCTTGACCAGGCTGGGGACGCCGGCCGACTGGCCGAGGTGGCCGATGTTGCTCTTGACCGAGCCGATGCCGCACCACTGGGTGTCGCTCGTGTGCTGGGCGAACACGCTGGACAGCGCGGCCACCTCGATCGGGTCGCCGAGCGCCGTGCCGGTGCCGTGCGCCTCGACGTAGGTGACCGTACGGGGATCCACGCCGCCGACGCCCAGCGCCTGCGCGATCACCGCGGCCTGGCCGTCCAGGCTGGGCGCGGAGAAGCCGACCTTGCCCGCGCCGTCGTTGTTGATCGCGTTGCCCAGGACCACCGCGCGGATGTTGTCGCGGTCCTCGATCGCCTCCGACAGCCGCTTCAGCACCAGGACGCCGCCGCCGCTGCCCCACGTCGTGCCGCCCGCGTCGGCGTCGAAGGAGCGGGTGTGCCCGTCGGGGGAGACGATGCCGTCCTGGTCGTAGATGTAGCCCTCGCCCTGCGGCAGGTCCAGCATGGCCGCGCCGGCCAGCGCCATGTCGCATTCGCCGTTGCGCAGCGCCTCGCACGCGATGTGGAAGGCCACCAGCGCGGTCGAGCACGCGGTGTGCACGGTGTAGCTGGGGCCGCGCAGGTCGAGCTTGTAGGAGGTGAGGGTGGCGCAGTAGTCGACGTGGTTGCCCACCATGACCGCCAGCCAGCCGGCGTTCTTGTGGGCCTGGGCGTTGCTGCGGATGTTGCGCCACTGGTAGGTGTCCGTCCCGGTCCCGGCGTAGACGCCGATCTCGCCCGGGTAGCGGAACGGGTCGTAGCCCGCGTCCTCCAGCGCCGTGTGCGACAGCTCCAGGAACAGCCGGTGCTGCGGGTCGCGGACCTCGGCCTCCCTGATCGACATGCCGAAGAACGCCGCGTCGAAGCCCTCGTAGTCGTCCAGCGTCATGGCGGCCGGCACGAAGTTCGGGTCGGCCAGCAGGCTCTCGGCCGTGCCCAGCGCCCGTTGCTCCTCCAGGGTGTACGTGGTCAGCGACTCGACGCCGTCGGCGAGGTTGCGCCAGAACTGCTGCGCGTCACCCGCTCCCGGGACTCGGCACGACAAGCCGATGATCGCGATCGGCTCGGCCGTGGGCTCGTCCGTCATGGGGCAATCCCCTTCTCGTTGCGGTTCCTCAACCTGTCTCGCCGTGAGGCCAGGCGGCGTGCCGCCCGGTCCAGTCCCGGACTGCCGCCCGCGCCATCGAGATGAGCGGCCAGCGTCCGGATCGTGGGATGCCTGAACAGCTCCGTGATCGGGATCTCGCGGCCGGTCGCCGCCCGCAGCCGGGCCTGCACCGCCGCCACGGCCAGCGAATGGCCGCCGATCTCGAAGAAGTTGTCGTCGGGGCCGAGCCGCGGCACGCCCAGCACGGCGCGCCACACCTGGGCGACCGTCTTCTGGGTGGGGCCGTCGAGGCCGCCGCCGCCGGCCTTGGGCTGCTCGACCGGCCGGCCGCGCAGCGCGGCGCGGTCCACCTTGCCGTTGGGCGTCAGCGGCAGCGCGGGCAGCGTCACCACCTCGCTGGGGACGGCGTGCTCGGGCAGCGCGCCGCGCAGCTCGTCCAGGAGGCGGTGCGCCGCCAGGCCAGGCCGGACGGGCACCACGTAGCCGATGAGCGTGCCGTCCTCGACCCTGGCCGCGGCGGCGCGCACGTCCCGGCAGGCGGCGAGCGCGGCCTCCACCTCGCCCAGCTCGACCCGGAAGCCGCGCACCTTGACCTGGTCGTCGGCGCGCCCCGCCGGGGTGATCGTGCCGTCGGGGTTGCGCCGGCCGAGGTCGCCGGTGCGGAACCGGTCGCCGGCGAAGCGCCGGCCGGTCAGCGCCGGATCCAGGTAGCCGTCGGCCAGGTGGCGGCTGCGGACGACCACCTCGCCCAGCTCGCCCACACCGGCCCGCCTGCCGTCCGGCGTCACCACGATGATCTCGCTGCCCTCGACGGGCCGCCCGATCGGCACGACCTCCGGGTACGGCTCCGCGAGCTCGTGCCACGCGTGCGCCTGCGGCGTCTCGGTCGTGCCGTAGAAGGCGACGATCCGGGCATCGGGCACCAGCGCGCGCAGCCGGGCCGCCTGGACGCCGGTGAACAGGTCGCCGCCCACGCCGACCAGCCGCACGTCGGGCAGTGTGCCGCCGGTGCCCGCAAGCATCGCCGCGAGCTGCGGCGTCAGGTGCAGGACGGTGATCGCGTGCTCGCGCAGCCAGGTGACGAGCTTGCCGGGGTCGCGGACCAGCTCGTGCTCGGGCACGAACAGCTCGGCGCCCGCCACGGCCGGCACGAACATGTCGCGCAGCGCCGGATCGTGGGCCGGCCCGTGCAGCAGCGCGAACCGGTCGTGCGGCCCGACGGCGAAGGTGCGGACGTACCAGGACAGGAAATGGGCCAGCGGCCGTTCGCCGGTGACCACCGCCTTGGGGTCGCCCGTGGTGCCCGAGGTCATCGAGAGGTAGCCGGGACCCGGCAGCAGGGCGCCGCCCTCGCGCAGCTCGACCGCGTCGTCCCGCAGGACCGCCCGCGCTCCCGCGGCGGCGATCTGCCGCTCCTGGACGGCGGCGGGATAGGCCGAGTCGATCACCACCCACCGCGCCCCGGCCGCCAGCACGCCGAGCAGGATCCCCGGCAGCTCGGGCACCCGGGAGGCGACGACGGCCACCACGGCCCCCGGCTCGACCCCCGCGCTCCGCAGCGCCGCCTCGGTCCGCCGCCGCGCCCCGGCGTGCGCGTCGCCGGCCAGCTCCAGCAGGCCGGGCCCGTCCCAGGCGGGCAGCTCGGCCTCGGGGGGATCGGGGCGCAGCCGTCCGGTCAGCGACTCGCCGAGCAGCTCGACATAGCCTTCGACCAGCGCCGTCATGCGCTCGGCGGAGAACAGGTCGGGGTTGTAGACCAGCTCCAGCGCGTAGCCGCCGCGCTGCTCGCCCACGTACATCGTCAGGTCGAACAGCGCCCCGGGCAACCCAGGCCGCAGCGTCTCGCTCGCGCAGCCGTCCAGGTCCAGATGGGCCTGCGCGAAGTTGTACATGTTGAACATGACCTGCGTGATCGGGTTGCGGCTCAGGTCGCGCGGCAGGCGCAGCGACTCCAGCAGCTGCCCGAGCGGCACGTCCCGGTGCCTGATCGCGGCGTTCAGCTCGGCCGCGCACGCCGTCACCTGCGCGGCGAAGTCGCCCCGGGGGCGCAGCCGCAGCGGCAGGACCTGCACGCACATCCCCACCAGCGACTCGAACGCCACGTGCGGCCGGTCGGCGTAGGCCGCCCCCACCACCAGGTCGTCCCGTCCCGCCAGGGTGGCCAGGCGGCGTCCGAAGGCGGCCAGCAGCACCGCGTACGGGGTGGTGCCGAGTTCCGCCGCCAGCCCGGCCACCCGGCCGGCCAGTTCCGCGTCCACCTCGCCCCGGACGGCGGCGCCGCGGAAGGTCTGCGCGGGCGGCCTGGCCGCGTCCCTGGGCAGGTCCAGCACCAGCGGGGCGTCGTGCAGGCGCTCGCGCCACCAGCCCAGCGCCTGGCCGTCGCCGTTCGCGCGCAGCCAGCGCACGTAGTCGGCGAACGTGTGCTCGCCCGCCTCGACCGGCTCGCCGCGGTAGGCGGCCGACAGGCCACGGAAGAGCACGTCCTGCGACCAGCCGTCGAACACCAGGTGGTGCGCGGTCAGGCAGAGCACGTGCTCGTCGGGGGCCAGCCGGAGCAGCCGCGCCCGGAACAGCGGCCCGGCGGCCAGGTCGAACCGGTCCCGCGCCTCCTTCTGCAGCGCCGCGTCCAGTTCGGCGGGGGAGAGGTCGTCGATCGGCAGCGGCACCTCGTGCGGCGGCGCGACCGTCACGTCGGGGATCCCGTCGCGCGAGGCCACCCGCCAGCGCAACGCCTCGTGCGCCGCCACCACGGAGGTGAGCGCCCGGCGGAGCGCGGCGACGTCGAGCGGGCCCCGGATCCGTTCGGCCATCGCGATGTTGTGCGCGGCCGACTCGGGCGCCAGCTGCTCGACGAACCACATCCGGCGCTGGGCGGGGGAGAACGCGGCCGGGCTGCCGGTGGGCGGCGCGGCGGCGGACGCCCGCTCCGCGCCCGCCACGAGCGCGCGCAGCGCGCCGTAGGTCCGGCCCTCGTACACGTCCTGGACCGAGACCGCCCGGCCCAGCTCCGCGCGCACCGCGGCCACCAGCCGCATCGCCCGCAGCGAGTGGCCGCCGCGCTGGAAGAAGTCGTCCTCGTCGTCCGGGACGGGCGCCTCCAGCACCCGCGCCCAGATCCCGGCCAGCCCGCTCGCCGTTCCCCGCTCCCGCTGCGACTGCGCCCGCAGGGCGGCCAGGTCCACCTTGCCCGAGGCGTTCAGCGGGAGCAGCGGCAGCCGGACCAGCCTGGTCGGCAGCATGTACGGCGGCAGCCGCACCGCCAGGTCCTCGCGCAGGGCGGCCAGGTCGGGCGCGTCCTCGGGCGTCACGTAGGCGACCAGCTCGCCCGCGTGGTCCACCACCGCCTGCCGCACCCCGGGGTGGGCGCGCAGCGTCGTCTCCACCTCGCCGATCTCCACGCGCTGCCCCTGGACCTTGACCTGGCGGTCGAGGCGGCCCATGAACGCGATCTGGCCGTCCTCCTGCCACGCCACGTGGTCGCCGGTCCGGTACAGCCGCGCACCCGGCTCGTCCGAGAACGGGTCGGGCACGAACCGCTCGGCCGTCAGCGCCGGCCGGTCCAGGTAGCCGCGGCTGACCTGCGGGCCGCCGACCAGCAGCTCGCCGGGGACGCCCGGCGGGCACTCGTTCATGTCCTCGTCCACGATGTACGCCCGGCAGCCGGTCAACGGCCGGCCGATCGGCAGCGGCCGTTCCCACACGCCGCGGAACTCGCCGCCCACCACGACGACGGTCAGCTCGGTCGGGCCGTACAGGTTGTGGAACCGGGTGTGCGCCGACCAGCGCGCCACCTGCTCGGGCGGGGGCGGCTCGCCCGCCGTCACCACGTCCCGCAGGTGCGGCAGCCGGCTCGGGTCCACCAGCGGCAGCAGCGCGGGCGGGAGGTAACCCCAGGTGACGTCGTGCCCCTCCAGGAAGTGCTGCAACCGGGCCGGGTCCACACGGTCCTCGTCCGGCACGAGCTGCACGCAGCCGCCGACGGTCAGCGGGAGCACCATGTCCATGATCGAGGCGTCGAAGCCCAGCGCGGAGAAGGCCATCGAGCTGCAGCTCGCGTCCAGGCCGAAGCGCGCGACGGTCGCGGTGACGAAGAAGACCGCGTTGGCGTGGCTCACCACCACGCCCTTGGGCCGTCCGGTGGAACCGGAGGTGTAGATCACCCACGCCGCGTTGCCCGCGACGGCGCCGCTCTCCCTGGGTTCGGCCGGCCCCGGCTGGAAGGCGTCGACGAGCGTGGCGGCGCAGCCGTCCAGGAGCTCGTGGCCGCGCTCGTCCACGACGACCACCGCGATCCCGGCGTCCGCCAGCACCTCCTCCAGCCGCCGGCGCGGATGCCCCGGGTCCAGCGGCACGTACGCCCCGCCCGCCAGGTGCACGGCCAGCACCGCCACCGGCATCAGCGGGGTGCGGCGGGTGCACAACCCCACCCGCGCCTCCGGCCCGACGCCGAGCTCGCGCAGCCGGGCCGCCAGCGCCCACGCCCGCTCGACCAGCTCGGCGTAGGTGAGCACGTTCTCCCACTGCCGGACCGCCGGGGCGTCCGGGGTCCGCGCGGCCTGAGCCGTGATCAGACTGCTGAGGAGTGTCATCCTGCGGCCTCCACACCCGGCCGTACCAGCCGGCCTTGCCGTACCGTCTCGAAACGCAGCAGGAAGCTCGGCGCGCGCACGGCGATCGCGGCGATCGCCCGGCCCAGCGGCAGGTGCGTCACCCGCCACCCCGCCAGCCGCTCCGCCAGCCACTCCGCCTCAGCGTCCGCTTCCGGGCCCACTTCCGGGCCCACCTCAGGGGACGCCTCGGGCACCCACGGCCGGCCCGGACGCTGCCCGGCGAACCCGAACCGCGCCGGATCCACCCGCAGCCCGTCACCGGACGCCTTCAGCAGCGCCTCCTTGGCCGTCCACGTGCGCAACGCGCTGTGCAGCCGCAGTTCCTCGGGCAGCGCGGCGAACTCGTCGCGCTCGCGCTCGTCCAGCATCCGCTCGAAGAACGTCTGCTCGTCGGCCGGTGGGCGGAAGCGCTCCAGGTCGGCGCCCACCTCCCGGCCGGTCGTCAGCGCGACCAGCACGAGCCCGCCCGACTGGGCGACGCCGTAGGTCAGCTCGGTCCCGCCGTACGGCAGGCCGCCGGACCGGCCGGGCGGCTCGGCGGGGCCCGGCTCGACCCCGTACTCCCTGAGCAGCCGTCGCAGCAGCACCGACCTGCCGACGAACCAGCGCCGGCCGTCCTCCTGCCGGAACCTGGCCGCCCGCGCCGCCTCCCGCGGCGACAGCTCGTCCAGGGACGCGCACATCTCGGGCAGTTCGTCGAGGTCGGCCAGCCACACGTGCACCTCGTCCGCGGCCAGGCTCCGCTCCGGGCCGGCCGCGATCGTCCGCGCCACCTGCTCACCGTGCGTGGCGAGGAAGAGGTGCGCGGCGTCGAGCGTGTGCAGGCGGAAGGTCGAGGAGGTGTGGCGGGCCCAGGCGAGCATGGTCGGGTGGGCGACCTCCTGGTCGTGCGCGCCGGCGAAGGCGACGATGGGCACGTCCAGGGGCTCCTGGCGGGTGAAGCGGTAGCGGCGCAGCCACTCCATGTCCGTCCGCAGCGCGGGGATGAGCAGGGCCTTGACCTCGGGCTGCGTGCGTAACTCCGCGGGCGCGCCGAGCCGCAGGATCAGCTCGTCGACCAGGTCCTCCTCGCCCAGGCCGGTCCACCGTCCCAGCGTCTCCTGGCGCTCCGGCGGGTGCGCGGCGCCGACGTAGAGGCATTCGGGCGCCCGCACGCCGAGCCGCCGCAGCTCGCGGACCACCTCGAAGGCGACCCGGCCGCCCATGCTGTGCCCGTAGATCGAGTACGGCGTGCGCCGCCGGGCGACGACGGAGCCGATGGACCGGGCGATCAGCTCGGGGGAGAGGGCTCCTGGCTCGGCCACCCGGCCCTCCCGTCCGGGCAGCATGGCCACCCGCACGTCCAGGACGCCGTCGAACGCCTGCCGCCACGCCCAGAAGGCGGTGACGTCCCCACCGGCGTAGGGGAGGCAGAAGAGGGTCCGAGCGCCGGGCGGGTATCGCGTCAGCGAGGCGAACGGTGTCTCGGACAGCGGCTGTTCTTCTGGCATCGCGACGCGAAGTCACCCTCCGGCAGGTCTGCCGCGCCGGGCGAGGTCGTCGCGCGGGCAGCAGGAAATATGGGCCGCTCGTCAGGGTTCGACCTGGCGAGGGGCGGCTCACGGCTGAAGCCACGCCATTCCTATTATTTTGTCCGAAAGTCAGTCAAGGGATGAAATTTAAACCAATGATGGAATGCTGGTTTCGGCCATCGACCAAACCCGCTTCCGGCGGGTACGTCTACGGGCGGTGGACCTCCCCGGCTGGGCAGATGATCTCTGCCTGCTCTCGCGTCCTGGGGTTCTGCCACCCTGCGTGATGATCTTGTCCCTCTATGGAATGCCCATAATTAGGGTTTCGGTCCTGTCGTTTGAAGGGGTCCCTGTCCCTTTTGACTGATTGAGTCGGGTCCGATTCTCCATATCGGTCAGATCGGCGGTCATCCCGCTGGCAGCGGCCCCGCGGGATGCTGACAGCCGTCGGCCCCCGCCGTGTCAGGGCCGGGATCAGAAGACCTCCCCGTGCCCGGCGCGCACGGGGAGGTCTCGGGATCGCCGCGATTCGGTCTCAGCGGCGGGCGGTCGGGCCGCCCGGCCTTACTACCGCCGGCCTCACCGGTTCGGCCGGAAGTAGTGCCTCACCATGTAGGCGGTGACCTGGGCGCCGATCTTCGCGCCCTGCACGTCCGCCGTGCGCGTGTGGATGCCGCCCCACACGCGGGCCTCGATGACCTCGGCCAGGGCGTGGGAGAAGCCGCGGAAGCTCCTGGTGGTGCCCGAGTCGGAGCTGTGGCCGCTGAAGGGGATGTCGTCCCTGCCGAAGAAGTGGGTCAGCGCCGACATGCTGGCCGCCGTGAAGCACGTGTGCCCGGAGGTGTAGTCCGGGTGCGGCGGGGTGACGAGCAGCGGCGTCCAGTCGGGGTCGGCCGTGGTGCGGGGGTTGCCGTCGGTGTCGGCCAGGCGGATCGCCGTGACCGGCCGCCAGAAGGCCCAGGCCGCCTTCTCGTTGTAGCAGGCGGTCGTGGCGTCGGCCTCGGCCAGGTCGACCATGGCGAACATGCGGGCCGCCTGGAGCGGGTTCAGCTGCCGGGTCGTGGCGAGCTGGCGTTTGATCTCCCATTCGGCCAGGTGCCGGTCGTGCCACCAGATCGCGGCCTGCGTCTGGTCCTGCGTCCTGACCGTGCTGTCCGCCCCGCCGATCCGCTTCAGCTCGTTGACGTCCTTGGCGTATCGGGAGCTGGTCAGCGCGGGCGGGCCCGCGGTGCGGAACATCGACGCGCTGGGGATGAGGAACGGCTTGAGGTCGCCGACCCAGGCGCCGTCCGAGGCGTTCGTGGGCGGCGTCGGCCGCCACTGGCCGGGCCGGGTGCCGATCGGCCAGGTCTGGTCGCCGAACGCGCCGTCGTTCTCCCTGGCGGCGATCATCGCGGCCGCCGCCTGCTCGCCGACGGCGACGCCGCGTCGTCTCGCGTCGCCGTCCGCGATCGTGGCGAGGTATTCGTCGTACTGGGCCGTCAGCCGGGCCTGCTGGGCGGGGAAGAGCTTGTTCAGCACGCGGAAGGCCGCGGTGGCGACGGCGGCCTCCGTCGACTCCCCGCCGTCGGCCCGGGGCGCGGTCAGGTACGGCTGGTAGGGGGTGCCGGCGATCGCGTTCACCGCGTCGTAGACGGCTCCGTGCACCATGGCGAAGCTGCGCGCCTGGACCTGCGGCTGCTGGCCGGCGACGTCCCAGATGGCGGTCTGGGCGTTGCGGTCCCAGACGACGACGGCGTTCTCGGGCGGTGGTGAGCCCGACGCGTACGCGGTCGCTGAGCCCGGTCCCGCCGGGACGACGGCGGCGATGACGAGGACGGCCAGCCATCGTGCGATGACCGGCCGTCGCCTACCACGTGATTGAGGCATTCGAGAAAATTACTATGTCGCCTCACAGCCGTTAAGCGGCCGAATGAGCGAAAATCCGATAACGACACACCCGAAAAACGGGCCATTTGGCACCGCGGTGGAGTGCCGCACCGCGCCCCTCGTGCCGCCGCGCCCTCTCAGGGGGTCTGACGTCGAGCGATGCCGTCGGCGCGGTCCTGGCCGCCGCGCACGGCACGCCGTCCGCGGTTTTCCCGCACGGCGACGACGTTGGCCGCGATGAGCAGCCCGGAAGGGACGATCGCGGTAATGAAACCGCTCATTCCGATCAGGCCGACACCTGTCGCCCCCCAGACGAGGATCGCCCAGCCGACATATCCGGGAACCTGCTGCCCCTGCCGCCCCGCCCGCGCCACCAGCAGGCCCAGCAGCGCCAGCACCACGACGAACCCGCCGGGCAGCGCCCAGAAGACCGCCTGTGAGTCGCCGTCCGCCAGGCCGTTGCGCAGGTCCCCCGCGAGCCAGCTCGTCCAGGGGGCGAGGGGGGCGAACACGGCGGTGTGCGCCAGGGCGATGAAGATCATGGCTCGCCCGGCCCAGATGGTGAGCCGGTCCGGCGGTGTGGCCGTCGCGAGCGGGGAGGAAGTGCTCATGCCCGCCAGCCTCTCCTGGGAGCCGTCCGGTGTGCTCCCTCGCATGGGGGATGCCGCTCCCCCTCCGGGGCGGACCGGTCAGCCCTGCGGCCACGCGGTGAGGACGGCGGCCAGCAGCGTCCCGTCGTGGCCGGACGGCACCGCGCGCAGGTCGAGCAGGCAGCGGCCGTTCTCCACCCGGGCGAGCACGGGCGGCTGCGCCCGGCGCAGCGCGGCGGCCGCCCGCCGGTCCAGCGCGACGGCCGCGCTCGGCAGGGACACCCCGGGCGCGCCCCCGCCCCCGACCACGCTCCGGCTGTCGACGGCCTCGGCGTCGATCCCCTTGTCGCGCAGCCGGGCCGCCAGGTCCTCGGCGCGGGAGCGCAGCGTGGCCTGATCGGCGTGCAGGCTCTCCCAGGTCGGCGTCGGCGGGCCCGCGACCGTGGCCTCCAGCGCTGCCAGCGTGACCTTGTCCACCCGCAGCGCGCGGGCGAGGGGATGGCGGCGCAGCCGGTCCACGAGGTCGGCGCGGCCGAACAGCAGCCCGCATTGAGGGCCGCCGAGCAGTTTGTCCCCGCTGGTGGTGACGAGGTCCGCGCCCTCGGTCAACCAGCTCGTGACGTCGGGCTCGCGGGGCAGCAGCGGCTCGTGGGCCAGCAGCCCCGAGCCCGCGTCGGCGACGAGGGGGACGCCCCGCTCGCGGCACAACGCCGCCAGCCGCGACACCGGGACGTCGGCCGTGAACCCCTCGATCCGGTAGTTGGACGGGTGCACCTTCAGCACCAGGCCCGTCCGCGGACCGATCGCGTCGGCGTAGTCCGCCAGGGCGGTGCGGTTGGTCATGCCGACCTCGCGCAGCCGCGCCCCCGTGGAGACGAGCAGGTCGGGGAGGCGGAAGCCGTCCCCGATCTCGATCAGCTCCCCGCGGCTGACCACGATCTCGCCGCCCGCCGCCAGCGCGGTGGCCGCCAGCACGAGCGCCGCCGCGTTGTTGTTCACCACGTGGACCGCCTCGGCCGCGGGCACGGCGGCGGCCAGGGCGGCCAGCGCCGTGCGTCCCCGTCTGCCCCGCTCGCCCGTGTCGAGGTCGAGCTCGACGTCGGTGACCCCGGCGGCCAGCTCCACCGCCTGGCGGGCGGCGTCCGACAGCGGGGCGCGGCCCAGGTTGGTGTGCAGCAGCACGCCGGTGGCGTTGATCACCGGCCGCAGGCCGGCGGCGGAGGCGGGCAGGGCCGCCAGCGCCGCGGTCAGGACGTCCTCCGGCGCGAGCTCGCCCTCTCTGGCCCGCCGTTGCGCCGCGACGATCACGGCCTTGACCTGCGCGTGGCCGAACCGCCGCCGGGCCTCGACCAGCCGGGGGTCGGCGAGCAGCGTGTCCGTCCGCGGGATGGATCGACGATGGTCGGTCATGCTAGGGACGTCCGTTCGGCGTGAGAAGCACGGTGTGTCTCCAGGTCTCGTACCGGGGCCGATCAGGCATCATATGATCAACCGCCAGAAAAGCGATCATGACGGCCGTGATCGCCCTAAGGTGTGATCATGAAGAGGCTCACGCAGTACGCCCAAGGCGGCGGCTGCGCCTGCAAGATCCCCGCGGCGGACCTGGAATCGCTGCTCGGCAACGCACGCATGCCGTTCCCGCGAGATCCCGAGGCGGAGCTCGTGGTGGGGCTGGAGTCCGGTGACGACGCCGCCGTGGTCCGCACCCAGGACGGATCCGTGCTGATCAGCACGGCCGACTTCTTCACCCCGGTGGTCGACGACCCCTACGACTGGGGCCGCATCGCCGCGGCGAACGCCCTCTCCGACGTCTACGCCATGGGCGGGCGGCCCATGGTCGCGCTCAACCTCCTGTGCTGGCCCCCCGACCTCCTGCCCTACGACCTGGCCGCCGAGGTGCTGCGGGGCGGCGCGGAGGTGGCCGCCCAGGCCGGTTGCCACCTGGCCGGCGGGCACAGCGTCGTGGACGCCGAACCCAAGTACGGCCTGGCCGTCACCGGCGTCGCCGACCCCGGCCGGCTGCTGCGCAACGACGCCGGCCGCCCCGGCCTGCCGCTGTCCCTGACCAAGCCGCTCGGCCTGGGCGTGCTCAACAACCGGCACAAGAACACCGGCGAGGTGTTCCCGCACGCCGTGGAGACCATGACCCGGCTGAACGCGGACGCCTCGCGCCAGGCCGTGGCCGCCGGGATCCGCTGCGCCACCGACGTCACCGGCTTCGGCCTGCTGGGCCACCTCCACAAGCTGGCCCGCGCCTCCGGCGTCACCGCCGTGCTGCATGCCTCGGCCGTGCCGCTGCTGGAGGGCGCGGCGCAGGCCGTGAAGGAGGGGTTCGTCCCCGGCGGCTCGCGGCGCAACCTCGACTGGGTGGCCCCGCATCTCGACCCCGGCGACGTCCCGGAGGAGACCCTGCTGCTGCTCGCCGACGCGCAGACCTCAGGGGGGCTGCTGGTCGCCGGGGAGATCCCCGGCGCCCCGGTGGTCGGCGAGCTGGTCGAGCACATCGGGCACACCGTCGTCATCCGTCCCTGAACGCCGACGCCGGGCGGGACGCCACCGGCCGCCTAGTGCCGGGCCCCGCCCGGCAGGACGACGGCCGCCAGGCCGGGCACGTCGAACAGCGGCCGGCCGCCCGACGCGGAGAGCACCTCCAGCTCCTGCCGCCCACGGACCTGGTCCTGGGGCACCTGGACGACGGCGAAGCCGCCGTCCACCGGCCCGACCGGGAACCGGCCGGGCGGCAGCGGCAGGCGGGCCACCTGCCTGCCTATGGCGTCGAACTCCAGGACCGTGATCCGGTCGCCGGAGTACTCCAGGGTGAAGATCCGCTCGCCGCTCACCTGGACGGACAGCCCGTGGTCGGCGTCGCTGAGCACACCCGCGCCGGACGTCAGGGTGAGGGTGCGGCCGGTGCCGGCGTGCTCCAGTGTGACGCGGTCGAGCGGCGGCCTGTCGTGCCGGCCGGTGTCGAGGAGGAGCGGCTCGCCCGACGGCGGCAGGCCGACCGGCTCCCGTCCGGGCGGCAGGCCGAGTTCGCGGGCGTGGCCGCTCGGGAGCTCCAGCGTCCGGTAGGAGCGCACGTCCCCGCTGTCGTGGTAGCCGACGATCAGCCGCCGGGAGTCCGCCGACCACGCCCATGGGCTGTACGCGCTGTCCGCGCCGCCGCCGGCCGGCGGTTCGAGCCGGTGGACCGCGACGCCCAGCAGGTCTCTGACCTCGTACCCGCCCCTGACGGGTTGCCCGAGCCAGCGGCCGTCGGGGGAGAGCGTGATGTTGCCCGGCGGGCTGACGGTCCGCGCGCCCAGCAGGAACTGCCGGCCGTCGGCGAGCAGCAGGAAGGTGGGGCACTGCGACTGGCACGCGGTGTACACCAGGACGCCCCGCCCGGCCGGGCCGGTGACGGGCAGCGCCGGCGCCTGGGCGGGCGGCCGGACGGTGTGCGGCGGCGAGGCCACCGTCACGCCGGCGTCCGGACCGGCGGGCGAACGCGCCTGGACGACGGCGAGACCGCCGAGAACCACCATGACGGCGGCGGCCGACCCGGCGACCAGCACCCTGAGCGGGACGGACGCCGGCCTGCGGGGCCGCCGCCACGCGCGCAGCCGATCGATCGCGACCTTCTCGCCGAACCCGTCGTCGGTCACCGGCCCAACCCTCCGTCGTGGACGCCTCACGTGCAACACCCGTCGAGGCCGGCGGACGGTTGAGCCGGTTCTCAGACCGCGGCGCCCCACAGCGCCAGCCCCATCAGCAGGACCAGCGCCGCCCGGCCGAACGTGCGGGCCGAGGCCCGCTCCGCGGCGCCGAAGCACAGGCAGGGAGCCGCTTGCTCGCCCATGACCAGAAGATACGTCTGCGCCACCGTGAACGACAGGCCCAGACACGTACCGGCCACGCCCACGAGCACGTCGCCGGCGACGGGAGAGAAGGCGGCGAGGGCGACGAGCGCCTCCACGGTCACCACCGTGAAGGCGCCCGCCCGGGCCACCCGTCCATGGAGCCCGAAGGCCGCCAGCCCGCTCCGGAAGGCGCCGAGGTTGCGCGCCTTCCCGAGCACCGCCAGCACCAGGACGAGGCCCAGCCCGTAGCGGGCGACGAGGGCGATCATCCGATCACCAGCATCGCCACCACGGGCACCGCGAGCACGACGAACAGGACCTTCATCCTCGGCAGTGTGAAATAGAACGCCGTGTCCGCCTCCATCCGGTCCCGCGCGAGGACGAAGGTCAGGAGCATCATCGCCCGCGCCGCAGCGAAGCCGGCGCCCGCCAGGAGCGCCTCCTGCCAGGACGCCAGGAACAGGATCGCCACCGCCATGATGTGCGGCAGCCCTGTCGGCGAGTACGTGCGCATCCCCGTGCCCATCTCGGCGCCGAACTGCACGGCGCCCCAGAAGGGAATCCTGGTGACGAACTGCGGCACGAGCCGCGCGTTCTGGAGCAACGGGAAGGACAGCACGTCCAGCTCGCGCAGCAGGAAGATCACCGCGACCGCGCCGACCATGATCTGCAGAACCACTGCCGGGAACGGAGCCCGCAGCACGGAGCCGACGACCACCAGCACGAACGTGACGGCGCCCGCTCCCACGAACAATCCGGCGATGAAGCCGGCGACATCAGCACCCCGCCGGACCGACGAGGACAGCACCCAGGCGCTGTTCAGGCTTCAAACGGAGCCCGAGAGGGAGAAGCCGGCGACGAGGGCGGCCACCAGCCAGGTGAAGCCCTTCGTGTCCGCGCCCGCAACCCTCGAACACAGCACCAGGGCCTCCGCCGCCGCGATCAGTGCCAGTCCGGGCACCAGCAGGCGGACGGATTTTCTGGTGGCGGAGTCGCTCATGGACCCGGGTCAGATCGCCGTACGGCAGATGGAGAAGCGGGAGACGTTGCCGCCGCCGCAGTCGTGGTACTCGTACCAGCCGTCGGAGCACATGCGGCGGGTGCTGGTGGTGCCGCCGCCGTACCACTTCCAGGCGTTGTTGCCGTCACAGCTGTTGGGGTTGTGGGTGTAGCGGAGGTTGTAGCAGGTGCCGGACGCGCCGTCGTTGCGGTGCCAGGAGCCGGAGCAGTTGCCCGAGTACAGCGCGGAGGACGGCACGCAGACGGAACCGGCGTCGGCGAAGCCGTGGCAGGTCTCCCACGCGGTGTAGGCGGCGGCCGTCGCGCCGCGCGGCTTCGACCAGGGCAGAAGGTCGAGGACGCCGAGCCCGGTCGCCACGGCGGCGCCGGTGGCGATGCCGAGCACGCGCCGCCTGCTCCAGCCCTCACGCGTGGCGCCGACCTGCGTCGGCAACGCCTGCGCGGGCATCTCCTCGGCGCTGGGGATCTGGTCGAGTATCGAGGTCCGCTTCTCGGCCTTCACAGCTTCACTCCCTTTCTGTTCGCGACCGCCCGGTCGACGATCTCCGTGAGCGCCTCTCCCGACCCCACCGGAGCCGTGAACACCACGACGCCGTTCTCGTCCACGACGAGCAGGGCCGGGCTGTAGGGCACGCTCGCCGCGCGCCAGATCGCCGGGTCCTTGATCACCCGGATGGAGCCGGGCAGGGACTTGTCGAACCCGGGGTCGTCCGACAACACGGTGAACGACAGGTCCGAGGGCAGGCCGGCCGCCATCCCGGCGGCGGCGCCCAGGACGTCGTCGCAGATCGGGCAGCGACGGTTGACCTTGATGACCATGGTCGTGGCGCCGGGCACGGCCAGCCCGTTCGCCTGGGCCTCGGGCCCGGCCGCGGCGAAGCGCACGCCGACCCCGTTGTAGGTGGCCAGTTCCAGTTCGCGTACCCGCCGGTAGAGACCGGCGCCCGCCGCGAACAGCAGAGCGACCAGGACGGCCAGGATGATGACCACCGCGGTCAGCGGTTCCACGTCAGGCCCGCCACTCGACGCGCTTGACCTTGTTCAGGAAGTCGGCGGCGGTCTCCGGGGTGCCCGCGCCCGATCGGGCCGCCACGCCCGCCTTGTTGTAGCTCGGGGCGTTCCAGGGATGCAGGGTGACGATGGCGGTGTCGGTGACCAGCAGGAAGGGGGCCACCGAGTCGGACGGCGGCGCGGGCAGCCGCCACAGCTCGCCCGAGGGCGCCCCGAAGCCCCGCCACTTGGGGATGCGGTTGATCCCCGCCTGCTTCGGCTCGACCGTCATGGTGCCGACACCCGCGATCGAGATCGCGTAGAGCTCCATGGAGACGTCGAACCGCTTGCCGCCGTCGGCCATCATGCCTTCGGGGGTGTCCTGCCACGTCACGCGGCTGAACATGTCGACGATGTCGGCCGACTCCCACTCGGGGGAGTAGAAGAGCCCGTGCGCCATGTGCCAGGGGCCGAGCCAGGCGGCCCACCTGGCGTCGGACGGGTCCTCGCAGTCGTAGACGACGACCTCGCCGCCCGCCAGGGAGAAGCGCTCTCGTTCGCGTCCGCGGACCGAGTTGACGCCTGCCGTCAGCGAGGACAGGGGAGCGAGTTCGAGCCCCCAGGTCTCCGCGGTGGTCTTCCGCGACCCGTATTTCGGGGTGTAACGGACGTGGCCGGTCCAGGAGGCCAGCGAGGCGGCCTCGGTGTCCTCGACCTCAAGTTGGAGGAGAGAGTTCTTGGCGGTACGAAGAGAGGATAAATGCGCCATTAAGCCCCAGCCTTTCGTGGCAGATCGCGGGCGCTAGATCATTTGGCTCGAAGCCTTACACGCGCCATCACCCAGGTCAAGACACAAGATCCGCACGTTTTTCCGCTGAAAAATCGGGAGAAAGGTGCCATTACGGCCCGGTCACTTCGGCGTCGGTAAATGGCCATATTTTCGTCATTTACCGGGTCACCGAAGACGGGGTCTCGGCCACCGCGGCGGCACGGCGGCGAGGACCAAGGTCCTTCGACCGACGGTCGTAGGGCACTGCCCGCGGCGCGCGGAAAACGGTGCGATGGAGGCGCGGAAGAGAACGACGAACCATCGCTGAAAGGGGATCGTCATGGCCGCCACGATCGACAGGCCCGTCACCTACCCGAACATCACCGCCGCCGGACGCCGTCCGGTCGACTACGTCTGGGCCGTCGCCCGGATCGCGCTCGGCTGGATCTTCCTGTGGGCGTTCCTGGACAAGACGTTCGGGTGGGGGTTCGCGACCCCGGCGGGCAAGGCGTGGATCGCGGGCGGCAGCCCGACGACGGGCTTCCTCAAGGGCACCGGCGAGAACGCGCTGGGCGGCCTGTTCTCGGCCCTGGCCGGTCAGGCGTGGGTGGACTGGCTGTTCATGGCCGGTCTGGCCGGCATCGGCCTGGCGCTGGTGCTGGGCGTGGGCACCCGGATCGCGGCGGTCGCCGGCACGCTCATGCTGACCCTGATGTGGGCCGCCGAACTGCCGCTGGCCACCAACCCGTTCCTGGACGAGCACATCGTCTACGCGATCGTCCTGATCGGCCTGGCGATGACCGGCGCGGGCGGCACGCTCGGGCTGGGCAACCTGCCGATCGTCCGCCGCACCGCCTGGCTCAGGTAGCGCCCGCGGGCAGACGCCCATCCCGCACCCCGGGGTGGGCGTTCCGCCGTCACCGTGGGCCCTGCCGGGCACGCGCAGGGACGAAAGCCCCGTCACGTGAGTGCCTTCGGCCCCGCCGTCCGGGACGTTCGCTCCTGCGTGGACCGGTCCGGCAAGGAGCAGGATGGAGAGAGAGTGGCAAGGAGGTACACCATGTCGATCGAGGTCAAGGACGTCATGGGCCGGGTGGCCATCGCCGTGCTGGCGGACGCGTCGTTCGCCGACGTCCTCAACGCGATGAAGCGGTACGCGGTGGGCGCGGTCACCGTGATAGACGCCGACCGGCGCCCGGTGGGCGTGGTCTCCGAGGACGACCTGCTGCTCAAGGAGATCGACCCGGTACGGCACAGCGTGTCGATGTACGAACCCCACCGCCGGCGGGACGAGCACCACCGGGCGACGGCCGTCACCGCGGGCCGGCTCATGTCCACCCCGGCGATCAGCGTCACGCCGGGCACGTCCGTGCGCGAGGCGGCCCGGATCATGCACGACCGGCGCATCAAGCAGCTCCCGGTGATCGACCCGGCGACCGGGCGCATCGTCGGCACCCTGCACCAGCGCGACGTGCTGCGCGTCTTCGCCCGTCCGCGGGCGGAGCTGGAGGCCGAGGTCCGAGCCGTGCTCCCGGCGTCCGGGGCGATCACCGTGGAGATCGAGCAGGGCGTGGTGCAGCTCGGCGGGCGGGTGGAACGCCGGTCGCAGGCGATCGCGGCGGTGGAGGCCGTGCGCGCCGTCGAGGGCGTCGTCGACGTCACCGGCGAGGTGACCGCCGACCACGACGACCTGGTCAGTGTTCCGCCGCCGCGGTAGAGCGGGGGAGCGCTGCGCCACCCATGAGCGGGCGCGCTCTGGGGTGTTCGGCGAGGAGCGCGCGTCCGTCCACGATGTCCTTGACTGATCGCCTTTGAGGTGGTCATGGCACAATGCCCGGCATGCGTATCCGGATCATGGCCCTGGCCGCCGTCGCCCTAACGGCCGCCGGATGTGGTCAGCCGCCCCTCGCGCCCTCGGCGAGCGAGACCACCGCACCGCCTCCCGCGCCTTCGACCAGCGCTCCTTCGCCCTCCGCGAGCGGGAGCGCGACGTCCGGCGGCGGCGACACCCGGCCCGCGCTGGCCACCGTCCAGGGCACCGTCGAGCCGAACTACAAGGCCGAACTCGTCGGGCTCAACCGCGTCGGCGGCAAGCACCTGATCGTGCAGTTGCGCCTGTCCGCCGGCGCCGGCAAGCCGCTGCACTGGCAGGCGCCGCTCGCCGACCCGATGCGGCCGCTCAAGTGGCGCGGGCCCGCCGGCATCGCGGTGCTCGACGCCCCGGCCCATCGATGGCTCATGCCGTACAAGCCTGCCGACGGCGAATGCCTGTGCAGCGACCCCGACCGCGACGACCTCGGAGCGATCATCGACCCCGGCGAGTCGCTGACGGTCTACGCCGTGCTGCCCGCGCCGTCCGGCAACCCGGCGACCACGACGATCGTCACACCGATCGGCCCGCCGATGGCCGACGTCCCGATCAGCGACGACCCGCCCGTGCCGCCGCCCGGCCAGCAACTGCCCGACGCCGACGCGTCCGGGGTCGAGACCGTCAGCCACCTCATCGAGACGCCGTCGCAGTCGCTCGACCGCACCGAGGAGACGACCGACGACGGCGCCGACCTCAAAGTCAGCCTCTCCTCCGACGTGCTGTTCGCGCTGAACAAGGCGACGCTCACGGCGCGCGCCCGCACGGTGCTGGCCAAGGCGGCCAAGCTCATCGACACCTCCGCGGACACGACGATCGAGGTCGACGGCCACGCCGACTCCTCCGGCACCGACGCCGTCAACGAACCGCTGTCCCGCCGCCGCGCGGAGGCGGTGCGCCGGGCCCTCATGCCTCTGATCACGCGCGACGACGTGACGTTCAGGGCCCGCGGTTTCGGCTCCCGCCGCCCGCTGTACAGCAACAGCTCCGACGAGGGACGGCGGCGCAACCGCCGGGTGACGATCACGTTCGCCAAGCCCGCACCGGCCGACGTGCCGGCCGCCGGCACCACGGCGTCCCCGCCGCCCGCGGGCGAGGGGACGACGGCGACGGTGCGCGCGAAGGGGGTGCCCTTCGACCTGGAGGTGACGTCCTTCCGCCGGATGCCCGGTGACCTGGGCCTGCTCCGCTACACGATCACCAACCGGGGTGACCGCGAGGCGTGGTACCACGACCTCAACTGGGCCGACGACTGGAACGCCTTCAAGCACCACGCGGCGACGAACATCCAGGTGACCGACCCCGCCGCGCGCCGCCTGTACCGCCCGGCCCGCGTGATCGTGGCCGAGGGGGAAGCGCCGGGCACGTACTGCGCGTGCACGAACACCTCCGGGGTGGCCTTGTCGGCGATGAGCTTCGAGCCGGGGGAGACGAAGGAGTTCTGGTCGCTGTACGCCCTGCCCGCCCAGGCCGACGCGCTGACCGTCAAGGTCGCCACCTGGCGTCCCCTGCAGGTGCCCCTGTCCTGAGGCCCGTGCTTCCTCATGAGGCGTCGGCCGCCGCTCGGGCGAAGGCGCGGATGAGCGGCGTCTCGGCCGCCGTACGCCAGGCGAACGTCCACCGGCACGGCGGAGCGTCGCGGATCGGGACGAAGGCGAGGCTGGGCCAGGGGTAGAAGGCCGCGGCCTCGGCGGTGACCCCGGCGGTGGCCTGGCCCGTGGCGACGGCGCTGAGGGTCTCCTGCCAGGTGGTGACCTTGTGCCCGCGGCGGACGGGACGGCCGGACGGGGTGTGGTACGGGTTGAAGATCTCCTCCATGCAGGAGGGGATCGACTGGCCCTCGACCACGGTGCAGTCGCCGAGGTCCTCCAGGCAGATGGAGTCCCGTCCCGCGTAGGGGTGGTCGGCGGAGACCATCAACACCACGTCGGAGGCGTACGAGGTCGGTTTGACGGTCAGATCGGGCTCGCGGATCGGCAGCCACAGGTGCGCCACGTCCACCTCGCCCGACTTCAGCAGGTCCAGAGGGGAGGCCGGCTGGATCTCGCGGTGCTGGAGCCGGGCGTTCGGGTGGCGGGCGAGGAACAGGTCGAGAACGTCCTTGATCTGCGTGGAGAGCGGGCCGATCGTGCCGAGGGTCAGCGTGCCAGCGGTGCCGTCGGCGGTGGCCTGAGCGGTCGCGATCCCCTGCACGATCTGCCGGTGGCCACTCTTGAGCGCCTGATACAGCTGCCCACCGAGCGGGGAGAGGCGGACCGCTCGGGTGGTGCGGTCGAACAGGGGCGCGCCGATGCGCCGCTCCTGCTTCTTGATCGATTGACTGACGCGGGCGGGGCTGATGCCCAGCCGCTCGGCCGTACGGCTGAAGTGCAGCTCCTCGGCCAGCGTCAGGAAGATCTCGATCTCCCGCATCTCCACGGGCGGGCCTCCGCATTCTTCATCCCAGGGTTAAAGGACGTTATCGGATCCGTCGTAGATGCGGGGCGGCCGGGTGGGAGAGGCTTGGCGCGTTCGAAGGACGTGCGGCTTTGGAGGTTCGGTGCCCGTCGGATATCTGATCCCTGTGGCACTCGTGGCCGTCGGGACGCTGTTCGCGCTGCGGCCGCTGCCAGGGTGGAGCGCGCTCGGCCGGGTGAGCTACTTCTTCGGGCTGGCCGCCAACGAGCTGCCGTTCGCGGCCTTCTTCTGGCTGCTGCTGGCCCCGACGGCGCTGGCGTTCGCCGAGGGCGACATCCACACGGCGGGCGGCTGGGCCGTCGTCGCCCTGGCCGCCGTGACCACGATCGGGCTCACCGTCATCGCCTGCCGCGGCCTGGGGGAACGGGCCAGGATCCGGCGCGCGATGGACGCCGGCCTGGGCGCGGGCTGGCGCGCCGCCATCGACGCCGACCTCGCCGCCGGACTGCGCCGTCGCCCGCCGTGGGGTCGCATCCTGCTCCTGCCCATCCTCAAGCGCCGCGCGGACGTCCGCCGGGTGGCCGATCTCTCCTACGGCGAAGCGGGCCGGCGCAACCTGCTCGACGTCTACCACCACCGCTCGCGGCCGTCCGGCGCGCCCGTGCTGATCCACCTGCACGGAGGCGGTTACACCGGTGGCCACAAGAACAGCCAGTCGCTGCCGTTGCTCTACCGGCTCGCCTCCCAGGGCTGGGTGTGCGTCAGCGCCAACTACCGGCTGCGGCCCCAGTTCCAGCACCCGGACCACCTGATCGACCTCAAGAAGATCATCGCCTGGGTGCGCGAGCACGGCCACGAGTACGGCGCCGACCCCTCGACAGTGTTCGTCGCGGGCAGCTCGGCGGGCGGCCACATGGCGGCGCTGGCCGCGCTCACCCCCAACGACCCCGCCTACCAGCCGGGCTTCGAGCAGGCCGACACCTCCGTGACCGGCGCCATCTACCTGAACGGCTGGTACGGCGCCTACTTCGGGCAGGGGCCCGAGTCCGCGCCGGCCGCCCACGTCACCGCGGACGCGCCGCCGTTCTTCGTGGCCCACGGCGACCTGGACCCGCTGGTGCCGGTGGCCGAGGCCAGGCACTTCGCCGACCAGCTGCGCCGGACGTCGGCCTCCCCCGTCGTCTACGCCGAGTTGCGTGGCGGCAACCACGCCTTCGACCTGTACCACTCGGTCCGCTTCGAGGCGCTCGTCGACGCCATCGAGGCCTTCACCGCCCGAGTGCGATCGCAGCAGCGGACCCCGCAGCCTTAGCCCTGCCGCGCTGCGACCGGGTGGCCGTCGCGGGTCAGGCCGTCGCGCCGGCGTCCACGGTGACGGACGTGCCGGTGATGGTACGGCCGGCGGGGCCGGCCAGATGGAGGACGGTGGCGGCGATGTCGTCCGGCGTGCTGTAGCGGCCGAGGGCGGTGTAGGAGCGTTCGGCGTCGGCGTCGGGGCCGTCGGCGGGGTTCATCTCGGTGTCGGTGGAGCCGGGGTGGACGAGGTTGGCCGTGATGTCACGGGGGCCGAGATCGCGGGCGAGGCCCTTGGTCAGGCCGATCAAGGCGGACTTGCTCATCGAGTACAGGGTCCAGCCGGGGTAGGGGACGCGTTCGGCCAGGCTGCTGCCGATGTTCACGATCCGCCCGCCGGCCCGCATGTGACGCGCGGCGGCCTGCGACGTGATGAAGGCGGCTCTGGCGTGGATGGCCAGGGTGCGGTCGAGCTCGTCCAGGGAGACGTCCTCCAGCGGGCCGAAGGGCGCGATTCCGGCGTTGTTCACCAGGATGTCGAGCCGGCCGAAGGCGGAGACGGTGCGGGCGACGGCCGCCTGGAGCGCCTCGGCGTCGGTCGCCTCGGCGGCCATGGCCAGGCTGCGTCGGCCGAGCGCCTCGATCTCCGCCACCACGCCCTCCGCGCGGTTCGCCGCCGTCGCGTAGGTGATCGCCACATCGGCGCCCGCCGCGGCCAGGCGGCGCGCGATGGCCGCGCCGATGCCCCTGCTGCCGCCGGTGACGAGTACGCCCTTGCCGTCGAGCATGTGTCCTCCACTATGCGGAACTGATTCCGGTTGAGCATATCCGGAACGTGTTCCGCTTTTCCAGTCGATAAGGTGAACCCGTGGCACAGGAACGGGCCGACGCCGCCAGGAACCGGTCGAAGATCCTCGCGGCGGCCGCGGAGATCGTCGCCACCGCGGGAATGAAGGGGCTGGCGATGGCCGACGTCGCGGCCGCCTCGGGGGTCGGCATCGGCACGCTGTACCGGCGGTTCGGCGACAGGTCGGGCCTGGCGTACGCGCTCATCGACGAGAAGGAACGCGAGTTCCAGCAGGCGTTCCTGACCGGCCCGCCGCCGCTGGGCCCCGGAGCGCCGGAGATCGAGCGGCTACGCGCCTTCCTGCACGCGCTGACCGATCGCACCTTCGCCCAGCTCGACCTGCTGCTGATGGCCGAGACCGCGGGGGAGTTCACGCGTTTCGGCGGGGCCTACGAGGCGTACCACCAGCACCTGGTCATGCTGATCGCGCAGATCAGGCCGGAGGCGGACGCGGGCTTCCTCGCCGACGCCCTGCTCGCGCCGCTCACGGCCAACCTGGTCGTCCACCGGGGCCGTACGGCCTCCGCGGTGAAGGCGGGCCTCGACGCGCTGCTCATGGGCCTGCGATAGCGGCGATCTCCTGCTCTTGCGGGCGAAGGCGTCTCAGGACGTCCGGTCGCGCCTGCGCAGCCGTCCGAACCAGGCCGGGACGTCGTGCTCGTCGTCGAAGCCGCGGGCCACCACGATGTCGGTGGAGGAGTGGAGCAGGATCGAGGCCACGATGGTGACGGCGACGATCTGGAACACCTGCTGCGCGGCGGCGATCCCGGAGGCGAGCACGAGCAGCCCGTACACCACGGACGCGAACCCCTTCGGGCCGAACCAGGCCACCGCCGCCTGCTCGCGCACCGTCAGCCCGGAGCGCAGGAACGACAGCCAGATCGCCGCCGGCCGCGCCACCGCCAGCGCCAGGATCGCGAACAGCCACCCCTGCCAGCCCACCGAGCCCAGCAGCGACGGCGTGATGAGCGCTCCGAACACGAGCAGCGCCGCCAGCTTGAAGATCTCCGCGATGAGCTCGCCGAAGTGCTCGAACGATTCGCGCTGCCGCTGCCCGAAGGTCGCCACCGTGATGCCGGCGGAGAAGGCGGCCAGGAACAGGTTGCCGTGCGTGGCCTTGCCCACGGCCAGCACCAGCAGGCCGATGGCCAGGGCGTTGAGCGGCTCGTAGGCGGTGGAGGCGGCGAACCAGCGGGTCTGCTCCAGCCTGATCGCCGCCCACGGGATCGCCACGCCGATGAGCACGCCCAGGCCGAGCTCCAGCCCCAGCTCGCCGAGGTGCAGGTCGGCCGAGCCGGCGGCGATCGCCAGGAACAGGATGACGAACGGCAGCGCGAGCCCGTCGTTGACGCCGGACTCGACGTTGAGCAGCTGCCGCAGCCGGGGCGGCACCTTCTCGTTGCCGACCAGGGCGGCGGCGAACACCGGATCCGTCGGGGCCAGGATCGCGCCGATCAGCAGCGACTCGACCCAGCCCAGCCCGAGCAGGTAGTGCGCGCCGGCGGCGGTGATGACCAGGGTGAGCGGCAGGCCCCAGCCGAGCGCCCGCCCCGGCAGGCGCCACGCGCTGCGCAGCTCGGCCCAGCCCACCCGCATGCCGTCGGTGAACAGCACCGTGAACAGCGCCAGCTCGGCCAGCGTCGCCACCAGGTCGTCGCCGGGCTTGAGCGAGACGACGCCGAGCACGCCGTCGCCGAGCACGAACCCGGCCACCAGGAACAGCGCCGCCGTGGACAGCACGGTGCGGTGGGCCAGGCTGGACAGCAGCACCGCCAGCAGCAGCAGGCCCGCGAACGCGGTCAGCAGGGCGCCCGTCACGTGGGCCGCGCAGATGTGATCATGGAAAGGGCTCCGGCCGTCGTCGTACACGTTGCCGACCAGACTTCCCGGCGCACCGGCGATCACCCTAACAGTTCCGCCGGAGGAGCTTCTCCGGCGACGTGATCAGCGCAGGGATTCCAGGACCGTGACGGCGCGGCCGAGGCCGTTCTCGGCCCGTACGCGCTGCCCGAGCTCGGCGGCCGTGGCCGCCATCCGGGCGTCGGTGGCGGCCAGGCCGATGGCGGCGGCCAGGCCGTCCGGGGTCAGGCGCCGCTGCGGCCGGGGCGGCACGGCCACCCCCGCGGCGTGCGCGCGGGACGCCCAGAACGGCTGGTCGGCGACGAACGGGCAGATCACCTGCGGACGCCCGGCCAGCAGGGCCGCGGCGGTGGTGCCGCTGCCGCCGTGATGGACGATCGCGGCCGTGCGCGGCAGCAGCCAGTCGTGCGGCGCCTGGTCGAGCAGGTGCACGCCGTCGGGCAGGTCGGCGGCCTGGATGCCGCCCCACCCGGTGGCCAGCACGGCCCGCACCCCCGCCCGCCGGACGGCCTCGGCGACGAGCCGGCCGAGCCGCCGCGGATCGGCGCCGGCCATGCTGCCGAACCCGACGTACACCGGGGGCGGGCCCTCGGCCAGGAAGGCGGCCAGCTCCGGCGAGGGCGTCCAGTCCGGCGGGGCGGGCAGGTACCAGAAGCCGGTGGTGTGCACCCATGCCGGATAGTCCAGACCGCCCGGCGCGTCGTGGGGCAGCAGGTGACGGCTGAAGGCGTGCAGGACGGTCGCCGGACGGCCGTCCGGGCGGCGCCGTGAGCACTACCGGCTGCGGGAGAACGCCTGGCCCACCCTGTTCTCCGCCCAGAACACCATGGTGCGCGTCCTGCTGCAGGCCGCCGCGACCGGCATCGCCACCACCGCCTCCGGCGACCCGGCCCACACCAGGCTGGCCGAGATGCGTGACTTCTACCAGTTCATGCTCGCCGAGCTGCCCGGCCTGCTGCACCGCTGGGAACAGACCCGCACCACACGCTGAGCGCCGGTCACGCGGCGGGGCGCACGTCCGCGAGGGAGACCGGGGAGAACGTCCGGTCGAGCCGGGTCACCTCCAGCAACCGCAGGACGGCCGGCGTCACCCCCCTCAGCCGGAGGCTGCCGTGGCGGGCGGTCGCCAGGTCGCGCGCGGCCACCAGCGCGGCCAGCCCGCGGGCGTCCATGAAGGTCACCCCGCTGAGGTCGAGGACGAGCCGCGTGCCCTGCTCGGCGAGGGCGGCGGCGATCCGGGCGCGGAACCCCGCCTGCGTGGCCAGGTCCAGGTCGCCGGAGACCTTCAGCACCGCCCGCCTGCCCGTGCCAGGCCGCGCCCGAAAATGCATGTCCGTCTCCTCACCTTCGCGGACGGCCGGTGGCCGGCGTTCGTCAGCGGAAGCACGATGCCCCCGACGCGAAGCTACGAGAACGACGGCCACCGGGATAGGGCCCAAAGTCCCACCTCCGGCAGCCGAAGGACCGGCCCCGGCCGGGCGGCCCCGGGACGGACGGCCCTGAGGACCAAGGTCCTTCCAGCGGGGGGCGTACGACACTGACCGGGAGCGGGCGCCCGCAGTGGAATGGGGGTGAGACAAGGACGCACACCCCCCACCGAAAGGGAGGCCCGCCATGGCCACCACCATCAACCGGCCCGTGCTGGACGTCGCCCCCGTGCAGGCGGCGCGTACCCCGGTCGACTACGTCTGGGCCGTCGCCCGGATCGCGATCGGCTGGATCTTCCTGTGGGCGTTCCTGGACAAGACGTTCGGGTGGGGGTTCGCGACCCCGGCGGGCAAGGCGTGGATCGCGGGCGGCAGCCCGACGACGGGCTTCCTCAAGGGCGCCGGCGAGAACGCGCTGGGCGGCCTGTTCTCGGCCCTGGCCGGTCAGGCGTGGGTGGACTGGCTGTTCATGGCCGGTCTGGCCGGCATCGGCCTGGCGCTGGTGCTGGGCGTGGGCACCCGGATCGCGGCGGTCGCCGGCACGCTCATGCTGACCCTGATGTGGGCCGCCGAACTGCCGCTGGCCACCAACCCGTTCCTGGACGAGCACATCGTCTACGCGATCGTCCTGATCGGCCTGGCGATGACCGGCGCGGGCGGCACGCTCGGGCTGGGCAACCTGCCGATCGTCCGCCGCAACGCCTGGCTCAGGTAGCTCGGAGCCGTCACGGGCCCACCCCTCGGCGGAGGGGTGGGCCCGTGACATTTCAAGTGGGAGCCGCGAGGGTCACCGGCTCACGGCGTCAGCGCTGCAGCGTCAGCACGCCCGGCCGGTAGGGCAGGAGGCCGTAGTCGCCGCCCGAGCTGGGGCTGCGGCCCTGGTAGAGGAGTTGCAGGTTGCACGGGTCGACGGTCATGGTCTGGTCGGCGCCGGTGCGGACCAGCTCGCCGTGGCTGATGTCGTTCGTCCAGGTGGCGCCGCTGTTGGCCTTGCCGGCGAACGGGTTGCCCTCGGTGGCGGCCTGGGGCGTCCAGGAACCGTTCAGGCTGGTGGCGGTGAACGAGCGGAAGTAGCGGCCCTGCGCGCCGATCGCCTCGACGATCATCAGGTACCGGTTCTGGCCCTGGAGCTTGTAGACCTGGACGGCTTCGAACAGGTTGTTCGTCGTGTCGCTCATGACCACGGTCGAGGCCGTGCCGAAGCTGCCGGGGAAGTTCCCGATGGGCATGCTCGCCCGGTAGATCTTGCCGTTGTCCCCGGCGAAGAACAGGTACATGTCGGTGTTGTCGCCGATGACCGTCTGGTCGATGGGGCCCGTCCCGGAGCCCGAGATGCTGCCGGAGAAGAGCGTCTGCGGCGCCGACCAGCTGTTGGGGTTGGCGGGGTCGGTGGAGGTCCGGTACGAGAAGGCGGGCCCGCCCCACTGGTAGGCGAGCACCCAGACGTTCTTGGGGGCGAAGAAGAACAGCGTGGGGGCGACGGCGGAGAAGGACATCGTGTTCTGCGTGGCCGAGGCCATGTCGGACCAGTTGGCGAGCGGGCTGAAGTTCATCGACCCCCACTTCGTCCCCGTGTCGTGGGTCGTGGCGTAGACCAGATGCCGCCCGTTGTAGGGGGCGACGGTGAAGTCCTTGAGCGAGACCCAGCCCGCCTTCGGCGTGGCCAGCGGGCCGGTCGAGGTCCAGCGGTAGGTCGAGGGGAGGTCACACATGCCGGGGTTGCCGCCGTCCGTCCGCACGAGTTGCCATTGCTGGTTGGCGCCGCCCCAGTCGTCGTACTGGACGATGTTGGCGCCGTCGGCGGTGGCGGCTCCTTGGACCTCCAGGGCCTTGTTGCTGTGGCGGGAGATGAGTCTGACGTAGCCGTCGGGGCTGTCGGAGAGTTTCCATTGCTGGTTGGTGCCGTTGAGGTCGGCCCATTGGACGATGGAGCCGCCGTTGGCGGTGGAGAAGTTGTAGACGTCCAGGACTTTGCCGGAGTGGCGGGACTTGATGCGGTAGTAGCCGCCGCCGGAGTCGACGAACTGCCATTGCTGCTGGTTCTGGTTGTTCCTGGTCCATTGGGTGATGCGGCCGCCGTCGGCGGTGGACAGGTTGTAGACGTCCAGGGCCTTGCCGCTGTTGCGGTTGACCAGGACGTACCAGGCGTTGGTGTCGACGGTGGCCGCGTCGGCGGGCTGGGCGGCGACCAGCAGGCTCGCCAGTAACGCGGCCACTGTCGCGAGGACGGTCAGGGGACTGAGTTTCACCATGTGCTCCGATGCCGTGTCAGGGGGTGGTCAGGTCGAAGCGGCGCACGGTGACCGCGCCGCCGAGGGACTTGGTGGCGTAGTTGAAGATCCCGAAGCGGTAACCCATGAAGAACTGCCAGGCGTTGTTCAGCGTGAAGGCCGGGCCGAGCCCCACGAAGGTGCTGCCGTCGGTGCTGTAGGAGAAACGGGCCTGACGGCCGGACCCGGGCCGGATGTCGGCGGTGACCCGCAACCAGATCCGGCCGCCCGGGACGTTCGCGCTCGCCGCCTCGGCGCCGGTGCCGGCGGTCTGCCACGAGCCGTTCATGGTCAGGCCGTTGGTCATCACGACCCGGCTGACGCCGTTGTCGCGTTTGACGCCGATCCAGGCCGACTGGTCGCGCAGCATCGCCAGCCCGGCGCGGTCGCCGTCGGCCATCTGCGCGGGGTCGAGCTCGATCGTCGCCGTCGAGGACGGGCCCTGGATGCGGTGCGTCAGCGTGTTCCGGGCGGCGTAGAGGTCGCCGGTGACGGTCGCGGTCTGCAGGCGCAGGCCGTTGCCGGTGGAGAAGCGGCTGGTGTCGGGGTTGTGGTTCCACTCCCAGCGGGGGCCGAGCGTGGCCGAGGTGAAGGTGTCCGGGCCGATCATGGACGTCACGGTCCGGCTGGTCTGGATGTTCGGCCTCGGGTAGTTGACGCCCCAGCCGCCGTTGACGGTCTGCACGACCGGCCAGTCGCCGGTCCAGGTGATCGGCGCCAGGGCCGGGACGCGTCCGCCGGGGTAGGCGTCGACGAACGCCATGTAGTACCAGTCGCCGTTCTGCGTCTGGACGAGCCCGCCCTGGTGCGGGACGCCGCCGCCGGCGACGGGGCCGGGCAGGTCGAGCAGGACCTGGCGCATCTCGTACGGGCCCCATGGCGAGGTGGAGCGCAGCACGTACTGGCCGTTGGCGGGGCGGGTCAGCCAGATGTAGTAGTAGCCGTTCCGCTTGTAGAAGCGGGACCCTTCCAGGGTGCCGACGTTGCTGGGCGTCTGGAACACCTGCTGCGCGCGCACCTGGCTGAGCCCGTCGGCCGAGAGCTGGGCCACGCTGATGGTGCTGTTGCCGTAGGCGACGTACATGGTGTCGTCGGAGTCGACCAGCAGGCCGGCGTCGTAGTAGCAGTTGTTGATCTGTGAGCGTTTGGTCCACGTGCCGTCCACGGCGGAGGCGGTGTAGACGTAGGTCCGGTTGAACTCGACGCAGCCGAGCCAGTAGAAGGTGCCGTTGCCGGGCCGGTAGTTGAAGGCCGAGGCCCAGATGCCCTTCACGTACGCCCGGCCGCCGTTGAGGTCGTAGGCGCCGGAGCCGAAGTCGAGCCTCGGCACGGAATGCCCGGCGTACTCCCAGTCGACCAGGTTGTAGGAGCGCAGGATCGGCGCGCCCGGCGAGTAGTGCATGGTCGAGGCCGAGTAGTAGTAGGCGTCTCCCACCCGGACGATGTCGCCGTCGGCGAAGTCCTGCCACACGACCGGGTTGGCGTAATTGCCGCCGCCGGTGCCGTTGACCGGGACGAGCTGCCATTGCTGGTTGGCGCCGCCCCAGTCGTCGTACTGGACGATGTTGGCGCCGTCGGCGGTGGCGGCTCCTTGGACCTCCAGGGCCTTGTTGCTGTGGCGGGAGATGAGTCTGACGTAGCCGTCGGGGCTGTCGGAGAGTTTCCATTGCTGGTTGGTGCCGTTGAGGTCGGCCCATTGGACGATGGAGCCGCCGTTGGCGGTGGAGAAGTTGTAGACGTCCAGGACCTTGCCGGAGTGGCGGGACTTGATGCGGTAGTAGCCGCCGCCGGAGTCGACGAACTGCCATTGCTGCTGGTTCTGGTTGTTCCTGGTCCATTGGGTGATGCGGCCGCCGTCGGCGGTGGACAGGTTGTAGACGTCCAGGGCCTTGCCGCTGTTGCGGTTGACCAGGACGTACCAGATGTTGGTGTCGACCGTCGCGGCCGACGCCTCCTGGGCGGTGAGCAGCACGCCCACGAGGAGCAGGGCCGAGAGAGCCGCGAGGACACGTCTCACAGGAACCTCCAGAGGTTGTCGTCCGAGCCGTCGTCGTCGGCGAGCACGATTTGCGCGCCCTGGGACGCGCCGGCGACGCCGAGGACCCGGCCGCCGCCCGCGCACTGGACGCGGAAGGCGGCGCCCGACGCGTGGCGCAGCCGCCAGCGATGATCGGCGGTGCCGTTGTCGGCCCACTGCACGACCCGCGACCCGGCGGCGGTGCCCATGTTCTCCACGCCCAGCACCTTCTGGCTGTGGGAGTTGCGCAGCCGCAGGTAGCCGCCGGTGTCGGCGACGGCGGTCCACAGGTGGTCGGCGGTGCCGTTGTCGCCCCACTGGACGACGAGCGCGCCGTCGGCCGTGGACATGCCGGTGACCCCGAGCACCATCCCGGTGCCCACGTTCTGCAGGCGCCGCGCGCCGTTCGGCAGGAACCGCCACTGGTTGTCCGGACTGCCGTCGTCGGCGGCCTGCACCACCCGCGCGCCGTTGGCGGTCGAGCCGTTCTGGACGGCCAGCAGCTTCGAGCTGTTGACGTTGCGGATCTTGACCGAGCCGTCGCCGACGTCGGTGATCGTCCACCGGTGGTCGGCGGTGCCCGTGTCACCCCATTGGAGCACCGGCGCGTTGTCGGCGGCCGACATGTTCTCGACGCCGAGCACCTTCCCGCTGTTGCCGTTGCGGAAGCGCAGCGCGGCGCCGTCGACGATCGGGACCCAGTCGTGGTCGGCGGTGCCGTTGTCGGTCCACTGCAGGGCGGGGGCGCCGTCGGCGGTGGACATGTCCTGGATGCCGAGCACCAGCCCGCTAGCCGCGTTGACCAGCCGGAAACCGGCCCCCGCCGCCGAGCCGCCCTGGGTGTTCCAGTAGACGACGTAGTTGTGGCCGTGGGCGTCCTGGAACGGCTCCAGGCGCACCTGCGCGCCGCTCGCCGTCGCCGTGAAGGCGAGCGCGGTGGTGCTGGTCCGGGTGATCGAGGACGGGGTCAGGACCGGGGCCGACGACAGGCTCGTCTCCCCGTAGTCGCCCGACAGCACGACCGGCCCGTACGTCACGGCCTGCACGTTCGGGTTGTCGCCGGCGGCCTTCATGACCACCCGCATGGGCAGGCGCACGGTCACGGTGTCGCCGGACGACCACGACCGGGTGAGGGCGGCGTAGCTGCCCGGCGCGGCCGTGACGTCCTGCCGGACACCGTTGACGCTGATCGTCGCGCCCTGCGTCCAGGCCGGGATCCGGACGCGCATCGTCCACGACCCGCTCACGTTGCCGGTGACCTGGAGCGACGTGGTGTCGCTGACCGGATAGGAGGTGGTCTGGGTGACCGTGATGCCGCGCCGGCTCCAGTCGAGGACGGAGGGCACGAACAGGTTCACGAACAGGGTGGTGTCGTCGTGGAAGTAGATCGAGTCCATGAGCTTGGTGTTGGTCTCGATCCCGGTGCCCTGGCAGCACCAGAACGTGCCGTAGTCGGTGCTCCAGGTGCCGCCGCCCCAGGCCGGTCCGACGCCTCGCCGTCCGCCGGGGTTGAGCGGGGTGAAGTAGGTGACGTGACCGTGCGCGTCGGCCGGGTTCTGCTGGCCGAGCAGGTGGTTGAGCAGGGCGTTCTCGTAGTAGTCGAAGTAGTCGGCGCGGCCGGGGGACAGCAGCCACAACTCCCGGGTCAGCTTGAGCATGTTGTAGGTGTTGCACGCCTCGCCGGTGTCCCGGGTCAGGTAGGAGGCGATCGCGCCGGGAGCGCGGAAGTGCTCGGCCTGGCTGTTGGAGCCGTTCACGTACGTGTGCGCGCCGACCGTGATGGCCCAGGCGTTGACGGCGATGTCGCGGTAGCGGGTGGCGCCCGTCGCCTTGTACTCGCGGGCCGCGCCGATCCACTTGGGCACCTGGGTGTTGGCGTGCAGGCCGTTGAGCCGGTCCTGGTTCGCGGCCAGCGGGTCGAACACGGCCGCGTGGTCGAACCGCTGGGCGGCGGCCAGCCAGCGGGGGTCGCCGGTCGCCTGGTACAGGTCCGTCAGCACGGCGTTCATGCCGCCGAACTCGGTGCCGAGCATGGCCTGCGCCTGGGCGGCGGACAGTCGCGACGTCCGGGCGTCCACCCAGCCCGCCAGGGCGAGCAGCACGGTCCTGGCCTGGGTGTCGCCGATCAGCCGCCAGACGTCCAGCAGCCCGGCCAGGGTCTTGTGGACGCAGTAGTAGGGCACGTTGCCGTTGGTCAGCGTGCGGTTCTCCAGGGCCGTGAAGTCCGACTCCGGGAAACCGGACAGGTAACCGGCGGCGAACCCGGCGGCCGGGTTGTTCGCCTGGCACTTGGCCAGCTCCGCCACCATGGAGCGCGCCTTGTCGCGGCAGGCGGTGTCACCGAGCACGGCGTACGCCTGCGCCCACGCCGTCAGGAAATGGCCCTGCGCGTGCGACCGGAAGGGGAAGCCGGGCGCGTCCCAGCCGCCGTTGGGCGCGGCGCCGCCGGTGGACAGCCGGTGGTTGGCGCGGAAGACGTACAGCAGCCGGTCGACGTCGACGAAGCGCAGGTAGGCGAGGGTGCGGTTCTGGTTGTCCAGCAGGCGGCCGGCGGTCAGCCGGACCTGGCCGAGGTCGAACTCGTAGGCTGAGACGCCGAGGTCGGGCCTGCTCCAGGGGACTGCGGCCAGGGCGGGGGACGCGCCGGCCATCCGACCGACGACGGAGAGCGCGGCGGTCGCGCCCGTGGCCTGGAAGAGCTGACGGCGGCTCAAGGACATGCGGAGCTCCTTGGGATGGGGGGCGGTGAACGGCCGGGGCCGGTCACGGAGGGGGGCGGCAGGTCAGGGCCTTCGAGGGCCGGTGCCTGGGCTTTCGGCGGCGTTGTTAGCGCTAACAACTGGCCGATCAGGTCACCGTCGTGTCCCGCGTCATCGGGTGTGGCATTCAGGGCTCCTTGGCTGGATGGCGTACGGGGCTGTTAGCGCTAACATCGTCCTGCCGACGGGACTGCTTCGTAGTGAGGGAGTACAACCGACGGTCCGTTCCGGCGTCAATGAGGGGATCTCCGGCCGAGCCGGGCCTTGTCCTGCGCATGCCCTCCCGCCTGGAGTTCTGTCTCCACGGAGACGGCGGCGCGCTGCCCGTCACCATGAAAGTTTCATGAGGTGCGGGCCGCTCCCCGGCCTCGCGGGGCCGGGGGAGGGCGTGGTCAGCGGGCGAGGCCGCGCCGGGGCGCCAGGCCCCGGCGCGACGGACGGGCGACGCTCACGCGGCGCTCGCGTTGTAGGTCCACTTCTGGTTGCTGCCGCCCCAGCAGGTGTACAGCTGCAGCCCCGTGCCGTTGCCGGTGCCGCCGCCCACGGCGTCCAGGCACAGCCCGGACTGCACGCCCACGATCGTGCCGTCGGAGTTGACGCGCCACTTCTGGTTGTCGCCGCCCCAGCAGGAGTAGATCTGGATCCTGGCGCCGTTGCCCGTGCCCCCGGCGTCCAGGCACTTGTTGCCGTAGACCTTCAGTTCTCCTGCCGAGGTCTGGGTCCACTGCTGGTTGCTCTGACCGTTGCAGTCCCACAGTTGCACCGCGGTGCCGTCCGTGGTGCTGGCGCTGGGCACGTCCACGCAGCGGCCGGCGGCCGTGCTCCTGATCTGGCCCGCGCCACCGCCGCCGGGCGGCGGCGACGTGCTGCCGCCGTTCAGTGCGTTGAGCACCGCCGTGTAGGCGGCCTTCTTGTTGCCGTTGCCGTCGAAGAGCAGCGCGGCGGCGCCGGAACCGAGCCAGGAGTCGGTGTCGCGCACGCCCCAGGTGGTGATGCCGGCGCACCGAGGCACCGCCAGGCAGTCGTTGACGACACTGGCGTACGTGGTGGCCGAGCCGCCCTGGATGTCCAGCTCGGTGATCTGCACGTCCACGCCCAGCGCGGCGAAGCTCTGGATGGTCGTGCGGTAGTTGCTGTTGTACGGGCTGTTGCCGTTGAAGTGCGACTGCAGGCCGACGCAGTCGATCGGCACGCCCCGGGCCTTGAAGTCCTTGACCATGTTGTAGACGCCCTGCGTCTTGGCCCAGGTCCAGTTGTCGATGTTGTAGTCGTTGTAGCAGAGCTTGGCGGCCGGGTCGGCGGCGCGCGCGGTGCGGAAGGCCACCTCGATCCAGTCGTTGCCGGTGCGCTGGAGGTTGGAGTCGCGCCGGCCGCCGCCGCTGTCGGCGTAGGCCTCGTTGACCACGTCCCAGGCGTAGATCTTGCCCTTGTAGTGGGACATGACGCCGTTGATGTGATCGATCATCGCCTGGCGCAGCGAGCTGCCCGACAACGACTGCATCCAGCCGGGCTGCTGGGAGTGCCAGGCCAGGGTGTGGCCGCGTACCCGCTTGCCGTTCTGCACGGCCCAGTTGTAGACCCGGTCGCCGTTGGTGAAGGTGAACTGCCCCCGGTTGGGCTCGGTGGCGTCGATCTTCATCTCGTTCTCGGCCGTCACCATGGTGAACTCGCGGTTGGCGATCGTCGTGTAGGCGGAGTCGCCGAGTTTGCCCGCGGCGATGGCGGTGCCGAAGTAGCGGCCGCTCTGCGCGGCGGCCGCGCCGAGCGTGCTCGCCGCGGCATCGGCCGGGATCGCCGTCGCCAGTGCCGTGAGCAGGCCGAGCGCGCCGAGTGCGCCGGTGATCAGCGCCCGGCGGCGGGCGCCGGGGGGCCGTCCGGCGGTCGGTGGGGACATGGCGGTGACACGCATGCTGGAGCCTCCGTACGCGAATCATGGGGGGAAGGTCGTGCGGACGCACTTCGGAGGGGTGCGTCCAGTGCGCTCGGGAGCGGGTGGGGGGAGCCGGGCTCGGGCACTCAGTGTGTGGATCTCTCCGAAAGTTGTCAAGGTTCGGGTAAAACTTTCGGAGCCGACTTGCTTGAAGAGGTGTGTCATCCAGGGGCGCTAGCTGCCGAAAGTTTTCGGTCGGCTGGTCGTGAAAGTTTCACGGCGACGGGCGGCGGCCGGTCCGAGGTGGAGCGCGTTTTCCGCCGCTCCGGGCTTCGGGGGCTCTTGACGGGGCCGTCTGGCTCGTATTTGCTCCATCCCGCCAGTGCCGCGACTTGTCAGCGCCAACGCACGAACAGGCGGAACCATGAAGCGAAGAAGCCCCACCCGGGGATGGCGGCGTCCGCCATTCGCTTCTTCGACCTGGACGGCGGCTCGTCGCTGGTCAAGCTCGACGCCCGCACGGGCCGCGTCGTCGACCGGCGCCGCTTCGGCGACGACGTCCTGGTCGGCTGACAGCGAGGCGGAGAGAGCGGCCATGTCATGGACGGCCGGTCCTCACGGCGACGGCCGGACATGTCTGACCCGCACGACGCCGGGCACCGTGCGGGCCAGCACGCCGGCGATGTGGTCGGCCTGCTGCCGGGACGGCCCGCGCAGCTCGGCCACGCCGTCGCGGACGGTGACGTCCCAGCTCGGGCCCGCCGGGTACTGCTCGCGCAGCGCGGCCTCGACCGCCTGGCGCAGGTCTTCGTCGGGACGGGCGAGCATGGCCATCAGGTCACGGCGGCTGACCATCCCGGCGATCCGGCCGCCGGTCACGACGGGCAGGCTCTTGACCCGCTCGCGGACCATGAGATCGATGGCGACGGTGACGTCGGTGGTCTCGGTGACCGTGACGACGTCGCGGCTCATGACGTCCATGACCTGGCGGGGCGGCGGCTCGTCGGCCGGCGCGGCCGGAAGGACGGTCGCGCGGGGATCGGGCTCGAACTCCCCCCGCAGCAGGTCCAGTTCGCTGACCACGCCCACGAGCCGCCCGTCGTCGCCGACGACCGGCGCGGCGGTGATGTCGTGGCCGTGCAGGACCCGCACGGCCCGCCGCACCGGATCGGTGTCGCGGACGGTGACGGCCGGGCTGCTCATGACCTCGCGGACGAGCATCGCTGTCTGGCCTCCCACTCGGAGTCGTCGGTCTTCCAGGTCAGCTTGCCACGGCGGTCGTCCCACGGCCCGCTCCGTCCGGGGGTGGCGGCCTCGTGGCTCTCCCATCACAACGCGGGGCGCGGCCGGGCCGGTAGGGCCGGAAGTCCCGAGCGGCATCCGTGCCGCCACCCGGCCCCCGGAACGGACTTAGGGTCAGGGGCATGGCCGACCCCATTCTCGTGCTGAACACGGGATCCTCCTCCATCAAGTACGAGCTCGTCGATCCGCACACCCGCGAGCGCGCCGCCCGAGGGCTGGTCGAGCGCATCGGGGAGGACCGCGGGCGAATCACGCACCACGGCGGGGACGGGCCGCCGTACGTCCGGGAACGTCCCTTCCCCGGGCACGGGGACGGGCTGGAGGCGATGCTGGCGGCGTTCGCCGCCGCCGGGCCCGAGCCGGCGCCGGTCGCGGTCGGGCACCGGGTGGTGCACGGCGGCACCCGGTTCACCGACGCGGTGCTCATCGACGACGACGTCATCGCCGCGATCGAGGAGCTGGCCCCGCTCGCGCCCCTGCACAACCCGGTCAACCTGACCGGCATCCGGCTGGCGCTCAAGGTGTTCCCGGACGTGCCGCAGGTGGCCGTGTTCGACACCGCGTTCCACCGCACGCTGCCGCCCGAGGCGTACACGTACGCGGTGCCGCGCGAGTGGCGGGCGCAGGGCGTGCGGCGCTTCGGCTTCCACGGCACCTCGTGCGCGTACGTCTCCCGCCGCGCCGCGGCCGTCCTGGGCCGCGACCTGGCCGGGCTCAACCTGATCGTGCTCCACCTCGGCAACGGCGCCAGCGCCACCGCGATCTCCGGCGGGCGCAGCGTCGACACCTCCATGGGCATGACGCCGCTGGAAGGGCTGGTCATGGGCACCCGCTCGGGCGATGTCGACCCGGCGCTGGCCGCGTACCTGGCCCGCACCGGCGGCCTGGACGCCCAGCAGGTGGAGCACGAGCTCAGCCACCGCGGCGGCCTGCTCGCGCTCACCGGGTCCGGCGACATGCGCCAGGTACGCGCCCGCGACGACGACGAGGCCAGGCTGGCCCTGGAGATCTACACCCGGCGCATCCGCAAGTACGTCGGCGCCTACCACGCGCTGCTCGGCTGCCGGGTGGACGCGATCGTGCTCACCGGCGGCGTCGGCGAGCACGACGCCGCCACCCGCGCCGCCTGCCTGGCGGGGCTGGAGCGGATCGGCGTCGCGGTGGACCCCGTGCTCAACGCCGCGGGGACGTCCGGCGAGCGCGCGGTGTCCGTCCCCGGCGCCGAGGTGCCCGTCCTCGTCATCCCCACCGACGAGGAGTGGGAGATCGCCCACCAGACGCTCGCGCGCCTGACGTCCTCCTGACGGGACGGGCCGCGCTACGCGCCTTTGTCCGTGTTCCGGTTGAACGTCGGGAGCGTGGTCAGGTCACGGGCGGCGGCCAGGTGGGAGGCGAAGTTCGGGTCGAGGAACCCCAGGAGGAGCACGACGGCCCAGGCCACGACGGCGATCATGGCGCCGTCGTCGAAGGGGGCCGGGAGCCTGAGGCCCAGCCGGTCGGCGGTCACCAGGCCGGCCACCGGCAGCAGGGCGATGACCAGGGTCCGGACGGTCTCCAGAACGCGGGCGTGCCACGTCCGGCGGGTCTCCTCGGGGGTGGTGTCGCGGGTGGGGAGCCGGTCGTACTCGCCCGTGATGACCGTGCGGGTCAGCTCGGCGACGCGGGTGCGGAGGTCGTCGTAGGCGGTCCTGGACGGCAGCGCCACCCACAACTGGAGGTCGATGACGGCCCTGGACGCCTCGACCGCGCGGGCGCGGACCACGGCCCTGGTCAGCGGCGTCCCGCCCCGGGCGGCGGTCGGGATGCCGACCCGCAGCAGGAAGGAGACCTTGCCCAGGAGAGCGAGGATCTCCCTGCGCGTCCCCGGCGGGAGCTGTCCGCGGCGGTCGGGTTCGGCGCGGGCCAGGATGGCCGCCAGCTGCTCGAAGAGCGGCTCGGTGGGCGAGGCGCGGGACTCGCGGTCCCACTGCCACATCACCACCTTGACCGGGATCATCCCGAGAACCAGGGCGCAGCAGACGGTGCCGATGCTCTGGGGGATCGGCATCCATCCCCGGCTCGCCAGGTCGACCGCCCACGCCGGGCCGGTGGCGTGGCGGAGGTACAGGGCGGCCGGGAAGCAGCCGATTCCCAGCATGGTGATCAGCGGGTCGAGAAGGTAGCGGAAGAGCGGGCGATGCCGCCGGTTCTCGATCCAGACGGAGACCCAGATGAAGACCGTGAGACCCACGACGGCCAGGAAGATCTTCTGCACGGAGGTGACGGAGAACACCGAGACCACGAAGACGACGGCTGCGCCGAGCATGGGCAGCAGGACCCAGGCGGCCACGCAGTCCTCGACGTGCTTGCGCCGCACCGACCAGCGGGCGGTGGACGCGGTCACCGCCCGGTAGCGGCCGCGCAGGAGCGCCGGGTCGTCGGCGGGATCCAGGCTCCGAGCGAAGACCGGCCAGGTGCCGTCCAGCTTCTTGGCCAGGGCGAACATCTCCGCCAGCTGGGGTTTTTTCCAGCAGGTCGCCGGTGCGGGCGGGAGCGGCGGGCGCTGCGACAGGGGGAACCGCTTCTTCGGTCATGAGGACGTCCTCACGTTGAGCGGGCTACTGCGCGAGGAGGGGGCGCTCATCGACAGTACAGAGCGTGGGGAGGGCGAGCCGATGGCGTGACCGGATCGTGCCAGATCTTCTCCCCGCGATGCCGATGAGGACCAAGGGCCCTGCCGGGCGGGACTTCCTCCTCCGGCGCCGCGCCGCCGCCCGGAGGAGCCTGAGGGTGAGAGCTTCGACCGGTGAAGGAGATGCGCGATGAGCACTCACATCGTCGTCGGTGTGGACGGGTCCGTCCCGGCGACCGGAGCGGTGGAATGGGCGGCCGCCGACGCGCGGCGGCGGGGCCTGGACCTGCGTCTCGTGCACGTCGGCCCGCAGTGGCTGCACGAAGGGAACGCCGAGCACTGCGCCCGCCTGCTGGCGGAGGCCGCCGACCGGGCCCGCGCGTCGGCCGGCGACGTCAAGGTGACGACCGAGCTGCTGTCCGGGAACGTGGCCGGGGAGCTGATCCGCGAGTCGGCGACGGCCCGTGGAGTGGTGCTGGGCAGCCGGGGGCTCGGAGGGTTCGCCGGGATGACGGTCGGCTCGGTGAGCCTGGCGGTGGCCGGGCACGCGTCGGGGCCGGTCGTGGTCGTCCGCGCCCCCGCCGCCCCCGCCGAGCACGGCAGGGTGGTGGTGGGCTACGACGGGTCGCCGGACGCGCAGGCGGCCATGGAGTACGCCGTCGAGCAGGCCAGGGCCCGCGGCGCCCGGCTGCACGTGGTCTCGGCCTGGCAGATGCCCGTCTTCTCCCCGTACGCGGTCACGTACAACACCCTGATCCAGGACCTGATGAGCGAGGAGACCGGCGCGGCGCGCGAGCGGATCGTGCCCTGGCGGGAGGCCAACCCGGACCTGGTCGTCACCGACGAGCAGCCGTGCGCCCACCCGGTCACCGCCCTGATGCAGGCGGCCGGATCGGCCGACCTGGTCGTCGTGGGCTCGCGCGGCCGGGGCGGGTTCGCCTCCGCCGTGCTCGGCTCGGTCAGCCACGGCGTGCTGCACCACGTGACCTGCCCGGTGGCCGTGGTCCGGCCGGACGCGGAGGAGCGGTCATGAACGGGTTCCCGACGACTGGACAGGTCAGGAACGGGTCGCCGACGGCGGGACAGGTCATGAGCCGCGTCCTGGTGGCCGTCAAGGCCGAGGAGTCGCCGCTGATGGCGTGGGAGCTGATGCGCCGGGCCGGCGTGCACCACCTGCCGGTCCTCGACGGAGGGCGCCTGCTGGGCATCCTGACCAGGGAGTGCCTGGCCGCGTCCTGGTCCGGCGGGCCGCAGGAGCAGGCCGGCCGCGAGGTGCGCGACCTGCTCGGCGGCGCGCGCACGCCCCGGGTGGCGCCGGACACCCCGCTGGGCAGGGTCGCCGCCGCCATGCTGGACGCCGACGTGGACGCCGTGCCCGTGCTGTCCGGCGACGGCCTGGTGGGCCTGATCACCGCCAGGGACGTGCTGTCGGCGGTCGCCGGACGGATCGAGCCGCGGCCCGAGCCGAGCGAGGTGGTGACCGGGATGTTCCACCTCGAACCCATCCTGCCGGAACGGCCGGAGGCGTGAGATGAAGGCACTGGTCGTCTACGAGTCCATGTACGGCAACACCGAGCGGATCGCCCAGGCCGTGGCGGAGGGGCTGGCCACCCGGATGCGGGCCGAGGCGGCGGAGGTCGGCTCGGCCCCCGCGCACGTGGGGGACGACGTCACCCTCCTGGTGGTGGGCGGCCCCACGCACGCCTTCTCCATGAGCCGGGCCTCCACCCGCGAGTCGGCCGCCCAGCAGGCCGCCGGGCCGCTGGTGTCCCGCGGCAGGGGCGTGCGCGAGTGGCTGGCCACGCTCAGCACGTCGTCGGCCGGGCTCTGCTCGGCGGCGTTCGACACCCGCGTGGCCAAGCCCCGCCTGCCGGGCTCGGCGGGCCGGGCGGTCGCCAAGCGGCTGCGCCGCCTCGGTGTCCGGCTCGCCGCGCCGCCGTGCAGCTTCTACGTGACCGGCACGCAGGGGCCGCTGGTGCCGGGCGAGCTGGAGCGGGCCAGGCAGTGGGGCGAGAGCCTGGCGGCGTCCTTCCCGGTCCCCGCGTCCTGACGACTGTTGGAACGGCGCCCGGCGGTTCTCCGCCGGGCGCCGTTCTCAGTCCTGCGCGGGAGTGGGGGACGGGTGCAGGATCCGGTCCAGGCGGGCGGCCGCGTAGCCCAGCGTGGACAGCGCGACGACGACCAGCAGATCCCCCGGCGACAGCGGCCGGGTGCCGAGCAGCTCGCGCAGCGGCGGCAGGTAGATCCCGGCCAGCTGCAGGACGAACGCGCCGCCCACGGCGAGCAGCAGCATCGGGTTGGCCAGGGTGCCGGGGCGGGTCCGGGTGCCCAGCGCCACGCCGAGCTGGGTGGCGCCGAGGGCGAAGAAGGCCATGCTCTGCCAGGGCCGCCCGGTCATCGACCCCCAGACGGCGACGCCCAGGGTGACGGCCGTGAGCACCACGGCGATGCGCACGACCCGCTGCCACAGGCCCGCCCCCATGATGCTCTGCCCCGGCGGGCGCGGCGGCTGCGACATGGTTCCCGGCACCGTCGGCTCCCCGCCCAGCGCCACGCCGGGCAGGCCGTGGGTGAGCAGGTTGATCCACAGGATCTGCGCGGGCAGCAGCGGCAGCGGCAACCCGAGGAACGGGCCCAGCACCATCACCGCGATCTCGGACGCGCCGCCCGACAGGCCGTAGACCAGGAACCGGCGGATGTTGGCGTAGACCCGCCGGCCCTCCTCGACGGCCGCCACGACGGTGTCCAGATTGTCGTCGGCGAGCACGAGGTCGGCGGCCTGCCGGGCGACCTCCGTGCCACGCCTGCCCATGGCCACCCCGATGTCGGCGCGGCGCAGCGCCGGGCCGTCGTTGACGCCGTCGCCGGTCATCGCCAGGACCTCGCCCCGGCCGCGCAGGCCCTCGATGATGTCGAGTTTCTGCTCGGGGGTGGCCCGCGCGTAGACGGCGGCCGGGCCCGCGGCGAGCGCGCCGGGCTCCCGGCAGTCGACGACCCGGTCGGCGGCGCCGATGATGCCCAGGTCGGCGGCCACCGCGCGGGCGGTGCCCGGATGGTCGCCGGTGATGAGGACCGTCCTGATGCCGGCCCGCGCGCAGTCGGCCACGGCCGCGCCCGCCGCCGCCCGCGGCGGGTCGAGGATCGCGACGAGCCCGAGCAGCCTCAGCCCCTCCTCCCGCACGGGATGCGGGACGGCGTCGAGGTCGGCGGCGGCGACCGCCAGCACGCGGTAGCCGTCCCGGGCGAACCGGTCGGCGCGTTCGGCGGCGCGGGCCCGCAGCTCCGGGTCGTCGGTCAGCACGTCGGGGCGCAGCAGCGCCTCCGGGGCGCCCTTGCAGATCAGGCGGACGCCGCCGCCCGGCAGCAGGTGCACCGTGCTCATCCGCTTGCGGTCGCTGTCGAAGGGCAGCTCGGCGACCCTGGGGAACCGTTCCTGGAGGTCCGCGCGGTCGAGGCCGATCCGGGCGGCGGCGGCCAGCAGCGCGGCCTCGGTGGGGTCGCCCAGCGCCGTCCATTCCTCCCCGCTCTCCTGGGGCGGGCGCAGGCGGGCGTCGTTGCACAGCGCCGCGGCGGTCAGCAGCGCGGCGAACTCGTCCGGTTCCTGACCGGGGGCGAGCCCGCCGTCGGGCGCGTAGCCGGAGCCGGTGACCGCGGCCTCGGCCGCCGGGGTCCACAGGTGCCGGGCGACCATCCGGCCCTCGGTGAGGGTGCCCGTCTTGTCGGTGGCGAGCACCGTCACCGAGCCCAGCGTCTCCACGGCGGGCAGGTTGCGGACGAGCGCGTCACGGGCCGCCATCCGGCGGGCGCCCAGGGCCAGGCTCAGGGTCACGACCGCGGGCAGCGACTCGGGCACGGCGGCGACCACCAGGCTGATCGCGGTCACCACCATCAGCTCGACCGGCTGGCCGCGGACCAGGCCCAGGGCCAGCACCAGCGCCGACAGCAGCACCGCGACCGCGGCCAGCAGCCGTCCGACCCCGACCAGACGGCGCTGCAGCGGCGTGAGCCCGGCGCCCTTGACCATGAGCGAGGCGATGCGCCCGCTCGCGCTCGCCGCGCCGATCGCGGTGACCACCGCCCGGCCCCTGCCGCGCGCCACGACGGTGCCCGAGGAGACCGACCCGCCCGCGTCCTTGTCCACCGGGACCGACTCGCCCGTCAGCGCCGACTCGTCGACCAGCAGCGCCGCCGACTCCACCACCTCGGCGTCGGCCGGGACGATGTCGCCCTCGGCGAGCACCAGCAGGTCTCCGACCACGACGTCACCGGCGGGGATCTGCCGCTGGTGGCCGTCGCGCACCACGCGGGCCTCGGGGGTGGCCAGCTCGGCCAGGGCCGTGATGGCGCGGTCGGCGCGCACCTCCTGGGTCACGCCGACGGCCGTGTTGACCACGATGACCAGCGCGATCACCGCGGCGTCCGTCCAGTCGCCGGTGCCGATCGTCAGCGCCGCGGCGATCAGCAGCACGATGATCAGCGGATCGCGGAGCTGGGTGAGGACGCGCCGCCACAGCGGGGTGGGCGGTTTGCGTGGGAGCAGGTTGGGGCCGTCGCGTTCCAGGCGTACGGCTGCCTCCGCCGACGACAGGCCAGAGGACGAGGGCGTCACGTGGGTGTCCTTCCTGCCCGCCGTGGCCCTCGGGCCGGCGGAGTAGCTGCGAGGTGTCTTCAGGATCTAGTCTTCGCCCTGCTCAGGGCGGTAAACGTGCAGGTCTTCCGGCCTCTCCAGCCTCCGGAGCCCGGACGGACGGCGGCAGGGCCGAAAGTCCCCGGAAGCGGGGCCTTCGGCACTGTCCCGATGCCGTCCGCCTTCGCCGGCCGGCATCGGGGAAGGCCCTTCGGCCCTGGCCCGGCCGACCTTCGGCTCTGCGAGGGACGGCCGGAGGGCGGGTCTCATGGGAGGTGACGAAGGAGGGAACATCATGATCGTTGTTGGAGCCGACGGCTCGGTGGCCTCGCGCGCCGCCGTCGCATGGGCCGCCGACGACGCCTTCCGCATGCGGCTGCCGCTGCGGATCGTGCACGCCGTGGACCGCACGCCGTACCAGATCCGCCGGTTCTCCCCGGGCTGGGCGCCCGACCTGCCGGCGGACGAGGGCGAGCGGATCCTGCGGGAGGCCGAGGCGCTGGCCCGGGAACGGCAGCCGTCCGTCGAGGTCACGACGCAGGACGTCGAAGGTCTGCCGGCCGTCGTGCTGCGCGGGCAGGAGAAGGAGGCGGCCGAGATCGTGCTCGGCAGCCGCGGTCTCGGCGGGTTCGCCGGCGCGCTGCTGGGCTCGGTGAGCACGCACGTCGCCGGGCACGCCCGCTGCCCCGTCGTGGTGGTGCGCGGCGACCGGCAGCAGGTGCGCGGCGAGGTGGTGGCCGGGGTGGACGACTCGCCGGAGTGCGAGCCCGCCCTGGCCTACGCCTTCGAGCAGGCCCGGCTGCGGGGCGCCACGCTGCGGGTGCTGCACGCCTGGCAGCTGCCCGTGCACGCGTTCGCGCCGGAGGCCGCCTACGCCATGGACGAGGTCCGCGCCGCGCAGCAGCAGGTCGTCGACGATCGGGTGAACGTGTTCGCCGCCGACCACCCCGAGGTCGTCGTCGTGCGGGAGACGCCGTCGGCGCACCCCGTGGACGCGCTCACCGCGGCCTGCGACCACGCCGACCTGCTGGTGGTGGGGTCGCACGGGCGCGGCGGGCTGGGGTCGGCGCTGCTCGGGTCGGTCAGCCGCGGCGTGCTGCACCACGCCCGCTGCCCGGTGGCGGTCGTCCGGCCGCAGGACTGACGGCACGCCGCCGCGTCGGCACGGGCGTTGGGACGGGCGTTGGGACGGGCGTTGGGACGGGCGTGGAGCGCCGTTGCCTTTGTCTTGGCGACGGGCCGGTTACCAGAACCAGGAGGAGGCCGAGCGGGACGGCTCGGACAGTGACATGACCGGAGAGGGCGGGCTGGACGTCGCGGTCGCGGCCGCGCTGCCGGTCGGCGACGTCATGGCCCGGCTGGGCGGCACCGGCGGCGGCCTGAGCCAGGCCGAGGCGGAGCGCCGCCTGGCCGCCGTGGGCCCCAACTCCCTGCGCACCCACCGGGCCCGGCGGCTCGCGGTGCTGGCCCGCCAGCTGCGCTCGCCCCTGCTGATCCTGCTGGCGGTCACCGCCGCCGCGTCGTTCTTCCTCGGCGAGTCGACGGACGCGATCATCATCGGCGTGATCCTGACGGTGTCGGTCGGGCTGGGCTTCTTCAACGAGTACCGGGCGGAGAAGGCCGCCGAGGCGCTGCACTCCCAGATCCGGCACCGCTGCCTGGCCCTGCGGGACGGCGCTCCCCGGCTGGTGGACGTGGTCACGCTGGTCCCGGGTGACGTCGTCACGCTGCGGCTGGGCGACATCGTCCCGGCCGATCTGCGGCTGGTGTCGTCGGCGGGGCTGGAGTGCGAGGAGTCGGTGCTGACCGGCGAGTCGCTGCCGGTGGCCAAGGCCGTCGAGCCCGTCGGCCCGGACCGCCCGCTGGCCGAGCTGGCCAGTTGCGCGCTGATGGGCACCGTCGTGCACGCCGGGTCCGGCACCGGCGTGGTGGTGGCCACCGCCGGACGGACCGAGTTCGGGCGCATCGCGCTCCGGCTCGGCGACCGCCATCCGGACACCGAGTTCCAGATCGGGCTGCGCCGGTTCTCCATGCTGCTGGTGCGCGTCGCCGCCGCGCTCACCGCCGGGATCTTCGTCGTCAACCTGGTGCTGCACCGCCCGGTGCTGGACGCGCTGCTGTTCTCGCTGGCGATCGCCGTCGGCATCTCCCCGCAGCTCTTGCCCGCCGTGGTCTCGACCAGCCTGGCCGCCGGCACCCACCGGCTGGCCCGGCACCGGGTGCTGGTCAAGCGGCTGGTCTGTATCGAGGACCTGGGCGACATCGACGTGCTGTTCACCGACAAGACCGGGACCCTGACGGAGGGGCGGATCAGCTTCATGCGCTCACTCGGGCCGGACGGCAGCCCCGACGAGCGCGTCCTGGAGCTGGGCCTGCTGTGCAACGAGGCCGTCGTCAGCGGCCAGGACGGGGACGCGGGCCGCTCGGCGAGCGGCAACCCCCTGGACGTCGCCCTGTGGGACGCGCCCGCCGCCGCCGCGCTCCGGCCCGGGCCGCCCGGCCGGCGGCTGGCCGTCGTGCCCTTCGACCACGAACGCAGAACCGCCTCGGTCCTGGTCGAGGACGACGACGGCCGGATGATCGTCACCAAGGGCGCGCCGGAGGCCGTCCTGGCGCGCTGCACCCCGGTCGCCGACCGGGCCAGGGCCGTGCTGGAGGCCGAGTTCGCCGCCGGCAACCGGGTGGTGGCCGTGGCCACCCGGCGGCTGACCGGCGACGCCGCCCGCCGGACGACCCTCAGCCAGGCCGACGAGCACGACCTCGCCTTCCGCGGCCTGCTGGTCTTCCTCGACCCGCCCAAGGCCGGCGCCGAGCAGGCGCTGCGCCGCCTGGCCGGCCTCGGCATCACCGTCAAGGTGCTCACCGGGGACAACCCCGCGGTCGCGGCCAAGCTGTGCGCCGATCTCGGCCTGCCCGCCGGACGGGTGCTGACCGGCCAGGACGTCGAGGCCGCCGACGACTCCCGGCTGGCCGCGCTCATCGAACAGGCCGTCGTGTTCGCCCGGGTCAGCCCCGAGCACAAGGCGCGCATCGTGCGGGCCCAGCGGCGCAACGGCCTGGACGTGGCCTTCCTCGGCGACGGCGTCAACGACGCGCTCGCGCTGCACGCCGCCGACGTCGGCATCTCCGTCGACGCGGCCACCGACGTCGCCAAGGACGCCGCCGACGTGCTGCTGCTGGAGAAGGACCTCGCCATCCTGGCCGACGGCGTCATCCAGGGCCGGCAGATCTTCGCCAACACCATGAAGTACGTCCTGATGGGGACGTCCAGCAACTTCGGCAACATGTTCTCCGCCGCCGCGGCGTCGGCGTTCCTGCCGTTCCTGCCGATGCTGCCGTCCCAGATCCTGCTCAACAACCTGCTCTACGACTCCAGCCAGCTCGCCATCCCCACCGACAACGTCGATCCCGAGCAGCTGCGGCGCCCGTCCCGGTGGGACGTGTCGTCGATCCGGCGGTTCATGTTGTTCTTCGGGCCGGTCAGCTCGCTGTTCGACTTCGCCACCTTCGCCGTCATGCTCGGGGTCCTGCACGCCGGGCCGCCGCTGTTCCGCACCGGCTGGTTCGTCGAGTCCCTGGCCACCCAGGTGCTGGTGGTCTTCGCGATCAGGACCAGGCGGGTGCCGTTCTTCCGCAGCCGTCCGAGCCTGCCCCTGACGGTCGCCGCCCTGAGCGTCGTGGTGCTCGGCGCGGTCATCCCGCTCACCCCGCTCGCCGGCGCCCTGGGATTCCAGCAGCTGCCCGGCCCGTTCTTCGCGGTGCTGGGCCTGATGGTGGTCGCCTACCTGGCCCTCGTCGAGCTGGCCAAGCGGCGTTTCTACCGGGCCGCCCCGGAGGCGCTGGCCGGAGGCGGGCGCACCGCCGCCCACCCGACGCACCGCAGGGCCCACCGGTTCAGCACGGTGGCCGCCGCCCTCGCCGCCGGACGTCCGCCCTCCGCCCCCCGAGAAGGGGACCAAGGTCCCTAGGGCGCGGGAACGCAGCCGGAAATCATCGTCATCATGACGACGATGCAGCACATCGATGCCTACTGGCGCGCGGCGAACTACCTGTCCGTCGGGCAGATCTACCTGCTGGACAACCCGCTGCTGACCGAGCCGCTGCGCCCCGAGCACGTCAAGCCGCGGCTGCTCGGCCACTGGGGCACCACGCCGGGGCTGAACTTCTGCTTCGCCCACCTCAACCGGATCATCGCCGAACGCCGGCAGGACATGATCTACATCGCCGGTCCCGGCCACGGCGGGCCCGCCGCCGTCGCGCACGCCTGGCTGGAAGGCTCCTACACCGAGCGTTATCCGGACGTCTCGCAGGACGTCGAGGGCATGCGGCGGCTGTTCCGGCAGTTCTCCTTCCCCGGCGGCATCCCCAGCCACGTCGCGCCCGAGACGCCCGGCTCCATCCACGAGGGCGGCGAGCTGGGTTACTCGCTCGCGCACGCGTTCGGCGCGGCCTTCGACAACCCGCGCCTGGTGGTGGCCTGCGTCATCGGCGACGGTGAGGCCGAGACCGGCCCGCTGGCCGCGAGCTGGCACTCCAACAAGTTCCTCGACCCCTACCGCGACGGCGTCGTGCTGCCGATCCTGCACCTGAACGGCTACAAGATCGCCAACCCCACCGTGCTCGCCCGCATCCCCGAGCAGGACCTGTTCAAGCTCATGGAGGGGTACGGCTACCGCCCCCACCTCGTCGGCCCCGATCACGAGGAGATGGCGCGCACGCTCGACACCGTCTTCGACGAGATCGCCGCCTACAAGGAGGGCCGCCTGGCGCGCCTCCCCATGATCGTGCTGCGCACGCCGAAGGGCTGGACCGGCCCGCGCGAGGTGGACGGCAAGCCGGTCGAGGGCACCTGGCGGGCCCATCAGGTGCCGTTGTCGGGCGTCCGCGACAACCCGGCGCACCTGGCCATGCTGGAGGCGTGGATGCGCTCGTACCGGCCGCAGGAGCTGTTCGACGCCGCGGGCCGTCCGGCGCCCGTCCTGCTGGGGACGGTCCCCGAGGGGCCGCTGCGGATGAGCGCGAGCCCGCACGCCAACGGCGGCGAGCTGCTGCGCCCGCTGGCGCTGCCCGACTTCCGCGACCACGCGGTGGAGGTCAAGTCGCCCGCGGCCCAGTCCACCGAGCCGACCAGGGTGCTGGGCGCCTTCCTGCGGGACGTGATCGCCGCCAACCCGCACGACTTCCGGCTGATGGGCCCGGACGAGACCGCCTCCAACCGGCTGCAGGACGTCTTCGAGACGACCACGCGGGCCTGGAACGCCGAGGTCGAGCCCACGGACGAGGACCTGGCGCCGGGCGGCCGGGTGATGGAGGTGCTCAGCGAGCACCTGTGCCAGGGCTGGCTGGAGGGCTACCTGCTGACCGGCCGGCACGGCCTGTTCAACTGCTACGAGGCGTTCATCCACATCGTCGACGCCATGTTCAACCAGCACGCCAAATGGCTGCAGTCGGCGAAGAGGATCCCGTGGCGGCGGCCGGTCGCCTCGCTCAACTACCTGCTGTCGTCGCACGTGTGGCGGCAGGACCACAACGGCTTCAGCCACCAGGACCCCGGCTTCCTGGACGTCGTGGTCAACAAGAAGGCCGAGGTCGTCCGGGTCTACCTGCCGCCGGACGCCAACACCTTGCTGTCGGTGGCCGACCACTGCCTGCGCTCGCGCGACTACGTCAACGTGATCGTGGCGGGCAAGCAGCCGGTGCTGGACCTGTTCACCATGGAGGAGGCGATCGCGCACAACACGCGCGGCCTGGGCGTCCTGCCCTGGGCGTCCTCGGACGAGGGGGCCGAGCCGGACGTCGTGCTGGCCTGCGCGGGCGACGTGCCCACCCTGGAGACGCTGGCCGCCGCGGCGCTGCTGCGCGAGCACCTGCCCGAGCTGAAGGTGCGCGTGGTCAACGTGGTGGACCTGATGCGGCTGCAGCCGCGGTCGGAGCACCCGCACGGCATGCCGGACGCCGAGTTCGACACGCTGTTCACCGTGGACCGGCCGATCATCTTCAACTTCCACGGCTACCCCTCGCTCATCCACCGCCTCACCTACCGCCGCACCGGTCACCCCAACATCCACGTGCGCGGCTACAAGGAGGAGGGCACCACGACCACGCCGTTCGACATGGCCATGCTCAACGACATCGACCGCTACCACCTGGTCATCGACGTCATCGACCGGGTGCCCGGCCTGGGCGCCACCCAGGCGCACCTGCGCCAGCGCATGGCCGACGCCCGGCTGGCGGCCCGCGCGCACACCCGCGAGCACGGCGAGGACGCCCCCGCAGTCCGCGACTGGAGGTGGTGACGCGACTGACGCCGGTCCCGCGCGGCCGGAAAAGGAGGGCCAAGGTCCCGTCAAGACGGCCGCTGCACCACGGCCGGCCGGCCTCGCGGGACCGAGGCTGAAGACCTGCGACGTCTGAAGGGATCACGGACATGGATCGCATCGTGCTCGGCTACGACGGCTCCGACTTCTCCGTCCAGGCCCTGGACTGGGCGCTGGACGAGGCCGAGCTGAGGAACCTGCCGCTGACCGTCGTCCACGCCTGGCAGTGGCCGTACGGCGCGGCGGAGGAGGAGGCCAAGGCCCATCTGCGCAAGGCGGCCGAGCACGTCCTGTGGCACGGCGCCGAGTGCGCCCGCTCCACCAGCTCGGGCGTCCGCGTGGAGACCGACCTGTACGAGGGTCCGGCCGCCCAGCGGCTGGTGGAGCTGTCCGCCGACGCCACGCTCGTCGTGGTCGGCTCGCGGGGGCTGAGCGCGCTGCCCAGGGTGGTGGTCGGTTCGGTGGCCGGGTACGCCGCCGCGCACGCCGAGTGCCCGGTGATCGTCGTACGCGGCCCGGGGCCGCTGCCCAAGGCCACCCGTCCGGGTCCGGTCGTCCTGGCCGAGCGGGAGCCGGACGCGGCGGTCGTCGAGTTCGCGTTCGCCGAGGCGGCCATGCGCGGGCTGCCGCTCGCGACCTCCGCCGACCTGGGGGAGTGGGCGGCTCGCCGGCCGGAGGTGCAGGTGGAGCAGGGTGAGCCCCACGAGCGGGCGACCCTGGTCGTGGTCGGCCGGACGCGGGCCGCGCATCTCGGCACCGCGAGCTCCCTTCCGCAGCACGCGCCCTGCCCGGTCGCGGTGGTGCCGGGCGACCGCCCCTGAGCTCCCCGCGTCACCCGGACGCGGGCGGCAGCCGCGGGTTCAGCACGGCCGCGGGCGCCACCGCGACCGGGCACCTGGACTCCAGCAGGGCGGCCTGCGTCACCGCTCCGAGCAGCAGGCAGGGAGGGGCCTCGTTCCCCCGGTTGCCGAGCACGAGGAGCGTGGCGTCCTTGGAGGCCTCGATCAGCACGCGCTGGGGGCGTTCGGTCAGGAACTCGGTGACCACCGTCACCTCGGGGCGTCTGCGGGCCAGGTGGGAGACGACTTCGCGGAAGCGGTTCTCCGCGCCCTTGCGCAGCGCGTGCGAGTCCACGAAGGGCAGCGGCTCCTGCCAGGACGACGACCCGCAGTCGGTCCAGCAGCACAGGGCCGTCACGGTGCCCTCGCGCAGGGCGGCCTCGTCCAGGGCGAGGTCGAAGGCGGCCAGGCTGGCGGGTGAGCCGTCCAGGCCGGCCACGATCCTGACGTCCTGGCCGGTGGGCGGCTGGAGCGGCGGCCGGACGACCACGACCGGCGTGACGCTGTGCGCGGGCACCTGGACGGCGGCCGACCCCACCTGAAGCCCCTCGAACCCGCCCTGCCCGCGGGAGCCGAGCACTGTCAGCTCCGCCTCGCGGGCGGCCTCCAGCAGCACCGCCGAGGGGGTGCCCCGGCCCAGGAGCGGCTGCACGTCCAGCTCCGGCGCCAGCTCCCTGGCCCGCCGGACGCCCTCGTCCACGACGCCGAGCGCCACCGGCTCGACGTGCCGCATGATCTCCTGGGCGACGGGCCTGGGGGCGTAGGGCCAGTGCAGGGCGTGGCAGACCAGGACGGGCAGCCCGCGCAGGCGCGCGTCGGCGACCGCCCAGTGCAGCGCGTGGCGGCTCTCGGTCGAGTCGTCGTACCCGACGAGCACGGGCCGGCCGGCGTGGGCGTCGATCACTGCCGCCTCCGGGAGCGAATTCTGTCCGGTTACCTGCGCGAATGAGCCTTCCCGCCATCGGCGGGACGAGCCCCACAGGCGCGGAAACTCTTGGCCTAGCCTGCTTGCCCGTCGCGCGCAGCGTCCCGAAGTTGGCGGGGACAGCGGCGACTTTTGGTGTGTTTACGCCCCAAATATCCGTTATGGCGGGTATGGGGACGTCGAAGGCGCGAAGGAGGGAAGATGCGCGGACGGATCGTGGCCGCGGTGGACGGCTCCGCGTCATCGACCGCCGCGGTGGAGTGGGCCGCCGGCGACGCGCAGCGCAGAGGACTGCCGCTCCGGCTCGTGCACGTGTGCGAGCAGTGGGTGCTCGGCGTGGACGGCGCCCGGTACTGCGTGGGCGCGCTGGAGGCCGCCGCCGACCGGGCCCGCGCGATCGGCGGGGGCGTCGAGGTCACCGCCGAGATGCTGGCGGGCAACGTGATCGACGCGCTGATCGTCGAATCGGCCACCGCCGACAGCCTGGTGCTGGGCAGCAGGGGCATGGGCGGCTTCGCCGGCATGGTGCTGGGGTCGGTGGGCAGGGCGGTGGCCGGGCACGCCGCGGGGACCGTCGTGGTCGTCCGCGGGGTGGTCGCCGTCCGGCACGACCTGGTGGTGGCCGGCGACGACGGCTCGGCGGGGTCGCGGCAGGCCCTGGCGTACGCCGTCGAGCAGGCCCGTGCGCGCCGCGCCCGCCTGCACGTGGTCTACGCCTGGCAGGCGCCGGCGGTCTCGCCGTACTGGGCGGCCTACAGCCACCTGCTGGCCGACTCCTTCCAGGAGGAGGCGAGGGCGGCCCAGGCGCGGGTGAACCCGTGCCGGACCGAGAACCCCGACGTCGAGATCACCGACGAGCAGGTGCGCGGGCACCCCGTGGCCGCGCTCACCGAGGCGGCCGCCGCCGCGGACCTGGTCGTGGTCGGCTCGCGCGGACGGGGCGGCTTCTCCTCCGCGGTGCTCGGCTCGGTGAGCCACGGCGTGCTGCACCACGCGGTCTGCCCGGTGGCGGTGGTACGGCCGCGCGGGGAGAAGGGATGACCGGACCGGAGGTGTTCGGAGTGTCGGACGAGGGGGCGTCATGGCCGGTGTGATCGTGGTGGGAACCGACGGCTCGGCCCCCGCCGCCGCGGCGGTCGGCTGGGCCGCCGACGACGCCGCGCGGACGGGCGCGCAACTGCGCATCGTGCACGCCCTGGACCGGCAGCCGTACGCCGTCACCAGGTTCCCCGACTACGGCCAGGGCAACTACCTGCTGATGGCGGCGGCCAAGGTGCTGGAGGCGGCCGAGACCGCCGCGCGCGCCCGTCAGCCGTCGGTGCGGCTGCACGCCGAGGTCGTCGAGGGGACGCCAGCGGCCGTCCTGCTGGATCAGGCGCGGCAGGCGGACGAGCTGGTCATCGGCAACCGGGGGCTCGGCGGGTTCGCCGGCGCACTGCTGGGATCGGTGACCATGCACGTGGCCGGGCACGCCGCCTGTCCCGTGGTGGTGGTGCGCGCCGAGGGCGGCGGGCCGGTCGCCGAGATCGGCGTCGGGATCGGCGACTCCGACGTCTGCGAGCCGGCCATCGGCTACGCCTTCGAGCAGGCCAGGCTGCGCGGCGCCCGGCTGCGCCTGATCCGCGCCTGGCAGATCCCGGTGCACGCCTTCGCCCCCGAGATCGCCTACGACCTGGACGAGGTCCGCGCCGCCCAGCACGAGGCGGTCCGCGCCCGGACGGCCGCATGGCGGGAGAGGTGTCCCGAGGTGACGGTCGTGGAGGACGTCCAGAGCGCGCATCCGGTCGAGGCGCTCACCGGGGCGCCCTGCGACCTGATCGTGGTCGGCTCCCACGGGCGGGGCGCGTTCGGCTCGCTGGTGCTCGGTTCGGTCAGCAGGGGAGTGCTGCACCACGCCCGCTGCGCCGTCGCGGTGGTCCGCCCCTAGAGGCCCCTGGAGGTCGTCCCTGGTCAGGAGGGTTGAGAAGCATGCAAGCTGGAAGTATGAGGCAAACTCTGCGCTTCGGACGGGTGGCGGGCATCCCCGTCGGCGCACACTGGTCCGCGCTGGCCATCGTCCTGCTCGTGGCGGTGGGGTTGGGCTCCGGGGTCCTGGCCGTCGCCGCCCCGGGCGCGGGCAGGACGGCGTACTGGGTCGCCGGCGCGCTCACGGGGCTGTTGCTCATGGTGTCCCTGCTCGCGCACGAGCTGGCGCACGCGCTGGTGGCCAAACGGTGCGGCATGGAGGTGGAGTCCGTCACCCTCTGGGCGCTGGGCGGCGTCACGCAGTTCCGCGACGAGGCGCGGACGCCCAGGGCCGAGGTGGTCACGGCGGCCGCCGGCCCCGCCGCGAGCCTGCTGCTCGGCGGTCTGGCCCTCGCCGTCACGGCCGTGCTGCCACCGGGCGTGCCCAGGGCCGCCGCGGCGTGGCTGGCCATGATGAACCTCGTCCTGGGGGTGTTCAACCTGCTGCCCGGCAGCCCGCTCGACGGCGGGCGGGTGCTGCACGGCCTGATGTGGAGCCGCCACGGCGACCGCGCCCGCGCCGACGCCGGCGCCGCGCGGGCCGGTTACGCGATCGGCATGGCGCTGACCTTCACCGGGTTCGTCGTGATCTGGGTGTGGAACCCGCTGGGCGGGATGTGGGTGGTGATCACCGGCTGGTACATCGCGGGCGCCGCCCGCGGCGAGATCATGAGCAGGGCGGCCCGGCGCGGCCTCGGCGGAGTGCTGGTGCGGGACGTCATGACGCCCACGCCGGACCTGGCCCCCGCCTGGCTGACCGTGCAGGGGCTGGTCGACACGGTGGTGCTCGGCTCGCACCAGTCCGTCTTCCCCGTCGTGGGGCTCGACGGGGCGCCGCTCGGCGTGGTCTCGCTGGAGACCCTGCTCGCCGTGCCCGCCGAGCGCAGGGGGGACACCAGGGTGGAGACGCTGGTCGCCGCCCAGAAGCCGCCGCGCGTCCTGTCGCCGGACGACGACGCGGCCGCCCTGCTGGAACGCCCGTCGCGGGTGGGCGGCCTGTCGGCGGTGGTCGTCGAGGGCGGCGTGGTCACCGGCATGATCACCGACGCCGACCTCGGCAGGGCGCTGCAACAGGCGCTGCTCCGGCCCGCCGCCCCCGTGTGACACGGGTCCACGACGGGCGGCCGGCTCACAGGCCGTGGATCCGGCGGCCGGTGACCTGGTGCGGCACGACCCGGATGTAGAGATGACGCTCCCCGCCCGCCCACGGCGTGACGCCCGCGTCGGCCAGCTTGGCGACCTCGTCCTCGGGCACGTGGTGGGCGGGCCCCTGGATCAGCACGCTCCAGCCCTCCTTGCGCACCTCGTCGATCCGGTCCACCTCGAAGCCGATCATGATGTCCACGCCCTCCAGGCCGGTGCGCAGGTCCTGGTCCATGGGCCCGCCGCGGGACGTGCGGAACAGCACGGCGCCCTCGTGCAGCCGGTAGTTGACGGGCAGCACCGTGGGCCCGTGCGAGCCGTTGAACGCGATCCGCCCGATCCCGCCCGGCGCGACCAGGCGCAGGCACTCCTCGGGGTCGAGGACCTCCAGGACCGGCTCGTCCGGGCCGGGGCCGGGGCCCGGCGGGCGGTCGCGGCCACCGCCCAGCAGGTCCTGCGGGGTCGTCTCCAGGGCGGTGGCCAGGCGGGTCACCGTGTTCCTGTCCGGGATGCCGAGGTGGCCCTCCAGGTACGTGACGTACCCGGGGGACATGTCGGCGCGCTCGGCCAGCTGGTCGACGGTGAGGCCCAGCCGGTCGCGGTGGTGGGCCACCCGGCGTCCGAAGTCGCCACTGTTCGTCATGATCATCTCCTTCTCCGTGAGGACGAGGCCCGCACCGCCCGGCACGGGGACGCCGTCCACCCGCGTGCCGTCGCGGCCGGCCTCGATGGTGATCCGGCGCCCGCGGAACAGGACCGGCAACGAGAGCGTGCCGAGCCGTCCGGGCAGCAGAGGGTCGAGGAACAGGCCCTCGGGCCGCGGCTCCAGGCCCAGGTAGCAGCGTTGCAGCATGTCCACGGTCCCGGCCATCGCGCCCAGGTGCACGCCCTCGGCGGTGGTGCCGCCCTGGACGTCGTGCACGTCCCCGACCAGCGCCTCGGCGAAGAACTGCCAGGAGCGCGCCCGGTCGCAGCGCGACAACACCCAGGCGTGCACGACCGCGCTCAGCGTGGAGCCGTGGCTGGTGCGGTCGAGGTAGTAGGCGGTCGTCCGGGGAATCAGGCCGGGGTCGGCCGGGTAGCCGAGCCGGTCGAGGATCGCCAGCAGCTCGTCGGCGCCCAGCAGGTAGAACAGCATCAGCGTGTCGGCCTGCTTGGACGCCTTGTAACGGTTCACGTCGTCGCCGTCGGCCTCCAGGGCGCGGTCGAGGCGGCGGACGCCCGCGTACCGCTCCCAGTCCAGCTCGGCGAGCCCGGCGTAGCCGGTGAACTGGCTGATGACGCCGTCGTGGAAGTCGACCCGCATGCGGCGGGTGATGTCCTCCCACCGCGCCGCCTCCTCCGCCCCGGCCACGCCGAGCCGCAGGGCGTGCCGCAGCAGCCACACGGTCATGACGTTGGTGTAGGCGTTGTTGGCCAGGCCCGGCTCGGCGGCGCCGGGGTAGGCGGTGTGGTACTCGTCCGGGCCCATGACGCCGCGGATCTCGTACCGGCCGGAGACCGGGTCGAGCACGGCCAGCGAGGCGAAGAACCGCGCGACGGCGATCAGCAGGTCGGCGCACCACGACGGCATGGAGCCGGTGGCCAGGCGGTACTGCCACACGTTGTAGGCGACGGCGAGGCCGACGTGGCGCTGCAGGTGGGAGACGTCCGGCAGCCAGCGTCCCGAGTCGGGGTTGAGGTGGTAGGTCTGGCTCTCCTCGCGGCCGTCGCTGCCGCTCTGCCAGGGGAACATCGCGCCGTCGTACCCGGCCGACCGGGCGGCCGCGCGGGCCTCGGGCAGGCGGCGCCACCGGTAGCGCAGCAGGCCGCGGGAGATCTCGGGGAAGCGCAGGTTGAGCCAGGGCAGGACGAACAGCTCGTCCCAGAACACGTGCCCCCGGTACGCCTCGCCGTGCAGGCCCCGCGCGGGCACCCCGGCGTCGAGGTCGGCGGTGTGCGGCGACAGGGTCTGGAGCAGGTGGAAGATGTGCAGGTGGACGATCTGCGACAGCTCCGGCCCGTCCACGTTCAGCTCGGCCCGCTCCCACAGCCGCTCCCAGGCCGCGGCGTGCGCCTCCAGCAGCTCGGCGAAGCCCGGGGCCGTGGCCGCGCGGCGCAGGGCGGCCGACAGCGGGTCGTGCACGGCGGGATCGCGCGAGGTCAGCAGGGCGACGACCTTCGTGAACGTCACCGGCGTGCCCTCGGCCATCGTCAGCACGTGCTCGCTGGTGACGTGGTCGGGCTCCATGGAGGGCGAGCCGGGGGAGGGGGCGTCGGCGCGAGCGGCGAGCGCGACGGTGACGCGGGAGGAGCGGGTGGTCGCGGTCAGCCAGGTCAGCCCGTCGCGGTGGCCCGTGGCGTGCTCCGTCAGGTGGTCGCCGCGCAGGTCGCGGTAGCGTTCGACGCCGCTGTTGGTGACGCGCCCGTCCAGCCCGGCCCGGACGCGCAGCGGGCCCGACCAGTTCTCCGCGGTGAAGGTCGTCTCCAGGGCGGCCAGGGCGGGATCGGCCATGGAGACCAGGCGGCGTTGCCGCACCCGGGTGACCCGGCCCAGCGCGTCGCGCCAGCGCAGGTCCCGCCGCAGCACCCCGTGGCGCAGGTCGAGCTCCTGGGTGTAGCCGAGCAGGTCGGCCAGCTCCGGGCTGAACCAGTCCTGGCCGGGCGTGGCGAAGCCGAGCGGCAGCCAGTCGGGCAGGTTGACCAGGTCCTCGTTGACGACCGTCCGGCCCCCCACCTGCGAGGCCAGGCGGTCGTAGCAGCCCGCGTGGTAGGTGCCGGGCGTGCGGATCCGGCCCTCGGGCGTGGCGCCGCGGGTGGCGAAGCGGCCGTTGCCGAGCGTGCACAGCGCCTCCCGCAGCCCGGCCGAGGCCGGGGCGAAGCCCTCGTACGTGAGCGTCCACGGGTTCGTCACGCCGAGGACGCTACCCACCTGCCCTCCCCCCAAGACAGGGACGTTGGTCACTTCCCCCAGGGGCGTACGACACTGATCCGGGCCCCGTGGCGTTCCGGACCCGGTGAGGGCGTCGAGAATGAGTGGCATGACACGAGCTGTGTACGTCGCCGCCGGCGAAGCGGGAAGCAACAAGGGGACCGTCGCCCTGGGGCTGGTCGAGCTGCTGTCCCGGCAGGTGGGAAGCGTGGGCGTGTTCCGCCCCGTGGTCCGGGCCGGACGCGAGGACGGCCTGGTCAACACCATCCGCAGCCGGTTCCAGCTCGCCCTGCCCTACGAGGCGTGCGCGGGGGTCACCTACGATGAGGTGCACGCCGACGTCGAGCGGGCGGCCGGCGACATCGTGGCCCGCTTCCGCGCGCTGGCCCGGCGCTGCGACGCGGTGGTGGTGGTCGGCACCGACTACACCGACGTGGGCGCGCCGACGGAGTTCGGGTTCAACGCCCGGCTGGCCGCCGACCTGGGCACTCCCGTGATCAACGTGGTGAGCGGCAGGGACCGGACGGCCGCCCGCACCGCCGCGGCGGTCGAGGTGTCCTCCAGGGAGCTGGCCCACCATCACGCCCAGGAGCTCGCGGTCGTGGTCACCCGCTCGACCGGCGGGCCGCTCGCGCTCAGCCACGCGACACCCGTGTTCGTGCTGCCGGAGACCCCTTCGCTGCGCGCGCCGACGGTCGCCGACCTGCTCGACGCCTGCGACGGCTGGTTCTTCCTCGGCGAGCGCGACGGGCTCGGCCGGGAGGCGAGCGCGCTGATGGTGGGCGCGATGTCGCTGCCCGGCATCCTGGAACGTCTCACCGAGGGCGCGGCGGTGATCATCCCGTCCGACCGGGCCGCCGCGCTGCTGCCCGGCCTGATCGCCGCGCACACCTCGCCGGGCTTCCCGGCCCTGTCGGCGGTCGTGCTCACCGGCGGCACCGAGCTGCCCGGCTCGGTGGAACGGCTGCTGCGCGGCATGGAGATCCCGCTGCCCGTGATCGCCACCGGTCACGACACGTTCGACACCGCGACCCGGCTGTCGGCCGTGGAGGGACGGTTCACGCCCGAGGCGGGCGGCAAGATCGACGCGGCGCTGCGCCTGTTCGCCGAGCACGTGGACGGCCCGCTGCTGCTGGAACGGCTGGACATCGCCAAGACCGACGTCGTCACGCCGCTGATGTTCGAGTACGAGCTGCTGGACCGGGCCCGCGCCCGGCGCAGGCACATCGTGCTGCCCGAGGGCGAGGAGCCGCGCATCCTGCGCGCGGCCGACATCCTGCTGCGCCGGGACGTGGCCGACCTCACCCTGCTCGGCGACGCCGAGCGCATCAGGGTCCAGGCCGCCCAGCTCGGCCTCGACCTGGCCGCGGCCAGGGTGCTCAGCCCGTTCGACCCGGAGCTGCGCGAGCGGTTCGCGCACGCCTACGCCGAGGCGCGGGCGCACCGGGGGATGACCGTCGAGCTGGCCCGCGACACCGTCACCGACGTCTCCTACTTCGGCACGCTCATGGTCCACGCCGGCCTGGCCGACGGCATGGTCTCCGGCGCGACGCACACCACCGCGCACACCATCAGGCCGGCGTTCGAGATCCTGCGGCTCGGGCTGGTCTCCAGCGTGTTCTTCATGTGCCTGGCCGACCGGGTCCTGGTCTACGGCGACTGCGCGGTCAACCCCGACCCCACCGCCGAGCAGCTCGCCGACATCGCGATCGCCTCGGCCCGCACCGCGGCGATGTTCGGCGTCGAGCCCAGGATCGCGATGTTGTCGTACTCGACGGGCACCTCGGGCGCGGGCGCCGAGGTCGACAAGGTGCGCGCCGCCACCGAGCTGGTCCGTCAGCGCCGCCCGGACCTCCAGGTGGAAGGGCCGATCCAGTACGACGCCGCGGTGGACCCGGCCGTGGCGCGGGCCAAGATGCCCGGCAGCCAGGTGGCCGGGCACGCCACCGTCCTCGTGGTGCCCGACCTGAACACCGGCAACAACCTGTACAAGGCGGTCCAGCGCAGCGCGGGGGCGGTCGCGGTGGGGCCGGTGCTGCAGGGGCTGCGCCGGCCGGTCAACGACCTGTCGCGGGGCGCCACCGTGGCCGACATCGTCACCACCGTGGCGGTCACGGCCGCCCAGGTGCGCGACGAACCGGCGTCCTGCGGACCGTCAGCCGGCGCCTGAGGCGCGCCACCGGCGGGCGGCGAGAGCGGCGGCCAGCACGGCCACGAGCCCCGCCCACGTGGCCGGATGGCTCCAGACGGCGGCGCCGACCTGCTGGACGAGCACGAACACGCCCATGACGACGACGAACCAGCCGAACGCCGTGCGCAGCGCGTCCTGCGGGATACGGCCCGCGAGCCGGCCGCCGGCCAGGCTGCCGATCACCGCGGACGCCGTCACGATCAGGGCGAGCCGCCAGTCGATCGCGACGCCCGCCAGGTGCCCGGCGAGCCCGGCGAACGACTTCATCGCGATGACGAGCAGCGAGGTGCCGACCGCGACGCCCATCGGCAGCCCGCCCAGCAGGGCGAGCGCCGGGACGACGAGGAAGCCGCCGCCGGAGCCGACCAGCCCCGTCACCGCCCCGACGACCAGGCCCTCCGCCGCTATGTGCGGCAGCGGCAGGTCACCGTGGGCGGGCCGCGCCCGCTTCCTGGGGTTCCGCGGCCTGCGCAGCATCGCGACCGCCGTGGCCAGCATCATCAGGGCGAAGGCGACGAGCAGCGCCGTGCCGGGGACGTACTCGGCCAGGCGTCCGCCGCCGTACGCGCCGGCCATGCTGAACGCGCCGAAGAGCAGGCCGGTCCGCCAGCGGATCCGCCGGGCCCGCGCGTGCGGGACCAGCGCGGCCAGGCTGGTGACGCCGACGACGAACAGCGAGGTGGCGATCGCCTCCTTGGTGTCCTGCCCGGCCAGGTAGACCAGGATCGGCACGGTCAGGATCGAGCCGCCGCCGCCCAGCACGCCGAGGCTGACCCCGACGAGCAGCGACGCCGCGACGATCAGCACGGTCACGGGGTGCTCCGCAGCTCCGCCAGCACCGTGCGGATGTCGGTGCGCGGCCCGCGGTTGTAGGGCAGCCTGGACAGCAGGACGCCCATGGCACAGGAGTTGCTGACGGCCGCGTACGTCAGGCCCGCGCCGATCGCGGTGCCGATCAGGTGCGCGCCGGGCAGGAAGATCCCGGCCAGACCGGTGACCAGGACGACGGAACCGGCCACGAGCCGCACCTGGCGCTCGATGTCCCATCGCTCGGGCCCCCGCTCCAGGGACGCGCCGGCCGTCTCCCACGCGACGATGCCGCCCTCCAGGACGCGCAGGTTCGGCAGCCCGGCCTCGGCGAGGGCCTGCCCGGCCTGCGCGGCCCGCGCCCCGGAGCGGCAGACGAGCACGACGTCCTCGTCCAGGTGGGCCAGCAGCTCGGCCCGGTGCTCGCGCAGGGTGTTCAGCGGCACGTTGTACGAGCCGGGGATGTGCGCCGTGCGGAACTCGCCGGGCGTGCGCACGTCGAGCAGGCGCGGCGCCCGCCCTTCCTGGACGAGCCGCTGCAGCACGGTGGGGGTGAGGACGGAGGAGGTGTTCATGGATCTTCCTTCATCAATACCCCTGGGGGTATCGAGTAGACATACGTGTGGGACGGGGAAAGGGGACAGTCCGGTCAGACGCCGGCCGGCTCGGCCGACAGGGCCCACGCGGCGTAGCCGCCGAGCACGTCGGAGACGTCCTGGAAGCCGCGGTGCCGCAGCAGGCTCGCCGCGACGGAGGAGCGGTGACCGCCCGCGCAGTGCAGGACGACGGGCCGGTCGGCGGGCAGCTCGCCGCTGCGGGCGGGCAGCTCGCTCAGCGGGATGTGCAGCGCGGCGTCGATGAAGCCGTTCGCCTCGCGCTCGCCCGCGGTGCGCACGTCCACGACGACGGGCGGGGCGTCGCCGGCGAGCGCGGCGCGCAGCTGCGCGGCGGTCAGGCGGCTGGCCGGCGTGACCTCGGCGGCCAGGGCCACCAGCGCGTCGTCGGGGTTGCGCAGGTAGCCCGCGACGCGGTCGAAGCCGATCCGGGCCAGGCGGGTGACGACCTCCTCCTCGCGGTTCTGCGGCGCCATGACGACCAGCTCGGCGGCCGGGTCGAGCACGGTGCCGGCCTGCTCGGCGAAGCGCCCGTCGGCGGGCACGTTCACCGCGCCGCGCAGGTGCCCGGCGGCGAATTCCTGCGGGTCACGGGCGTCCACCACGACGGTGCCGGCGGCCCGCAGCCCGGTGAACCCGTCGAGGGTCAGCGGCACGGGCGCCGTCGAGGCGTCGTAGCGGGCGCGGTCCCTGCGGTTGAGGTCGGCGTCGTAGGCGAAGTAGCCGGGGGCGGCGGGCTGTCCAGCGGTGACGAGCGCGACGAACGTCTCGCGGTCCATCGGCGCGCACGCGTAGTTGGTGGCCCGCTGCTCGCCGATGGTCGACTGCTTCTCGGCCGAGAGGTTCTTGCCGCAGGCCGAGCCGGCGCCGTGCGCGGGGAAGACCCGCACCGCGTCGGGCAGGCCCATGAGCTTGTTCTGGACGCTGTCGTACAACATCGCGCCCAGTTCGCCGGGGGTGACGCCGACGGAGGCGAGCAGGTCGGGGCGGCCGACGTCGCCGATGAACAGGGCGTCGCCGGTCAGCACCCCGTACGGGACCGGGTCCGCGGCGTGCTCGTGGACCAGGACGCTGATCGACTCCGGGGTGTGGCCGGGCGTCTCCATGATCTCCAGGGTGACGTCGCCGAGGGAGATGCGCTCGCCGTCGCGAAGCTTGCGGATGGGGTACTCGGTCTCGGCGCGCCGGCCGTAGCCGATCCAGGCGCCGGTGCTGTCGGCCAGCTCCAGGTGGCCGGCGACGAAGTCGGCGTGGAAGTGGGTGTTGACGACGCCGACGACGGTCAGGCCGTGCGCGCGGGCGTCGGCCAGGTACTCGGAGACGTCCCGCCGGGGGTCGACGACCACCGCGCGGCCGGTCCCCTCGTCGGCGATCATGTACGACGCCTGCGAGAGGCAGTCCAGGTAGTACTGGGTGAAGAACACGGCAATCCCTTCGTGAGGAACGCGGCCAGTGGGTTGATACCCCGGGGGGTATCGCCTACCCGACAGTAGGTTCTCCGCGGAGAGGATGTCAAATACCCCCCGTGGTATTGCCTACGATACCTGGGGGGGTATGGTGACCTGGCCATATCCACCCGGCAATCCAGGCGCGAAGGGACCTCCGCCGTGCAGAACACCTCCGCGCCCGCCCCGGCCGGCCGGCCCCCCGTACGCCTCGGGCTCCGGGCCAACGCCCTGCAGTTCTCGCTGCTGGTCGTCGTCAACGTCGCCGTCGGCGGCCTGGTGGGCCTCGAACGCACCACCGTGCCGCTCATCGGCACCCACGCCTTCGGCCTGACCAGCGACCTCGCCGTCTTCTCCTTCATCGTCGCCTTCGGGCTCACCAAGGCGGTCACCAACCTGGCCGCCGGAGCCCTGACGGCCCGGTTCCGCCGCAAGCAGCTCCTGGTCGCCGGCTGGCTGGCCGGGATCCCCGTCCCGTTCGTCCTGGCCTGGGCGCCCTCCTGGGGGTGGATCGTGGCCGCGAACGTCCTGCTCGGCCTCAACCAGGGCCTGACCTGGTCGATGACCGTCAACATGAAGATCGACCTGGTCGGGCCAGCCCGGCGGGGGCTGGCCACCGGCCTCAACGAGGCCGCCGGGTACACCGCCGTCGGCGCCACCGCGCTGCTCACCGGCTATCTCGCCACCCGGCACGGCCTGCGGCCCGTCCCCGAGCTCGTCGGCGTCGTCTTCGTCGCGGCCGGGCTGGCCCTGGCCCTGGTCGTCCGCGACACCGCCGCCCACGTGGCCCTCGAACTCGACCGGCACCCCCGGCCGGCCGGCGGGAACACCGGTCCGGCGGCCGCGTTCGCCCGCACGTCCTGGCGCGACCGCTCGCTGCGCGGCGTCAGCCAGGCCGGGCTGGTCAACAACCTCAACGACGGCCTCACCTGGGGCGTCTTCCCCCTCCTGTTCACCGACCACGGCCTGGGCCTGGCCGCCGTCGGCCTGATCAAGGGCCTGTACCCGCTGCTGTGGGGCGTCGGCCAGATCCCCGCCGGGCACCTCGCCGACCGCCTGGGCCGCAAACCCCTCATCGTCACCGGCATGCTCGTCCAGGCCGGCGGGCTCCTCCTGGCCGTCGCCCCGCTGGGCGACGCCCTGCTCGCCGGGGTCCTGTCCGCCGTCGTCCTCGGGCTCGGCACCGCCATGGTCTACCCCGCCCTCATCGCCTCGGTCTCCGACCACGCCCACCCCTCCTGGCGGGCCAACGCCCTGGGCGCCTACCGCTTCTGGCGCGACGTCGGCTACGCGGCGGGGGCCCTGGTCGCCGGGGTGCTCGCCGACGTGCTCGGCCTCGGCGCCACGGTCGTCGCGGGCGCCGTCCTCACCGCCGTCTCCGCGCTGCTCGCCGCCCGCTGGATCAGCGACCGTACGGCGGGCTGACGGCAGCCCGTCCCAGGTCAAGCGCTTCCCAAGGTGCGGTCGGCATTGATCGCGCGGCCGGAGGCGGCGGAAGCGCCCTTTGATCCACTCCTGGTTACAGTCCGTAGTGATCGGATCGCTCTGGGGGGAAGATGAAGAGTGTTCGCATAGTCGCCGGCAGGATGGCGAAAGTGTTGTGCGCGGGGCTGCTCGCGGTCCCGTCGTCCCCGCTGGTCGTGCCCGATCCGTCGCCGGACACCTCGGTGGTGACGGTGCGGACCGGCGGCGACCGCACCGGCGACACCACCGTGGGGCCGCTGGCCGGGGTCGAGCTCGGCCTGTTCGCCACGCCCGACGCGGCCCTCCCGGTGGACGCCGACTGGGGCGTGTGCGTCTCGGACGACGACGGCGACTGCAGCTTCGTCGTCCCCGGCACCGAGCCGGGCGGCGACAACGCCGGCGCCCGCTTCTACGTCAAGCAGCTCTCCGCTCCCGACGGCTGGTACACCAACCCCGAGCTGCGCACCGGCCGCGGCAGCGGGTCGAACTCCGTCGCCACGCCGTACGTCTTCCAGACCCCCGCGCTGGAGAGCGGCACCACGTACTCCTCCACCAGCGACTTCATGATCAACAACACCCGCGCGGACGCCACCGCCTCCACCGGGATCTGGCAGCAGTCACGGGTCAACCCCCGGCCCGATCTCACCTGCGGCCTCGACGTCGCGCTGCTGCTCGACCTGTCGGCCTCGGTGGGCAGCGCGCTGCCCGACCTGAAGGCGGCCGCCGACACCTTCACCGACGCGCTGACCGGCACGCCGTCCCGGATGGCGCTGTTCACGTTCGACCGCAACTCGCCCAGCGCCGGCACCACGAACAACCCCGACCTCATGCCGGTGTCCACCGAGGCGGGCGCCGAGGCGTTCAAGAACCAGTACGCCGACTGGCAACTCGGCAGCGGCACCAACTGGGACCGCGGCCTGTGGGCGGTCGCCGAGGCCGCGCCGCGCTACGACCTGCTGGTGGTGCTCACCGACGGCAACCCCACCTACTACGACACCCTGCTCGGCGACGGCAGCAACACCCGCATCGCCGAGGTGGAGGCCGGGATCTTCTCCGCCAACGCGGTCAAGGCCGAGGGCACCCGCGTGCTGGCCGTCGGCGTCGGCAACGGCGTGACCGGCCTGACCGCGCTCAACCTGCGCGCCATCTCCGGCACCACCGCCTTCGACGGCACCAACGCGGCCGCCGCCGACTACTTCCAGACCAGCGACTACGCCGCCGCCGGGCAGGCGTTGCGGGAGATCGTCCGCGCCCAGTGCGAGGGGTCGCTGTCGGTGATCAAGCAGCTCGTCCCGTCCGGCAACACCGGTGAGGACGTCACCGGCGCCACCCCGGCCGGCCCCGGCTGGGACTTCACCGCCGAGACCACCACGCCGGGCATCGGCGGGCTGCCCGCCACCGAGTCGACGACCGGCGACGGCACGGGGTCGGTCAACTTCGACCTCACCTTCAGCCAGACCGCGTCGGCCGACGTCACCGTCACCGAGGCCCAGCACCCCGGTCACACCCTGGTCACCCAGGACGGGCGCAACGCCGTCTGCCGCCTGATCGACACCGGCGTCGAGGTCCCGGTGAGCAACAGCGGCGGCCTGGGCTTCACGGTCGAGGTGCCGAGCGACGCGGCCGTCAGCTGCACCGTCTACAACCGCCCGCCCGAGCCGACCCCGACGCCCACACCCACCCCGACTCCGACTCCGACCCCGACTCCGACTCCGACGCCCACTCCGACTCCGACTCCGACTCCGACGCCCACACCGACCCCGACGCCCACACCGACGCCCACGCCGAAGCCGACGCCCACGCCGACCCATCCGGGGCACTGCCACGGCGGGCATCCGTACTGGGACCACTGCCACGAGCCGCACCCGTGCTGGGACCACTGCGAGGAGCACCCGGGCTGGCACGACGTCTGTCACAAATCGGCCTTCGCCTGCCCGCGCCCGCAGGAGTGGTCCATGCCTGACGAGGCATGGAACGAGGAGTGGTAGCCCGCAGGTAGACGCGTTCCCGGCACAACGATTACCCGGGCCTCCGCGTCGGACCGCCGGCCGACGGGCAGCACCTGGGAGGGGCGGCTCGGGAACGGGGGCGGACGATGACGGACGAAGCAGGCGGCGGGCCGGCGGGCGTGCGCCGTCGTGAGATGCTGGCCCTGCCCGTCGCCCTGCCCGTCGCCCTGGCCTGCGGCTCGGCGATGCTGACCGGCTGCGACACCGCGCGGCCGGCCCGCAGCGCCACGACGGCCAGCCCCGCCCCCGGCCCGGAGCAGGCCGGCGAGGTGCCGGTCACGCCGCCGGAGGACCTCATGCGCGAGCACGGGGTCCTCAAGCGCGTCCTGCTGGTCTACCGGGAGGGCGTCCGGCGGATCGGCGCCGGGGAGCGGGTGCCGGTCGGCCCCCTGCACGCCGGCGCCGGGATCATCCGCACGTTCATCGAGGACTACCACGAGCGGCTGGAAGAGCGTTACGTCTTCCCGCGCCTGGTCGGGGCGGGCAGGCTCACCGACGTCGTGCCCGTGCTGATCCGGCAGCACCGCCGCGGACGCGTCCTGACCGGCCGCATCCTGGACGCCACCGCCCGGCCCGTCCCCCAGAGCGTCCGCCGCGGCCTGACCGCCGACCTGGCCGCCTTCGTCCGCATGTACGAGCCGCACGAGGCGCGCGAGGACACCGTGGTCTTCCCCGCCATGCGGGCCGTCATCCCGCCCAAGGAGTTCGCCGAGCTGGCCGAGACGTTCGAGGACGAGGAGCACCGCCGATTCGGCGCGGCCGGCTTCACCGGCGTGGTCGCGCAGGTGGCCGACATCGAGAAGGCGCTCGGCATCTACGACCTCGACCAGTTCACCCCCCGCGGCTGACCCCGGCCTGCGCTCGCGGCGCGGCCCGGTCAGGCGACCCGGGTGGCGGCGCGTTCGCCGAGCCTGCCGTCGTCCATGGTCAGGACGGTGTCCACCTGGTCCAGGGTGGCCAGGTCGTGCGTGACCATGACGGTGGCCAGGTCGTTCTTCCTGGTGAGGCCGGCCAGCAGGGAGACGATCAGCTCGCCCCGGTGGTGGTCGAGCGCGCTGGTGGGCTCGTCCACCAGCAGCACCTCGGGGGAGTTCATCAGGGCGCGGGCGATGTTGACGCGCTGGCGCTCGCCGCCGGACAGCTGGTGCGGGCGTTTGTGCTCCTTGCCGCCCAGATCGACGGCGAGCAGCAGCTCCCGCGCCCGCGGGCCGGCCGCGCGCGGGGACTCGCCGGCCAGGTGCGCCATCACCAGGAGCTGGTCCAGCGCGGTGAGCGAGGGCAGCAGGTTGGCCTGCTGGAACACGATGCCGACGTGGTCGCGGCGGACCCTGGTGCGGGCCGCCTGGCCGGCTGTGGAGACGTCCTGCCCGGCGATGATCACGCTGCCCGCGGCGGGCGTGATCAGGGTGGCGGCGACGGCGAGCAGGCTCGACTTGCCCGAGCCGGACGGGCCGACCACCGCGGCGAACTCGCCCGCCGCGACGGCCAGGCTGACGTGGTCGAGCGCGGTCAGCGTACGGTCGCCGTCGGGGTAGGTCAGGACGACGTCGGTCAGCTTGAGTGTCATCGGGAGGCTCCCAGGGCGGTCAGCGGGTCGACAGTAGTGATCTTGCGGATGGCCAGCGCGGCCCCGGCGGCGCCGAGGAGGATCAGCACGGCCACCGGCGCCACGGTGGTGGCCGCCGACAACACGAACGGCACCGTGCCCTCGGCCAGCGCGCCGAGGCCCGCCCCGAGCAGGCCGCCGGCGCCCGCGCCGCCCAGCAGCACGATGACCGCCTGGGCGAGCGCGTCCCGCAGCAGGTAGCCGGAGCTCGCGCCCAGGGCCTTCAGCACGGCGACGTCGCCGCGCCGCTGGATCGTCCAGACGGTGAAGAAGGCCCCGATGACCAGGGCCGAGATCGCGAACAGGAAGCCGCGCATGAGCTGGAGCGACCCGTTCTCGGAGGAGAACGAGCCGATCGCGGCGGGCGCCTGCGACAGCGGGACCGTCGTGGTGCCGAGCCGCGCGTCCGCCGCGGCCAGGCCGGCCATTTCGCCGGCGGGCAGCGCCAGGACGGTCGCCACGCTGTCGGCGCCGGCCTGGCGGCCCATCCGCTCCCAGTCGTCGATGCCGAGCCAGACGACGGGCGTGTGGCTGTAGGACGCCTGGCCGCCGACGCCGGAGACGGTGAAGTCCCGGCCCGCGATCCGCACCGTGTCCCCGGCGCGCACCCCGGTGTCGGCGGCGAGCGCGGCGGAGAGGACGACCTTCCCGGCGTCCACGGGCCGCCCCTGAGCGAGGGCGCCGCCCGGCTGGACGCCGAAGAGCGCCACCCCCGCGCTCCCGTCGCCGCCGTAGCCGAGCCTCGACATGGAGACGCCCAGCCGCTCGGCGGCGTCGCCGGTCGCCCGCCGCCACTCCTGCCAGGTCCGGTCGGTGACCCGGCTGTCGGCGAAGGACGGTTTCCCGCCGCCGGCGAAGACGAGGTGCCCGGCGGGCAGGCCCTCCACGGCCGAGATGTTCTCCCGCGCCAGCCCGGCGGTCAGGCCGGACAACATGGTCACCAGGAGGGTGATGAGGAAGACGACGGCGCCCATGAGAGCGAACCGTCCCTTCGCGAAGCGCAGGTCTCTGAGCGCCACGAACACGGCGCGTCCCCCGTTGCGGTTGAAGGTCATGTTGACGTCCTCCAGCGTGCGGGCCGCCGGATCGGCCGCGCATCGTGCATGCGGTCCGCCCGTAATACTTCTTTCGGACGATTTGTGGCGCAGGGTCCTCGCATACGCTTGGTGAGAGATGTCTGACTATCCGTTCCCGCCCGCCCTCCGCCTGCTCCGCTGGACCGTGCACGGCACGTTCGCGACCCTCCTGGCGATCGCGCTGGCCGGCGTCGCCGGGACCGGACGGCTCGCGCCGACGCTGGGCGGAGCGCTCCTCGGCGCCCTCTACGCGGCGGGCATCGCCATCGAGGGGCGGCTGCCGCACTTCGGCGGGCCGACGCACCTGCTGCTGGGCCGGATCTGGCTGGTGCTGACCACGGCCGGATGGGCGCTGCTCGCGCTGGCCGCGCCGCAGTTCGTCTGGCTGGCCTTCCCGCTGTTCTTCGCCTACCTGCACCTGCTGCCGCTGGCGGTGGCGCTGCCGGGCGTGGCGGCGCTGACCGTCGCGGCCGTGCTGGCCGCCGCCTGGCACGAGGGCCGGCTGACCGCCGCCCTGGTCATCGGCCCGACGATCGGCGCGGCGGTGGCCACCCTGATGGCGATGGTCTACAAGGCGCTGCACGCCGAGAGCGAGCAGCGCCGCCTGCTGATCGACGACCTGGTCCGCACGCGCGGGAAACTGCTCCAGGCGGAGGGCGACGCCGTACGGCTGGCCGAGCGGGAACGCCTGGCCAGAGAGATCCACGACACCCTGGCGCAGGGCATGTCCAGCATCATCCTGCTCCTGCGGGCGGCCCGGCGGGACCTGGCCGACGACCTCCCGGCCGCCGAACGCCGCATCACCGAGGCGGCGGACGCGGCCAAGGAGAACCTGGAGGAGGCCAGGAACTTCGTCCGCGGCCTGGCCCCCGCGGCGCTGCGGCACTCGTCGCTGGCCGCCGCGCTGCGCAGGGCCGGCGACTCCGCCGTGGCGGGCACGCCCATCCAGGCGCGCTTCGAGGTCTCCGGCACCCCGGCGCCGCTGCCCGCCGACTACGACGCGACCCTGCTCCGCGTCGCCCAGGGCGCTCTGGGCAACGTCAGCCGCCACTCCGGCGCCGGCCACGCCGGGGTGACCCTCACCTACCTGGACGACGTGGTCATGCTGGACGTGTACGACGACGGCCGGGGTTTCGACCCCGGACGTTCGGCCGGCTTCGGCCTGCGCGCGATGCGCGAACGGGTGAGCGCCCTGGGCGGCAGCCTCACCGTGGAGTCGGCCCCCGGCGAGGGCACGGCGGTCGTCGCGACCCTGCCGCTGCCGCCGCTGGAGGGGCCGTGATCCGGATCGTCCTGGTGGACGACCATCCCGTGGTCCGCTCCGGCCTGCGCGCCATGCTCGCCGGGCAGCCCGACTTCGACCTGGTCGGCGAGGCCGCCACCGGGCAGGAGGGCGTGCGGCTGGCCGCCGCGCTCGCCCCCGACGTCGTGCTGATGGACCTGCAACTGGGGACGGGCATGCACGGCAGCGAGGCGACCCGCCGGATCGTCGCCCTGGACGGCCCCCGCGTCCTGGTGCTCACGACGTTCGACACCGACGCCGACATCGTGGCCGCCATCGAGTCCGGCGCGACCGGCTACCTGCTCAAGGACGCCCCGTCGGAGGACCTGCACGCCGCCATCCGCTCGGCCGCCGCGGGAGCCAGCGCCCTGGCGCCGAGCGTGGCCGCCCGCCTGCTGGGCCGGGTCCGCGCCCCCGACGCCACGCTCAGCCCGCGCGAGCTGGAGGTGCTCGGGCACGTCGCCGCCGGGCTGTCGAACCGGCAGATCAGCAAGGTGATGTTCCTCAGCGAGACCACGGTCAAGACCCACCTGGCGCACATCTACACCAAGCTGGACGTGGACTCCCGCACCGCGGCCGTCGCGGCGGCCTCGAAGCGGGGCCTCATCCGCCCGCCGTGATGACGCTCAGGGGGTGACGATGGCGAAGTCCGGCTTCGGCTGCTCCAGCAGGGAGGCCAGGCGTCGCAGGACGGTCAGGTCGCCGTCGTGGTCGAGCCCGCCGCCCTCACTGTCGCCGCCGTCGCTCTCACCGTCACTGTCGCCGTCGCCGGAGAGCAGGGAGAGCAGGCGTTGCCGGGTGAGGCGCAGCGTCAGGTCGGCTCCGTCGCCCGAGGGTGACCGCTGGTGGATGAGGACGCCGTTGGACATCGTGGTCCGGTGGCGTTCGTCCAGGTCGGTGAGGTGCCAGTCGATGGCGAAGCGCTCGTTCCAGGCGTCGGGGCCGTTCACCCGGATGGCCAGGGAGTCGAAGATCTGCTCGCTGGACAGCGCGGCGAGCATGTCCGGCGAGGTGGTGTCGGTGGCGCCCGGCGAGGGGCCGTCCTTCAGCTCGGCCGCGCCGGTGAGGTAGAAGTTGCGCCAGGTCGCGTTCTCGGCGCCCTGGCCGAGCCGGGTGTAGACCTGGGCCAGCAGCCTGCGGGCTGAGGCGTCGTTCCCGTCGGCGTACACGGCGTGGTTGAGCAGGGTCGCGGCGAAGCGCAGGTCGCCCTCCTCGGCGTAGCGGCCGGCCAGGGCCACCACGGCCGAGGTGCCGCCGAAGGACTCGACGTAGCGGCGGGCCAGCTCGACGGGCGGGTGTTCCCACAGGTGGGCGGGGTTGCCGTCGAACCAGCCCAGATAGCGCTGGTAGACGGCCTTGACGTTGTGGCTGACCGAGCCGTAGTAGCCGTGGGTGTGCCAGACCTGCTCCAGCGCGGGCGGCACCTGCATGACCTCGGCGATCTCGGGGCCGGTCAGGCCCTGGTTGAGCAGGCGGAGGGTCTGGTCGTGCAGGTAGGCGTACAGGTCGCGCTGCTGGGACAGGAAGGTGACGATGTTGTCCCGGCCCCAGGTGGGCCAGTGGTGGGAGGCGAAGGCGACGTCGGCCCGGTCGGCGAAGAGCTCGACGGCCTCGGTCAGGTAGCGGGCCCACACCCGGGCGTCGCGGACCACCGCGCCGCGCAGGGTGAGCACGTTGTGCAGGTTGTGCGTGGCGTTCTCGGCCAGGCACAGGGCGCGGTGGTCGGGGAACAGGAAGTTCATCTCGGCGGGGGCCTCGGTGCCCGGCGTGAGCTGGAAGACGACGCGGACGCCGTCGATCGTCTCCTCCTGGCCGGTGCGGGTGACGTCGAGGGTCGGCGGGATCAGGGAGACGGTGCCCCGCGAGGTGCCCATGCCCAGCCCGCAGCCGAGCTGGCCCTCCGGGGAGCGGGGGAGGAGCTGGCCGTACATGTAGAGGGCACGGCGGTTCATGGCGTTGCCGGCGTAGACGTTCTCGGCGACCGCGTGCTCCATGAAACCGGCGGGCGCCACGATCGGCACGTTCCCGTCGGTGACGCCGCGCACGCCGCCGAAGTGGTCCACGTGGCTGTGGGTGTAGACGACCCCGGTGACCGGACGGTCGCCGCGATGGTCGCGGTAGAGCCCGAGCGCGGCGGCGGCGCACTCGGCGGAGACCAGCGGGTCGATGACGATGACGCCGCTGTCGCCCTCCACGAGGGTCATGTTGGACAGGTCCAGGCCGCGCACCTGGTAGATGCCGTCGGTCACCTCGTACAGGCCCTGCCGGGCGCACAGTTGCGCCTGCCGCCACAGGCTCGGGTGGGCGGTCGGCGGGCAGTCGCCGGTCAGGAAGTCGTAGACGTCGTTGTCCCAGACGACCTCGCCCCCGGACGTCCTGACCACGCCGGGGGTCAGCCTGGCGACGAAGCCGCGATCGGCCTGCTCGAAGTCCGTCCGGTCCTGGAAGGGAAGGTCTGCCATGTGAGCGTCCTGCCCTCGGCAGTCTGCGATGAGGGCAAGGAGAGCCTCAAGAAAGAGCATTCCCGGCGATGCGGCCGCCGCTCCGAGGAACGTTCCTGTCATGTGTGCTTCTCCGGCCGGCGTGCTGGCATGGGTGCGGAGCGCGGTCGCCGCCGCCGTGATCACCGGCGTCTACTTCGTCGTGCCGCTGCCGACCGAGAAACTCCAGGACGGCTCACCCGAGCTGCGCGTCGTGGGCTGCCTGGCCGGGGTGATCGTGCTGGCCTGGCTGCTGGGGCGCCAGGTGGGGCGCGCGCTGCGGCCCGGACGGTCCCTGGCGGAGCAGCTGGCGATGTTGCTGACCGTCGTCACCGTCGTGGTGGTCTTCTTCGCGGCGCTGTACTTCCTGATGGCCGCGCAGTTCCACGGCCTGCGCACGCGGGTGGACGCGCTCTACTTCTCGGTGATCACCCTGGGCACGGTCGGCTACGGCGACGTCGTCCCGCTCGGGCAGGGCGCGAAGGCCCTGGTCATCGTGCAGGTGATCTTCGATCTGATCGTCGTGACGTCGGCGCTCGCGCTCATCGTCGGCGTGTGGCGCTCGCAGGAGTCGTCATGAGGGCTCTCCCTCCAGGCAGGGGACCGGGGACGCCGTGGCGGCCTGGGGGTGCGTGGCCAGGTAGTCCTGGAGCTCGCGGTGGCGGAACTGGTAGGCGATCCCGGAGATCCGCAGCAGCCCGGCGCCGTAGCAGCGGTGCAGGAACCGTCCCAGCCGCCACGGCAGCCGGCCCCGCGTGGCCAGCAGCAGCCCCAGGTAGCGGCGCGCCAGCAGCGGCGACCAGGACGCCACCAGCGACATGCCGAACACCGCGGCCACCGCGACGGCCGCGACGACCGGGATCCCGTCCAGCAGCTTCACGAACCAGATGCCCAGCATGAACCCGAATCCGGGGCCGAAGGTGAGCGCGGCCACGAGCGTCGAGACGACGTCGTTCCTGATGACCGTCCTGGGGTCGATGCCGTCCCAGGAGCCGGCGTATCCCAGGCTCACGTCCCTGCCGCTCGCGATCCCCACGCCGACCAGGAGGCCGAAGACGATCGGCACCCACAGCGGCAGGGCGGCGCCGAACTCCATGATGAGCGCCGCGCTCGTCAGGCCGTACATGGCGGCCAGGACGCCGTCCACGACGCTCCGCCTGCGGCTCTGTCCGCCGCGGCGCCGGAGCAGGCCGTCCTCGTCCGCCGTGGACCACGCCTGCCGATAGGCCGTGACCGGTTCGGTCAGCAGGCGCACCGCCACCGTGCCGGGCAGCAGGAGAAGGGCGACGGCCATCACCGTCGCGCCCGAGACCTGGCCGTCCACGATCTCCACCCGCGAGAACACCGCGACGGCGGCGACGACGACGGCGGCGACCCCGGGAAGGCAGGTCGCCAGCGCCACCAGCGCGCCGAAGAACCGCGCCCGGTCGCCCGCCAGCGGCCACAACCGGTGCAGCACGAGATCCGTGCCGGACAACACGCGCCCGTGGAGCGGCGGCCGGCCCGTGTTCGCGCGCAGATGAGCGGCCAGGACGGCCAGGTGGGCGTGCGTCCGCCGGGCGTCCGGCCCCTTGCCCGCCGGGTCCGCCGCGGCCAGGCGGGCGGGGATGAACAGACCGAGGAGATGCTCCTGTACGGACCGCTGGTCGGGGAAGCGCGTGAGGACCTCGGGGGAGCGCACGTAGCGCCCGGTGACCGGGTCGCGCTGCTCGTAGACGCTGACCGCCAGGGTCAGCCGCCACGGCGTGTTCAGCGCCTCGGCCAGGACGTGCCCGTCGCGGGTCAGCGCGTCGAGGACCGGCCGCCAGCGGTCGGGGTCCTCCTGGTCGGTGACGGCCTGGATGAAGCTCCACGCCTTGTCGCCGCCCACCTTGCCCACGTCGACCCGGACGATCCCGCGGGGCACGGCCCGGTCGGCGACCAGGGCGTCGTACTGGCCGGTGCGGCAGGTCAGGACCATGCTGCAGCGGTCGAGCCCGTGCTCGTAGTCCTCCAGCGCGCGCAGCGCCCGGGCGGCCCGCGACCCGTAGCCCGGCTCGTCGGTGTCGTCCATCTCGTCGAGCCCGTCCACGACGGGCAGGATCCGCTCCGCCTGCACGAGCGTGCGCGCGGTCACCGGCTTCAGGCCGTACGCGGCGGTCAGGTGCCGGGCGAGCATGTCCCGCACCGGCACGTCGGGATCCAGGCTCGCCGCGGTGATGCGCACCGGGACGCGGTCGTCGGGCCGCCGGCCGTCGAGCAGCCGGAGGATCAGCTCGATGGCGAGGACGGTCTTGCCCGAACCCGCCACCCCGGTGATCACCAGCCGCCCAGGGCCGCCCAGCTCGCGGAAGTAGCCGGCCACCTGCTTCAGGTTGCCGGCCGGCGGCGCGGAGACGGAACCGCCGGTGGGGTGGAAGGAGAAGTCGACGTCGATGACCGCGTCGCTGCCCTTGCGGCCCAGCAGCTGTGCCCGCTGGGCCCGCTCCTCGGCCAGCACCCGCCTGGCCAGCAGGATCGCGGCCGCCTGCACGTCGGTGTCGGCCAGCCGCTGCGCCTGCCACCAGGACAGCGCGGCGATGCCCGTCCCGGCCAGCCCCAGCCCGGCGCCGACCGGGTCGACGTCGCCCGGGTAGAGCGTCCACAGCCGCAGCGCGGCGGCCACCAGCATGACCATCCCGGCCGCCACGCCCGCCCAGAACCACCATGTCTTCGTCCGCCGGCTCACGGTCCCAGCATTTCAAAGCGGGCGCCCGTCGTGTGCGGGGAACGCGACAAAGATCCTCTTCGTCCCGTGCCGGCTCGCGGCCCGTGCAACCCCGGGGACGGCACGTGCGAAACACAGGTATGTGGAACGCACACCAGACCGGCAGGTCACAGGAGGGGCCCTGAGGTCGGCGCCGCGGCCGGCCCGCGCGCTCGGCGTGCTGTCGGTGCTGGCCATGATGGGCTGCCAGGTGGCGTCCGGGCTGGCCGCGCGGCCCGAGCGGCTCACCGGGGTGATCGTCGTGCTGCTGGCGGCGTGCGCCCTGGCCTTCGCCGCGGACGCCTGGGGCACGGCCAGGGCGGCGGCCGCCTTCGCCGGCGCGGCGCTCACCGGGTACGCGGCCGAGCTGGCGGGGCTGCTGACCGGGTTCCCGTTCGGCGCCTACAGCTACAGCGACGCGCTGTGGCCGCAGGTGGCCGGGGTCCCCGTGGTGGTGGTGCTGGCGTGGGGCGGCATGGGGCTGGCGGCCCACGCGGTGGCGGTCGCGGTCGTGCCGTCCGGCGGGGTGGCCCGGGTGTGCGCGGGCGCGGGCGCGCTGACGGCGTGGGACCTGTTCCTCGACCCCCAGATGGTCCGGCTCGGCCTGTGGACGTGGGCGCGGGAGGGCTTCTACCGCGGCGTGCCGCTGAGCAACTTCGCCGGCTGGCTGCTGGTGTCGGCGCTGGTCATGGTGGTCGTCGGGGGGATCGTCCGGGCCGCCGCCCCGGCGCGCGGGCTGCTGGCGCTCTACACGGTCATGGCGGTGATGGAGACGGTGGGCTTCGCGGCGGTGTTCCGGCCGCCGGACCTGCTGGTCGCCGCCGCCGGAGGGATCACGATGGGCGCGTTCGCCGCGCCGGCCTGGAGGCGGTCATGGCCGAGGTGACGGTGATCGGCGGCGGCATGGGCGGCATGGCGTGCGCGCTGCTGCTGGCCCGCCAGGGCCACGAGGTGCGGCTGTACGAGCAGTTGCCGCGGCTGGGCGGCAAGCTGGCCGAGCATCGCCGCGACGGTTTCACCTTCTCCCTCGGCCCCTCGCTGCTCACCATGCCCCGGGTGCTGCGCGACCTCGGGCTGGGGCGCGAGCTGGTCGAGCCCGCCCTGCTGTGCCGGTACCGCTTCGCCGACGGCACGGTCCTGGACGCCCACCGCGACCCGGCGCGCATGGCCGCCGAGGTGGAGCGGCTGGCGCCGGGCGAGGGCCGGGCCTGGACGGCCTTCCACCAGTGGGCGCAGGGCTGCCTGCGGGCGGCCGAGCGGACCGTGTTCGCCGGGCCGCCGATCCGGCGGCAGGGGAGACCGCGGCTGTCGGACCTGACCGCGGTGGCCCCCGCCCGCACCCTGGCCGGGCTGGCCCGGCGCCACTTCCGCGACCCCCGCCTCCGCCAGTACGTCGGCCGCTACGCCACGTACGCCGGGTCGAGCCCGTACCGGGCGCCGGCGGCGCTGGGCTGCGTCCCGGCGCTGGAGCACGGGGAGGGCGTCTGGTACGCGCCCGGCGGTCTGGCCCGGCTGGCCGACGACCTGGCGCTGCTGCTGAAGGCGGCCGGGGTGGAGATCTTCCTGTCCGAGCCCGTCGCCGCCGTAGAGGCCGACGCGTCCAGGGTCACCGGGATACGGCTGGCGAGCGGGCGCAGGGTGCGGGCCGACGTCGTGGTGGCCGGCACCGACGCCGCCGCCCTGTACGGCCGCCTGTCGCCGGACCGGCGGCGGCTGCGCCGGATCGCCCGGCTCGGCACCTCCTCCTCGGCCTTCCTGCTGCTGGCCGGGGTGGAGGGCCGCACGCCGGGGCTGCCGCACCATTCCGTGCTGTTCTCGGCCGACTACGAGCGCGAGTTCGCCGACATCTTCGACCGGGGCCGTCCGCCCCTCGACCCGACGGTGTACGTCGGCTGCTCGGCGGTGGACGACGCCTCCCAGGCCCCGGGCGGGGCGGAGAACTGGACGATGCTGGTCAACGTGCCCGCCCGGGATCCGGCCCGGTGGGGGATCGGGGTCGAGGCGTACCGGGACCTGGTGCTGGAGCGGCTGGCCGGGCGGGGTTGCGACCTGGCCGGCCGGTTGCGCTTCGTCGACGTCTTCACCCCCGCCGACCTGCGGGACCGGTACGGCTCCTGGGGAGGCGCGATCTACGGCAGCGCCTACCGGGGCAGGCTGGCGTCCTTCGCCCGGCCGGGCAACCGGGGGCCGAGACGCGGGCTGTACCTGGTGGGCGGCTCGGCCCACCCCGGCGGCGGCCTGCCCATGGTGACGCTGGGCGCCCGCATCGTGGCCGGCCTGGTGTCGCAGGACCTCGCGGGCGGTCCGCGATGAGGGCGCTGACCGTCGCGCAGGGCGTGGCGGCGGCCGTCGTGGCGGCCCGGCTCGCGCGGGGACGGCGGCGGCTGCCCGCGCTGCGGCCCCGTCCGGTCGCGGGCGAGCCGGTCTCCGTGGTGATCCCCGCCCGTGACGAGGAGGCCAGGATCGGCCCGTGCCTGCGCGCCGCGCTGGCGGCCCCCGGCGTCCGCGAGGTGATCGTCGTGGACGACGGCTCCCGGGACGGCACGGCGAAGCTGGCGGCGTCGCTGGGCGCCACCGTCGTCACGGCCGATCCGCTGCCGCCCGGCTGGGTCGGCAAGCAGTGGGCGCTGCGGCAGGGGGTGGCCGCCGCCCGCGCCGGCGTGGTGGTCACGCTGGACGCCGACGTCCGGCCCGCGCCGGGCCTGTTCGGGGCGCTGGCCGCGGCCCTGGACCGCTACGACCTGGTCAGCGCCGGCCCGCGCTTCGTCTGCGACGGCGCGCTGGAGCAGGCCCTGCACGCCTCGATGCTGGCGACGCTGGTCTACCGCTTCGGCCCCGTCGGCCCGCCGACCCCGCCGCCGCCGCACCGGGTGATCGCCAACGGCCAGTGCATGGCCTTCCGGCGGTCCCGGATGACCGAGGCGGACGGCTTCGCGCTCGTGCACGACCGGATGACCGACGACGTGGCGCTGGCCCGCCGCCTGGCCGCGCGGGGCTGGTCGGTGGGCTTCCTGGACGCCGGCGGCCTGCTGGAGGTCGACATGCACGACTCGGCGGGCGAGTTGTGGCGGGAGTGGGGCCGTTCGCTGCCGCTGGCCGACGTGACCGGCCCCGGCCGGCAGGCGGCCGACCTGGCGGTCATCTGGCTGACGGCGGCGCTGCCCGTGCTGCGGCTGGCCGCGGGCCGCCCGACCGGCCTGGACCTGGCGCTGCTGGGGCTGCGGGCGTCACTGACGGCCGCGTTGCGGGGCAGCTACCGGCGGCCCGGGGCGGGGCTGCTGCTGTCGCCGCTGCTGGACCCGGCCACCGCGTTCCGCCTGACGCAGGCCACCGTCCGGCCGGTGCGCAGCTGGCGCGGCCGCACCTACGGCGACGTCAATGGCGGGGTCGGCGGCGGCGTCAGCGGTGGGACGAGCGGCGGCGGCCGGCCAGCGCGGCCTGCCCGAAACGCAGCCCGATGAGGCACATCAGCCCCCCGGTGGCCGCCACCAGCTCGGCCGGCATGAACAGCAGCTGCAGCAGCGGCACCCCGAACACCGCCAGGCGCGCGCCCGCCGCGAACGACCGCGTCGCCAGCGCCACCAGCGCCAGCGCCGCCACGGCCAGCCCGAACGCCGGCGGGCAGATGACCGCGACCCCGCCGGCGAAGGTGAGCACGCACCGGCCGCCCCGGAAGCCGGCGAACAGCGGCCACGCGTGCCCCGCCATGGCCGCCGCCACCGCCAGGTACACCGGCGCCACGCTCGCCCCCGACACCACGCCGAAGGCGGCGGTGTGGCCGCCGCCGATCACCAGCGCGACCAGGGCGGCCAGAGCGCCCTTCAGCGTGTCGCCGGCGAACACCGGCACGCCCGCCCACCGCCCGAGCTGCTCCTTGACGTTCCAGTACCCCGGGTTGCGGTCCCCGACGTCGCGCGGATCGACGCCGTGCGCCCGCGCCGTCAGGACCGCGACCGGCACCGACCCCAGCAGGTAGCCGATGACGACCGACACGAGCACCTCAACCATCGCGTCCTTCCACCTCGTCCGGTACGGCGGCAGGGGGGCGATGAAGCACATGGCCTTCGACCGGCCGCTGCTGCGCCGTCCCGGCGGCCCGATCTTCTGGCGGCTGCTCGGCACCGGCAGGGGACGCTCGATGTCGCTGGGCGCCGACCTGCGGCGCTGGGCGCTGTTCGCCGTCTGGCGGCGGGAGGGCGACCTGGCGGAGTTCCTGCGCGACTCGCCGATCGCCGCCCGCTGGCGGACGGAGTCCGCGGAGTACTGGCAGACCCGGCTGGCCCCGCTCGCCTCGCGCGGCGCGTGGGGCGGCCGGGACCCGTTCGGCGGCGTGCCGGCCCGCGACGACGGCGGGCCCGGCCCGGTGGCGGTGCTCACCAGGGCGTCCATCCGGCCCGGCCGGCTGGTCGCCTTCTACCGGTCGGTCCCGCCGGTCGAGGAGCTGCTGCGGCGGCAGGACGGCTGCCTGGCCTCGGTCGGCATGGGGGAGTGGCCGCTCGCCCGGCAGGCCACCTTCTCGCTGTGGCGGGACCGGCGGGCCGTACGGGACTTCGCCTACCGGGGCCAGGCCCACCGGCGGGTCGTCGAGCGGGTACGGGCCCGCGACTGGTACGCCGAAGAGCTGTTCGCCCGCTTCGTCCCCTATGCCAGCGAGGGCCGCTGGGACGGGCGCGACCCGCTGGGCTGACCCCCTCATCCCGCCGCCGTGACAGCGCTCGCCGTGACAGTGCTCGCCGCGATCCCGGCCGCCGGGTCCCGTCCCGCCAGCGTGTGGGCCACCACGCAGGCGCGGGCGATCGTGGCCGCCCGCGAGGAGCCGTGCGCGACGACGACGGTGCCGCGCAGGCCGAGCAGGACGGCGCCGCCGTGCGTCTGCGGGTCGTAGCGGCGCGCCACCTCGGCCAGCCGGTCGGGTGGGGCGATGCCGGCGTCGGCCACCATGGTGAGCGCCGTGCGCACGCAGCCTTCGACGTTCTTGAGCACGACGTTGCCGGTGAAGCCGTCGGTGACGATCACGTCCACCGTGCCGGCCAGGACGTCGTGCCCCTCGACGGGGCCGTGGAAGCGCACCGGCAGCTCGCTCAGCAGCTCTTCGGCCTGGCGGGCCAGCCGGTTGCCCTTGCCCGGCTCCGCCGCGATCGACAGCAGGCCCACCACCGGGTCGGCCACGCCCAGCACGGCCCGCGCGTACCCCACGCCGAGCAGCGCGAACTGGGCCAGCATGGCGGGGCGCGGATCGGTGATCGCACCGGCGTCCACCAGCACGCTCGCCCCGCCCGGCAGCGACGGGAGCGCCACGGCCAGCGCGGGCCGCAGCACGCCGGTCGCCCGGCCGATGCCGCGCACCGCGCAGGCGACCACCGCGCCGGTGGAACCGGCCGACACCAGCGCGCCGCCCTCGCCCCGTCCGACCAGGTCGCAGCCGATCGCTAGGCTGGAGGCGGCCAGCGCGGTCGCGCCCGCCCCGCGCTCGGTCATGGGCACGGCGTCCTCGGCGTGGGCCACCGCGACCTCGTCCGCGGCGCCGTGCCGCCGCAGCTCCTCGGCCAGCCGCGGCGCGGGGCCGACGAGGACGACGGGCACGCCGTGCTCGCGGCAGGCCAGCACCGCCCCCGCGACCACCTCGGCGGGGCCGTGGTCGCCGCCCATCGCGTCCAGGACCACGGGGGCCGCGCCGGTCACGGCAGCTCCACGCGGACGCGCCGCTCGGCCCGGCCCGACCCGGCGGAGGCCAGCAGGTGCCGGGCGAAGACGGCGGCCTTGCGGCGGCGCGGTACCCGCACCCGCCCGGCCAGGACGTCGAAGCCACGCCGCTCGATCTCGGCGAGGATGCCGCCGTACAGCTCGAAGGCGGCCCGCACGCACGGCCGCGAGGAGGCGACGAGCAGGCCGACGCCCTCGTCGGCGGCCCGGTAGTGCTCGCGGGCCCGCCCGGCCTCGAAGGCCAGCAGGTCGCGCACCGCCCGCCGGGTCCGCCGCTCGCCCAGCATGCCGGGCACGACGCCGAACTTGTCCAGGTCCTCCATCGGCAGGTAGACCCGGCCGCGGGCGAAGTCCTCGGCGACGTCGCGCAGGAAGTTGGTGAGCTGGAAGGCCAGGCCGAGCTGGCGGGCCGGCTCGCGGGCCGCCTCCTCGTGGCCGGGCGCCGGCTCCAGCACCGGCAGCATCATCGTGCCGATCGCGGCGGCCGATCCCGACATGTACCCCAGCAGGTCGTCGTAGGTCGCGTACCGCCGCACCGACAGGTCGGCGCGCATCGAGGCGAGGAAGGCGCGGACGTCGCCGTGGTCGATGCCGAAGGAGTGCACGGTGTGCAGGAACGCGGGCAGCATCGGATCGCCGGTCGCCGCCCCGGCCAGCCCGGCCTCGACCTTGGCGGCCAGATCGTCGAGCGCGCGGGCGCGGTCGCCGGTCATGGTGAAGGAGTCGACGATCTCGTCGGCGTAGCGGGCGAAGCCGTACAGGGCGTGCACGTGCCGGCGTTTCCACTGGGGCAGCAGGCGGGTGGCCAGGTAGTAGGAGCGGCCGTAGCGGGCGTGGAGTTGTCGGCAGCGTTCGTAGCTGGCGGTGAGCGTCAACGGGCCTCCTTCAGAATGCGTTCGGCGGCGAGCCGGCCGGAGATCAGCACCGGAGGGATCCCGACGCCGGGCGCGGTGTACATGCCGGCGAAGTGCAGTCCCGGCACCCGCCGGGCGACGGCCGAGGGCCGCAGCCACGCCGTCTGGGTGAAGCGGTGGTCCAGCGCGAACGGGGTGCCCGCGCTGTGCCCGCGCGCCGCCCACGCGGGCGGGTCGAGCACCAGCCGGGGCGCGCCGGACAGGTCGCCGTGGCCGAGCGCGGCCAGGCGGCCGAGCAGCCGCGTCTCCAGCTCAGGCCGCAACCGGTCCCAGTCGGCGGTCCGCAGGTTGGGCGCGGGTTCCAGGACGCTGAGCGTGGCCTGTCCGGGCGGCGCGGCCTCGCCGTCCGGCTCGGGATGGGTGATCAGCAGGCTGGGATCGGGTTGCGGACGGCCCGCCGCCAGCGCCGTGAAGGTCTCCCGCCAGGCCCGTCCGAAATGCAGGGTGTGGTGGGCCTGGCCGTCCAGGGGACGGTCCAGGCCGACGTGCAGCACCAGGCAGGAGGGGGAGTGGTGGGGGCGGCGCAACCGCCAGTCCGCCGCCGGGCCGGGCAGCAGCCGCCGGGCGGCCAGGCGGTCGCAGGCCACGACCACCTGCCGCGCCGCGAGCCGCTCGCCGCCCGCCAGCAGCACCCCGGTGACGCCGTCGGAGTCCGTCTCGACCCTGTCGGCGCGGGCGCCGTAGCGGAGGTCGCCGCCCAGCTTCGCCAGCAGGGCCGCCATGGCCGAGGGGATGGCGTGCATGCCGCCGCGCTGCGGGAAGTACACGCCGCCGACGGTGTCCATGTGGGCGATGACGGCGTAGATGCCGAGCGCACGCTGCGGCGCCAGCCCCACGTACAGGGACTGGAAGGTGTGGGCCTTGATCAGCCGGGGGTCGCGCAGGTGCCGGGCGGCCAGGCGGTCCAGCCGCCGGAAGCCGCCCAGCCGGGCCAGCCGGAGCAGCGCGGCCGGCCGGGCCAGGGCGCGCAGCCGGCTCATGTCCGCGTCGATGAACGCCGGCCACTCCACCCGGAACAGCTCGTCGAGCAGCGCGCGGTAACGCTCGTAGCGCGCCGCCTCGGCGGGCCCGCACACGGTCCGCACCTGCTCGGCCATCGCCTCGCGCTCGGGCAGGACGTCCAGCCGCGACCCGTCGTCGAAGATCATCCGGTACGACGGGTCCAGGCGGCGCAACGGCAGCCAGTGCCGCAGCTCCTGCCCGGCCGCGCCGAACACCTCGGCGAGCACGCCCGGCATGGTCAGCACCGAGGGGCCGGTGTCGAAGCGGAACGGCCCGAGGCGGGCGGTGCCGCAGCAGCCGCCGGGCTCGTCGAGCGCCTCGACCACGGTGACCTGACGACCGGCGGCCGCCAGGTGGACGGCCGCGGCCAGCCCGCCCAGCCCGGCCCCGACGACGACCACCGGGCTCATCGGGCGGCCGTCCCACACACGTGCCCGGCCTGCGAGGTCACCGTGTCCATGCACGCAGCTCCTTCTGTCGCTATGAACAGAATTCGTGCCAGGAGCGCGCCCGGTTGCACGCCACCGGACAACGGGATCAAGCCGGACGCGCCCAGCCATGCGCCCAAGGACCCCGCAAGCGCGAAAAGATAGTCGGACACGTCGAGCGGCAGCGGGAACACCATGGACGAGGACACACCGGTCAGCGAGGAGGACGCGGGATTCGGCATCGGAGCCGTCTCCCGGCGCCTCGGCATCCCCGCGCCGACGCTGCGCACCTGGAACCTGCGCTACGGCCTGGGCCCCAGCCGCCGCAGCCCCGGGGGCCACCGCCGCTACGGCGCCGCCGACGTGCGGCGGCTGGCCGAGATGAAACGCCTGATCGCCACCGGCCTGGTGCCGGCCGAGGCGGCCAGGCTCGCCCTCGGGCTGCCCGACACCCCCGCCGCGCCGCCGTCCGGCGCGCGGACGGCGGCCGTCCCCTCCGGCGGCCGGCGGACGCCGCAGCCGCCCGGCGGGCGGCCCGCGCCGCGGCAGGTCGTCGCGGCGCTGGCCCGCGCCGCGGTCATGCTCGACGGCAGAGCCGTCGCCGCCCTGGTCGAGGAGACGCTGGCCGCGCAGGGCGTGGTGTGGACGTGGGAGCACCTCTTCCTGCCCGCGCTCGACGCCGTCTGCCGGGGTCAGGACGCGACCGGGTCCGGCATCGACGCCGAGCACCTGCTGTCCGGCCACCTCCAGGCGGCGCTGCACCGGCTCGCCGGCGACGTGCCGCCGCGGTCGGACCGGCCGGTGCTGCTGGCCTGCGCCGAGGAGGAGCAGCACAGCCTTGCGGTGCACGCCCTGGCCGCCGCGCTCGCCGAACGCGGCGTGCAGACCCGCGTGCTCGGCGCCCGCACCCCCTACCCGGCGCTGGCGCACGCGATGCGGCGGCTCGGGCCCGCGGCCGTGTTCGTCTGGTCGCAGCGGGCGGAGACCGGTGACACCGCGCCTCTGGCCGCCCTGCCCCAGGTGCGTCCGGCCTGCCGGATCGTCATCGGCGGGCGCGGCTGGCAGGGCCCGGTCCCCGAGGGCGTCGTCCGGGTGGCGACGCTGCCCGACGCCGTCGCATGCGTCATGTCGACCCTGATTTGAGCCGCCCTTTCCCCCGATGAGCTTGTGACCGCCCGCCGTGCCTCGGTATGAATAAGTTTTGAATAGGTTTTTGCGGTGAGGGGCAGGCGCATGGACACCAGTGACGAGGACGCGCTCGGCGAGTGCTACCGCACGCACGCTCCCTCCGTGCGCTCCTACCTGCGCCGGTTCGTACCCGCCGAGGAGGTGGAGGACCTGCTGCAGGTCGTCTTCGCCGACGTCTGGCGCTCGCGCGGGCGCTACGACCCCGGGCGCAGCCAGGCCGCGTGGGTCTTCGCCATCGCCCACCGCCGCGCCGTCGACCATCTGCGGGTGCGGCGGTTGCAGACCGTGCCGCTGCAGGAGGCGGGCGATCTGCCGGGACGTGCCCGGCCGGCGCCCGACGCGCTCGGCGACCGCGACCAGATCGACCGGGCGCTCGCCGAACTGTCGGACGCCCAGCGGCAGGCCATCGAACTGGCCTACTTCGCCGACCTGACCCAGCGGGAGATCGCCGAGCACCTGCGCGTGCCCATCGGCACCGTCAAGGCCCGCATCTCGCGCGGGCTGCACCGGCTCTCGGACCTCCTGGCCGGAACCGCCTGAGCCGATGATGTATACGCCGTAAACGCCGATAGTTTACTCTGTATACATGCGAGCACTGAAGAAGAGGCGGCTGTGGATCGCGGGTCTGGCGGTCGTCGTCCTGGCCGGGGCGGCGGGGGCCGGGGCCTGGTTCGGCAGCGAGCAGTCGGTCGGCGTCGTCCGCCACGGCGCGGCCAACACCGAGGTCCTGGCCGTGCGGGGCGACCTGGTGACGCTCACGCGCACACCCGAGACCGGCAAGCCGGGCACGTACTGGCTGGAGTGGACCGGCTCGTACGCCATGCTCGGCGAGGTCGTCCCCGGCGTCGCCGACCGGGTGACGCGCAAGGTGCTGCGCGGCCACGTCCCCTCGGTCGGCACGCCCGGCTGGTTCGGCAACGTGCCGCCCGGCGATCCCGAGGTGGCCTGGGGGATCGGCTACACCGAGATCATGGTGCCCACCGAGCTGGGGCCCGCGCCGGCCTGGTACGTGCCCGGCGAGGGCGACACCTGGGTCGTCGCCGTCCACGGCCAGAACGGGCGGCGCAAGGCGGAGCTGAAGGTCCTGCCCGTCGTGCACGGGCTGCGGCTGCCCTTCCTGGACATCAGCTACCGCAACGACCAGGGCGCGCCCGCCTCCCCCGACGGGCTGCTGCACCTGGGCGACTCGGAGTGGCGCGACCTGGAGGCCGCCCTGCGCCACGCGCAAACCATGGGAGCGCGGCGGTTCGTCCTGTACGGCACCTCGATGGGCGGCCAGATCGTCGGCCAGTTCCTGGCCCGGTCGCCGCTGGCGGCCCTGGTCGACCGGGTCGTCATGGACGCTCCCATGATCGACGTCGGCATGACCGCCGAACAGGGCGTCAGGAACCACCACCTGCCCGGCTTCCTGGCCGGGCTGTCGAACCAGGTCGTCCGGTGGCGTACCGGGGTCGATGCGGACCGGCTCAGCCTGATCCGGCGTCCGCCGCGGGTCCGGCCGCCGCTCCTGCTGATCCACACCGTGCCCGACGCCGAGCACCCGATCCAGGAGGCGTACGGGCTCGTGGCCGCGGGCAGGCAGCTGGGGTGGGAGATCCGGTTCGAGCCGTTCGAGCGGGGCGAGCACACGGAGGCGTGGAACGTCGACCGCGCCCGTTACGACCGCCTCGTCCGCGACTTCCTCTCCGGGGACGCCTCCCGGACCTGAGCCCCGGGCCGGTGACCGGAGGAACGGGCGTGATCAGCCGCCCGTCGTCAGCGTGATCTTGCCGCGGACGAGACCGCGCTCGGCCTCCCGGTGCACGTCCGCCAGCGCCTCCAGCGGGCGGACGGCCGCCTCGACGTCCACCACGCCCGCGTCGATCAGCGCCACGAGCTCGGCGAGCTGCCCCGGGTCGTTGCGGGCCACGAAGTGGACGGCGCGCGGATGCTCGATCGGCCGGGTGATCGAGACGAACTCCGCGGCCAGCTCCGTCACCGAGTCGGGCACGTCGGCCACCAGGTTGATCAGCACGTCGTTGCCGCCCGGCAGGGGGCCGGCGGTGTAGTCCACGACCTCGTCCGCGCCCAGCGCCCGGACGGCGGCGGCGCTGCGCGGCCCGGCGGTGGCCACCACGTACGCGCCCGCGTGCCTGGCCAGCTGCACGGCGAACAGCCCGACGCCGCCGCCCGCGCCGTTGATCAGCACCCGGCTGCCGGGGCCGATGCGGGCGTGCTCGAAGACCGCCTGCCAGGCGGTGAGCCCGGCCACCGGCACGGCCGCCGCGGCCGTCAGCGGGATCCGCCGCGGCGCCCTGGCCAGCACGTCCGCCCTGGCGACCGCGTACTCGGCCGCCGCGCCGTCGATGAGCCCGATCACCCGGTCCCCGGGGACGAGGTCGCCCGCCCCGGTGAGCACGGTGCCCGCGACGTCCCAGCCGAGCGTGTGCGGCAGGGCGCCGCCGAACACCTCCCGCAGCAGGCCCGCGCGCAGCCCCACCTCCGAGGGGTTGAACGACGTGGCGGCCACCTCGATGAGCACCTCGCCGGGGCCGGGCCGCGGCACCGGCGCCTCCTCCACCCTGATCACCGAGGCGTCGCCGTACTCGTGCAGGCGGGCGGCCCGCATGGTGCCCAGGAAGTCCGCGGCGTGCTCGCTCGCCCACGTCCCGAAGTCGCTCGCGGGCACTCCGGTGACCTCCTCCACGGCCCGGGTGGACGGGCCCGGCTCGGTCAGCGGCCGCGGCCCGGTCAGCGTGTACACCGCGCCGTGGTGCCCTCCGTCGAGCAGCGCGCGCACCGCGACGGCCGCGACGTCCCGCTCGTGGACGGGGGAGAAGACCGCCTCGCCGGACGGCTGCCGCACGACGCCTGCCCGGACCTGCCCGGCCCACCGCAGGGCGTTGGCCGCGAACGCGTGCGGGCGCAGCACCGTCCACTCCCGGGCGGTCCCGGCGATCAGGCGCTCGATCTCGACCTCGTGCGCACGCGCGGCGGCCGAGGACAGGTAGACCACGCGCCGGGCGCCGATCAGCTCCAGCACCTCGCGGGCCCCCTCCGCCGAGGCGAACGGCCACAGCAGGAACACCGCGTCCACCCCGTCGAGGGCCGACGCGAGCGCGACCGGGTCGGTCAGCTCCCTCGTCACCGCGCGGACGCCGGCGCCCGCCTCCGTCAACTGCTGCACCAGCGGACGGCCGATCGTGCCGGTCGCCCCGCTGACCAGGACTCTTGTCATGCCGTCAACCCTAGGGGCCGGGCGCGAGGCGTCCAATGAGTCTGCGTGCTTGTTTCATACGTGATCGTCTTCCGCACTAGACTCCGGCCATGGACGTACTGAGCGACGTGGTCGCCTCCATGCGCATCGGCGTGCCGCGCTCGGCGCGGGTCGAGTGGTCGGCGCCGTGGGGGCAGCGCTTCCCGTCGGTGCCCGGGTCGGCGGGGTTCCAGGTCGTGCTGCGCGGCTCGTGCTGGGCCGTCCCGCCGGAGGGCGAGCCGTTCCCGGTCGGCACGGGCGACGTGCTGTTCTTCCCCCACGGCCACGGCTACGGGCTGGCCGACTCGCCCGACCGTCCCCTCCCGGAGCCCGACTGCGACCCCTTCGCCCCGGCCGAGCTGTTCGCCTCGGCCTCGATGGAAGGCGCCGGGCCCGTCACCGTGACGCTCTGCGGCGGCTACCGGCTCGACGCCGGCCGGGCGCATCCGCTGCTCGGCGGGCTGCCCGAGCTGATCCACCTGCCCACCGGGCTGGGGCGCAACACCGACCTGCGCGCCGCCGTCGAGCTGCTCGGCAAGGAGATCGACGACCCGCGGCCGGGCGCCGACCTGGTGGTCCGGGCGCTGCTGGACATGCTGCTGCTGTACATCCTGCGGGCCTGGTTCGACGCCTCGGCCGACCACTGCGAGGCGGGCAACTGGGCCGCCGCGCTGGCCGACCCGGCCGTCGGCGCCGCGCTCGACGGCATCCACCGCGACCCCGCCCACCCCTGGACGGTCGAGTCGCTCGGCCGCCGCGCCCGGCTGTCGCGCGCGGCGTTCTCCCGCCGGTTCACCCAGTTCGTCGGCCGGCCGCCGCTGACCTACCTGACCTGGTGGCGGCTGAGCACGGCCGCGCGCATGCTGCGCGACTCCGACGCCGCGCTGAGCACGGTCGCCGCCGCGGTCGGCTACGGCTCGGAGTTCGCCTTCGCCAACGCCTTCAAACGCCAGTACGGCATGCCTCCCGGCAAGTACCGCCGCGTCGGCTGCCCGCCCCCGGGAGCGGGTGAGCCCGTCCGCACCGGGTCAGCCGTTGGCCTCCAGCAGGCGGGCGCCGAGTGAGGTCAGGTGGTGGTGGACGGCCTGGCCGTTGCGGCGGGTGGCGATCAGCCCGGCGTTGCGCAGCACGGTGACGTGCTCGGAGGCGGTGGAGGCGCTGACCCTGAGCCGTCCGGCCAGTTCGTCCGTCCGGCAGCCGTGTCCGCCGACGGCCCGCATCACCCGCGCCCGCGCCCGCCCGACCAGCGCGGCGAGCGTGTCGAAGGCCGGTGACGGCAGCACCTGGCGGCCGCCGTCGGGCATCGGGACCGTGAGCACCGAGCTGCGCCGGTCCAAGGTGGTCGCGATGCCCAGGTAGCGGGGCGAGGCGCCGGAGATCGGATGCAGCAGCAGGCCGCGTCCGCCGAGATCGACCGTGATCGGCGGCCCGCCCGCGACGACCATGCCGCCGCCGTCCCAGGACAGCCGCGGGCTGAGGGTGCTGAGCGCGGAGCCGAGCCCGATCCGCGCGACCGTCTCCTGGTAGGCGGCCAGGCGGGTTTCGAGCCTGCGGCGCATGCCGGGCCATTCCGGGGCGAGGAACCGGTGGAAGAGCACGTACATGCTGTCGGCCAGGGCCCGGCGGAACCGCGCCGGGTCCATGTCGAGGTCGGGCCGTCCCGGCACCCCGCTGAAGCGCCACAGGTCGCCGCCGAACTCGCGCTCCTCGGGCGGGGTGTCCAGGGCGGCGAGCGCGTCCAGCTCGTCGGAGAGCGCGGCGGTCTCGATCGGCGGGGCCACCTCGGAGGTGACCAGTCCCTCATGCAGGGTGACGCGGGAGGCGCCGCGGTTGAGGATGTCGAGCAGCGGCAACGTCCGGCGCGGCACGGTCCTGGCGATGTCCCGCCAGATCGAGCCCTTCTCGGTCAGTTCGGGATGGTGGACGCTGAAGGCCGCGAAGATCGCGTGGGTCAGGGGCGAGACCACGAACCGGGTGGCCGCGAGGTCGCCCACCTGGAAGTTCAGACGCATGCGCCAATCGTCCCTTGATGATCGATTTCAAGCAATCGTCCGGTTGACGGGGGAGCTCTTCGGTGCCCGGCCGAAGAGATTGTGCCCACCCCGGCGCGCCCCGACCATGGCAGCGAACGGCCCGCGCCCGCCGCTGAGGAGAACGACATGCGAAGACACCCCCGGACACCCGGCACGACAGGCCGGCGGGCCCGCCGCGGCCTGTGCGCCGCCGCCGCTGCCCTCCTGCTCGCGGCCACCTCGACGACCCCGGCCCACGCCATCGGCAACCAGGCCCGCAACGAGGACTGGGTCTACCGTTCTGACTCCCTGTGCGTCCTGGTCTACGCCGAGATGCTCGACCTCTCCAGCAGCAACGGCGGCTCCTACCAGACGTCCGCGGCGAACGTCTACGGGCCGAGGGACGGCATCCCGTGCGGCCGTTGGCAGGCCGTGCCCGCCGGTCATCTCGCGATACGTCAAGTCGTGCTCGTCTACGACCTGACCCACCAGGTCTGGGGCGCCTGCCCGGACCTGGACTCCGGCTGGCACTACACCCCCAACACCACTTTTCACGCCGACTGGTACATGTGGAGCGGCGAAGGGTCCAACCCCGCCCCCTGCGGCACCGCCTGGTACGCGACGCAGACCTTCGGATACGTCTGGGACGACGGCTGGAACGGCGGCTCCCTGCCGTCGGGCAACGTGTGGATCACCGCCAGGTACGGCCTCCAGGCCAGGACGCCACCGGCGCAGCCGCCGCGCCCGTCCTGGATCACCGACACGGGCGCGGTCGACCCGAGCAGGCTCCCGGACCGCCTGCCGCTCATCGGCGCCGACGGCGAACCCAGGCGCACGGGCTCGGGCGACGTCGCCACCGTCGACACCGCCACCCTGTTCGGCCCGCCGTCCCAGCCGCCGCCCGGCTAGACCTGCTCCTCCGGGTCGCCGTCCGCTGGGGCCGCAGCGATCTGCAGCGGTGCCGTGGCCTCGCCGGTGAGCTCGCGCCCCTGGTCCAGGACCTGGCCGAGCTGCCTGGCCAGCAGCGGGACGGTCGCCGGAGGCAGGTACGCGTCCGCGCCGGCGTCGAGCAGCCGCCGGACCGGGCCGTGGTACCGGACGCCGAGCTCCGGGTCCTCGATCTCGGTGACGACCACGCGGGCCTTCGGGAACATCGCCCGGAGCCCGGCGATCAGCTGCGGGCTGCCGGCGGGCACCAGCAGCACGTCGGCCGTCGCCGGGGCGGCGTGCATGTCGAGCACCACGTAGTCGGCCCCGAGCCGGTCGGACAGCGCGACCCGGGCGGCGTTCGACAGCTCCATCGCGGTGGCCACGACCGTCACACTGTCGTGGCCGGCCGGCGGCGGATCGCCGGGCTCGTCCGGCGCCCCGCGGCCGACGACGGCGCCCTGGACCACGTCGACGGTGCTGGAGATCGTCGCGATCGACGCGCCGTCACGCGTGAGTACCAGGCTCTCGCCGGGTTCCAGGGCGTCGACGAGCGCGACGACGTCCTCGGGCAGGCGGGCCACGTCGACCCGCGGCGCCGGACGGGCGCGTCCGCGCCTCACCATGCCCGCGCCCCCGAGACGCCGCCCGAGCAGATCATCATCCGGGCCCCCTTCCGATGCCGTGATCTTGTTGGACGCCCCCGCCCGGCCCTTGGTTCGGAGCCGCGCCGAACTTCCCGGACCTACAGGCCGAAGGCGCCGCCCTCGACGAGGATGAGCAGGCCCAGGCCGATCAGGACCACGGGCAGCAGGACGTGCCCCCACCGGCTCAGGGCGCGGGCGACCAGGGGACGGGTGGCGAAGAGCCGTCCGGCCGCGCACCACACGCCGACCAGGACGAGGAACACGGCGACGTACCCGCCGGTGCCGCCCGGTCCGGCGGTGGCGAAGACCGGCACGTACACGCCGATGTTGTCGCCGCCGTTGGCGAAGGTGACCGCGGCGACCTCCAGCGTCCCCGGGCCGCCGGGCGGGTCGGCGTCCGGGTCGCCGTCGTCGCCGTCGCGGCGGTTCCGCCACGCCTGCCAGGCGGCCTTGACGCCCAGGGCGAGGGGGAGCAGCCCCAGGTACGGGATCAGCGACCCGGGAAGGAAGGTCGCCCCGAAGCCCGCCGCCACGGCCACCGCCACGAGCGCGAGGAAGCCCAGGTACTGGCCCGCCACGATCCGGACGGCGACACCCCGCCGGCCCGCGCCCTGGGCGAAGAACAACGCCAGGATCAGGATGTCGTCGATGTTGGTGACGGCGAACAGCCCCGCGGCCTGCCCGACGATGCCCAGATTCACCAGAGGGAGTCCTTCTGTCCGGAGATGCCCGGCCGACCCTATCGGGGCGCAGGCGGGCCTCAGAGCCGCCGATGCGGCGTCCCACACCGGACGGGTCCGGCCGAGTCCGGCCGAGGTGCTGTTGGACACCGCGCCGGGGCGGCTTCGCTGTCGTCCACCGGACGTGGCCGGGCGGGCACGCCCGACGCGCCCCGGAGCGCGTCGGCCGCTTCCGCCGATTCCGACCGAAGGAGACCATCATGCGCGCACGCAGCGCACTCACAGCCGCCGTCCTCGCCGCCGGCGCCCTGACGCTGCCCGGCGGGCCGGCGCACGCCGGGCCGCACCTCCGGGCGGCCGACGGGCCGTGCCGGGCCGAGCAGACCCACCGAGTCGGCGGCAGCGTCATCAAGTACGAGCAGTTCGGGGCGCGGTCCGTCTGCCCGGCCGGCACCTACCAGCACTGGCACCAGGTCCACATCCGCTGCGGGATCGAGCCGGAGCGCCCCGGGCCCATGGTGGGCGGCACGTCCGTCTCGGAGGAGTGGTGCCCCAAGAACACCCTGCTCCAGGACTACTGGGTCACCCAAGGCCCTCAGGAGGGCTGACCGGCGAAGGGGCGGTCAGCCCGCCCGGCGGCCGTTCCCCGCCCGTGCCCAGGCCGGGGCCCACGTCCCGGACTGGCGTTCGGCCGCCGTGGCGGCGAGGTAAGCGCGCAGGGTGGCCAGCGCCGGGTGCGGGTTGTCGCGGCGCCACAGGAGCGAGTGCGGGTAGACGGGCGTGGGGCCGGTCACCGGGATGCGGCGCAGCCCGTGCCCGGCGGGCCAGACGACCCGGGTCCGGTCGCCCATGAACGTGGCCAGGGCCGGGGTGTCGGCGATGGTGTCGAGGAGCACGTCGGAGCCGAAGTTGGGGCCGGTCGCCTCGATGCTGAGGCCGAACTCGGCGACCAGGTCGTCGTAGAAGGCGGTCCACTCCGTGCCGGGGGCGAGGCCGGGCATCCAGATCCGGTGTCCGGCGAGCCGGCCGAGGGTCACCGAACGGGCGTCGGCCAGCGCGTGGGCGGGGCCGGCGAGGAGCTGGAGGGCCTCGTCGACGACCCAGGCGGACTCGACGTCGTCGGGAAGGGGCCGGCCGGGCATGGCGACGGCGCGGAAGGAGGCGTCGATCGTGCCGGACCGGATGGCGGCGACGGCCGCGTCGATGTCGGACAACATCACCACGTCGAGGTCGATGCCGGGGTAGGCGTGATGGAAGCCGCGCATCAGGCCCGACCCCGCGCCGCGCGAGGCCAGCACGTCGACCCGCAGCGGACGGCTGCCCGCCCGTACGGACGCGACCGCCCGCTCGGCGACCCGCAGCAGCTCGCGGGCGTGCGGCAGGAACGCCTGCCCGTCGATGGTGAGCGTGGTGCCGCGCGGGGTGCGGGTGAACAGCCGCACCCCGAGGTCGCGTTCCAGGGCGGCGATGCGCTTGGAGACGGCCTGCTGGGTGACCGCCAGGTCGGCGGCGGCCTCCTGGAACTGCCCCGCCTCGGCGGCGGCGACGAAGGTCCGGACGATGTCGAGGTCCATGCGCACACCTTAAGGACACAACGATCGGTTGTGCGGATCGGGTCTTCCGGTTGTTTGATCTCCTGCTCACCGGCCCGATTGGATGCTCCCGATCGCGTATCGGTTGTACGGGCGAGTGACGAGGAGCGTCGGGGACATGAGGGACGGGCACCGGTTGGGCCGCCGGTTCGGATGGTTGTGGGCGGCGTACGGCACCAGCGCGCTCGGCACGTGGCTCGCCTTCGGCGCGTTCCCGCTGATCGCCGTCCAGGTGCTGGACGCCGGGCCGGCGCAGGTCGCGGCGCTGTCGGCCGTGGGCGCGGCGGTGGGCGCGGCCGTGGCGGTGCCGCTCGGCCCGTGGGTGGAGTTCCGCCGCAAGCGGCCCGTGCTGATCGCGGCGGACCTGGTGCGGTCCGCGGCGCTGCTGACGATCCCCGCCGCGTTCGCGCTCGGCGTGCTCACCTTCGTCCAGCTGCTGCTGGTCTCGGTCGTGGTGGCGGCGGCCGACATCACCTTCCGCGCCGCCTCCGGGGCGTACCTCAAGACGCTGCTGCCGGGCGAGCACCTGCTCGTCGCGAACGCCCGCCTGGAGTCCACGACCTGGACGACCACGATCGTCGGGCCGCCGCTGGGCGGCGCCGCCATCGCGCTCCTCGGCCCGGTCGCGACGGTGGTGGCCGACGCCGTCAGCTACCTGCTGTCGGCCCTGGGCGTGCGCGCGGCGGGCGGCGGCGAGCCGCGCCCCGCACGCCGGGAGCCCGCGCGCGTGCGCGCCGGCGACCTGCTCGACGGCTGGCGGCACATCCTCGCCGACGCCGCGCTGCGCCCGCTGTTCCTCAACACCGCCCTGTTCAACGGCCTGCTGATGGCCGCCGACGCGCTGCTGGCCGTGCTGATGCTCGGCCGGCTGGGGTTCACCTCGTGGCAGTACGGTCTCGCCTTCGCCGTGCCCGCCCTCGGCGGGCTGCTCGGGGCGCGGCTGGCCCGTCCGCTGGTCACCCGGTTCGGGCAGCACCGCGTCCTGGTCGTGACCGGGACGCTGCGCGCGGTGTGGCCCGTCGGGCTGGCCTTCGTGGGGCCGGGCACCGGAGGGCTGCTGCTGGTGATGGGCGTCGAACTCGGGCTCATCCTCTGCTGCGGCGTCTTCAACCCCGTCTCGGCCACCTACCGCCTCCAACGCACCCCGGACGACCGGATCACCCGCACGCTGTCGGCCTGGTCGGTGACCACCAAGGCGTCCACCGCGCTGCTGACGGCCGCGTGGGGGGTGCTGGGCGCCCTGCTCGGCCCCCGTACGGCCATCGGCCTGGCCGGCGTGCTCGTGCTGGCGACCCCGCTGCTGCTTCCCCGGCGCGCCGCCGCGGCCCTTCCCGAGCCGGTGCCCGCGCCCCACGCCTGAATCCCCTCATCACCAAGGAGACAACGATGACCGTCACGTCCCCCGAGCTCGACCCCCGGACGTCCGCGCTGCTCGTCCTGGACCTCCAGCAGGGCGTGCTCGCCTCGCTCCCCGGCCTGGAGGAGCAGGAGGCGCTGCTGTCCCGGGTGGCCGACGCCGCCGCGGCCATGCGCGCGCACGGCGCCGCCGTCGTCCACGTGCGGCTCGGCTTCACCGAGGCCGACTGGGCGGCGATCCCGGCCGCCAACCCGACGTTCTCCCTCATCGGACGCGGACGCCTGCTGCACCACGACGACCCCGGCACGCACTTCCACCCGCGGGTCGCGCCCGAGCCCGGGGACCTCGTCGCCCGCAAGACCCGGGTCGGCGCGCTGTCCACGACGGACCTCGACCGGCGGCTGCGCGAGCGCGGGATCACCACGCTGGTCGTCGCCGGGCTCACCACCGGCGGCGCCGTCCTGTCCACCGTCGCCGACGCCGCCGACCGCGACTACCGGCTGCACGTCCTGTCGGACGGGGTCGCCGACCCGGACCGGCACCTCCACCGGACGCTGATGACCGGCGTGTTCCCGAGAACGGCCCGCGTCGTCGACACCGCCGGATTGCATTCACTCCTGCGCGAGAGCCGATAGCCGCGAACCGTTCGATTTCACTTTCGTATCGCGGGCGGGCCGAATTGCCCGTGCCCCCCAATACTGGGTGCATGGTTCCCCTGAACGGCGACTTCGACGCGTTCGCCTCGATGATCGACGAAAGAGTCACGGCACGCAGGGCCGCTCCGGCGCTCGTCGTGAGGATCTTCAAGGGCACCCGGGCGGCCGCTCCCGGCGTCGTCGTCAAGGCGCTCGCCCGCCGGCTGCGCACGGCGGACGACCGGCCCCTCGTCCCGCACGCCGAGATCGACGAGGCCACCCGCCCGGGCGGGATCGTCGTCCAGCTGGGCAACACGACGCCACGCGGCTGGGGCACCGTACGTTTTCCCCGTTATCGGGCCTTGAACGCGATAAAGGATGGCGAACGAGCAACCGGCGCCCTAGAGCTGGCATTTCACGACCTTCACCCAAATCTCGCCTATTTCGTACGGAGTGCCAACCAAGTAGGCGGATTGTCGTTGTTTTTCCAGGTTCTGCTGTTCATCCTGGCGGGCTGGGCGATCCGCGGAGTCTTCCGCTGGTCGTGGCGCCGCCGGACCCGCGGCTGGTTCCCCGGCTACATCGGGCATGACAGGGCCGACTTCTTCCCGGAAGCCGGCCGGCTCATGTGGGGCCCCGACCGGGAGAGACAGGAGGGAGCCCTGCTCCGGGCGCTCCTGTGCGACCTGGAGGCCGCCTTCACCCCCAGGCTGTCACCGTGGCGGCGGCGTCGCCGCAGCAGATTCGTGCTCTTCGTCACCGGCGACGCCGCGCTCACCGACCGCGTCGCCGACGCCGTACGGGACACCCGCGTACGTCGCACGGTCGTGATCGCCGCGCCGGAGTCCGGCGCCCAGGCCCCGGGCCCGGACCTCAGGTGGGCGGCGAGCGCACTCGACGGCCAGGCGGCCCTCGATCCGGAGGAGGGCGTCATCCAGGGGACCGGCGGCCTCGACGCCGCCGCCCTGGCGGGCCGGGGCAGGATCCCCGTGCGGCTCGGCAGCCCCGCGCTCGCCGCGACGGAGGCCGTGGCGCAGGGCCTGGCCGCCGTCGGGCTGGCGGCCGTGCTCGCGATCCCCTGGCTGCCCCCGATCCGGCCGCCGGACACCTCCTGCCTCGCGCGGCCCGCGCCCGGCCCGGCGAGCCCGCCCGCCCCGGTCCCGGACGCCGCCGGGGCGCAGAGCCTCTACGCCGCCGACAAGCAGCGGATCGAGGCCGAGAACGCCAGGGTCGAGGCCAAGGAGAAACAGGGGTACACCGTCAAGACCGTGGTGTACCTCGGCTCCGGTGTCACGACCTTCGAGCATCCCGAGTACAACGGCGTGCTCCCCGAGCTGCGCGGGATCCTGCTGGCCCAGCGGAAGATGAACGACATGGCCGAGGCCACCCCGCACAGCCGGCGCAACTACGACGGCAACGTCTTCGTGCGGGTGAACGTCGAGGAGGCCGGCGCCGGGTACGCGAAGGCGCCCGAGATGGCGCGCCGGATCGCCGCCCAGCCGGACCGGAAGGTGCTCGGCGTGATCGGGCTGGGCGAGAGCCGGAAGGAGACGATCGAGGCCCAGCGGATCCTCGGCGACGGCGGCCTGCCCATGCTGGGCATCGGCGCCACCTCGGAGACCTTCCAGTCGCACCCGCTCTATCACCAGGTCTCCTACGACAATCCGGAACAGGCCCGGCTCATCGCCGCCTTCGTCAGGAACGCCGGCGTCATCCCCGCCGATGACGGCACCTGCGCCCCCGCCGCATCGGCCGTCATCCTCGGCGATCCCGACGACGACTACAGCAAGACCCTCAGCGACGACTTCGCCGCCGAGTTCCGGCCGAGCGCCCAGCTGTGGTTCTCGCCGTCGAACAAGAGCCCCCAGCCCGGCGGCAAGACGGTGTACAGCCTGTCGGCGCTGGCCGACGAGACCTGCGCGATCGTCGCCAAGGACCCGCGGCGCACCCTGGTCCTCTGGCCGGGACGGGCCCAGCGGCTGCGCGACTTCCTGCAGACCGTCAAGGGCAAGAACGCCTGCCCGAGCGCCCTCACCGTGCTGGCCGGTGCCGACGTCACCACCACGGTGACGCGCGCGCAGCAGCTGTCGTTCGACGGCGTCACCCTGTACTACTCGGCGCACGCGCTCCCCAGCCGGCCGCCGAACGAGATGGGCAAGGAGTACCTCGCCCGCTACTCCGCCGCCTACGGCCACGACGCCTGGTACGACCACTGGCGCGGGCCGCTCGCCTACGACGCCCTCATGACCATGGCCACGGCAGTCAACACCGTCTGCCAGCTCAACAAGGCGGCGGGGTGCGGGCGGGGCTCGGTGCAGGTCCTGTCCTCCTTCGGCGTCGGCGGCGACGCCGGTCTGCGCGGCGCGACGGGGACGATCGTCTACCCGAGCGATCCCCGCAACGCGTCCGGCGCGGTGACCGTCGTGCCGTCCGACAAGAGGTTCCTCATCCTCCGGGACACGCCCCAAGGGCCGGTGGTGGCCATGGAGTGCGGCCGCCGCGACGGTGGCGACGTGAAGACCACCTGGGGCCCGCACGGCGAGTTCGCCTGCCCCCGCCGCTGACCCCGGGCGGTGCTGTCGCTCACCTGTCGCCGGGCTCCGCGGGGCAGGGGTCGCCGACGTGGACGTGCGGCACCGGGTAGAGCACCTTGCGACGCTGCTCGGTCAGGCCGCCGAGCCAGGACTCGTCGTAGACGTAGCCGTACCTGCTGCCCGCCCATACCGGGCCGTAGCGGTAGATGACCACGCGGCGTTCGCCGGGGTTGGTCCGGGTGGAGCCGCCGTGCATGAGCCCGTCCACGAAGAGCAGCGCGTCGCCCTTCTCCAGGTGGACGGGGATCGCGCCCGGCAGGGTGTCCATGCGGTCGCCCCTGGCGTAGTCGCCGCCCAGCGGGTGCCGGAAGTTCGACTTGTGCGAGCCCGGCACCACCATGGTCGCGCCGTCGCCCTCGCCGATGTCGGTCAGCGCGAGGATGATGTTGACCTGACCGCAGCGGAAGACGCCGTGGTCGTAGCGGTAGCCGCAGCGCAGCGCGGTGCGGTAGCCGCCGGAGTGCACGGGGTGGTGCCCGCCCGACTCGCGGATCGAGGCGATCGTCTCGTCGACGAACACGCCGGGGATGTAGCTGTCCTCCTCGCCCGCGTAGTGCCTGACCAGGTCGAACCAGCTCGGGTGGTCGACCAGCTCCTCGAACGGCCGGCCCGCCGCCACCGCCTGGTGCAGCTCGAAGCCGGTCTCGGGGGTGTAGTCGCGGCGCTGGGCGCCCCGGTACCACTCGCCCCTGGCCAGGTGGCGGGGAAAGGCGTCGAACTCGTCGTTGAGCCGCCGCAGCATATCCGCGTCCACGGCGTTCCTGAGGATCAGGTAGCCGTTGAGGTCGAACAGGAAGTCGTCCAGCTCGGACATGGTGGAACCTCCGGGGTGATGTGAGATGCCGCTACTCTGCCGCGACGACCGCATTCCGGTCATCCATCCGGAAGATCCGAGATGTCGCATATCCTCAAGGTGTGCGATCCCTCGCCCAGGTCATCGGCCTGCAGGCGTTCCACGTGACGTCGGGCCCCATGCCCCGCTCCCACATCCACCCCGAGGTCGAGTTCAACCTCGTCCTGTCGGGCACCGCCCGGTACGCGACCGTCGGCGGCGAGGTGGACCTGCCGCCCGGCCGGCTCGCCGTCTTCTGGGGCGGCTACCCGCACCGGCTGCTCACGGCCGAGGGTGTGGACTTCCTCTGGGCCACCGTCCCGCTGAGCGCCGTCATCGGCCACGACCCGCTGCGCGGCGCGGTCGAGCGGGCGCTGTCGGGAGAGTTCCTGTACGGCACCGCCGCCGAGGGCGAGCACGACCGTTTCCTCATGAGCCGCTGGGACCGGGAGCTGCGCCACGAGCCGGCCCCCGCCGTGGCCGAGGTCTGCCTGCTGGAGATGCACGCCCGGCTGGCCCGCCTGACCGGCGGGCCGCGCGGGACGGCGCCCGCCGAGGCCGCGGCGGCCGGGTCGGCCGAGCGGATGCTGGCCGTCGTCGCCCGCCGCTACACCGACCGGCTGACGGTCGAGGAGATCGCCGCAGCCGCCGGGGTGCACCCCACCTACGCGGCCCTGGCCTTCAAACGGGCCCTCGGCATGCCCGTCTGGCAGTACGTCACCCGGCTGCGGGTCGCCCACGCCTGCCGGTTGCTGCTGGTCACCGGCTGGGGCGTCGACAGGGTCGCGCACGCCAGCGGCTTCCAGACGAGGTCGAGCTTCTACCGGGCCTTCGCCGAATCGACCGGCCTGACGCCCACGGAGTTCAGGCGGCGGGCGACCGCCGACGGTGGGTGCCCTCCGTGACGCCCGCCGGCAGGCGCACGGTGACGCGCAGACCCCCGGACGGGCGGGGGACGAGGTCGAGCGTCCCGTCGTGCGCCCGGACGATGCTGCCGACGATCGCCAGGCCCAGCCCGACCCCCGCGTGGTCGGCGCGGACGCGGTCGGTGCCCCGCCGGAACGGCTCCACCAGCGTGGGGACCACGTCCGGAGGCAGCTCGTCGCCGGTGTTCTCGACGGTGAGGGTCACCGTCCCGGCGTGCACGGCGGTCGTGACCCACACCGTGCCCTGTCCGGCGAGGTTGTGCACGATCGCGTTGTGCACGAGGTTCGTCGTCATCTGCAGCAGCAGCGAGGGTGAGCCGTCGGCGGGGGCCAGGTCGCCGGCGGTCTCGACGGCGAGGCCGCGCCGCTCGGCCAGGGGCAGCAGCGTCTCGACGGCCTCCTCCGCGATCAGCGACAGGTCGACCCGCTCGCGCGGGAAGGACCGCTGGTCGGCCCGGCTGAGCAGGAGCAACGCCTCGGTGAGGTCGATCGCCCGGGTGTTGACCAGGTGGAGGCGGTCGACCAGCTCGGCGGGGTCGCGGGTGGGGTCGGTGCGGGCGACGTCGAGCAGCGCCCGGGCGACGGCGAGCGGGGTGCGCAGCTCGTGGGAGGCGTTGGCGGCGAATCTCCGCTGCTCGGCGACGTGCGCTTCGAGCCGTACGAGCATGGTGTCGAAGGTGTCGGCGAGCTCGCGCAGCTCGTCCGCGCGGCCCGGCAGCCTGATGCGGTGGGAGAGCGAGCCGCCGGTGGCCCTGCGGGCGGCGTCGGTGATGCGGGTCAGGGGCGCGAGCATCCGGCCGGCCAGCAGCCACCCGCCCACGAGCCCGAACACCAGCAGGAACGCCAGCACGAGAGCCGCGACCGGGGCGAACGACCGCACGATCGCCGAGCGGTTGACCAGGAAGTCGCCGGTGGAGTAGATGGCGTCATCGGGCAGACCGCGCATGTAGTACACCCCCACCGCGCCGAGCGGCAGGAGGCCCGCGACCACGAGGAACCCGGCGTAGCTCAGGGTGAGCTTGAGCCGCACGCTCAGGCCGGGGGCCCTATCCATGGCCCTCCCCCTCGCGCCCGGCGGCGGGCGCCGTGTCGATGCGGTAGCCGACCCCCGCCACGGTGGCGATCACCCAGGGCTCGCCGAGGCGCTTGCGCAGGGACGAGACCGTGATCCGGACGGCGTTGGTGAAGGGGTCGGCGTTCTCGTCCCACGCCCGCTCCAGGAGCTCCTCGGCGCTGACGACCCCGCCCTCGGCGGCGACGAGGACTTCGAGCACGGCGAACTGCTTGCGGGTGAGCGCGACATAGCGGCCGTCGCGGAAGACCTCGCGGCGGAACGGGTCGAGGCGCAGGCCCGCGATCTCGCGCACCGGCGGCCTGCTGTGGCCCCGCCTGCGGTCGAGCGCTCTGAGGCGGAGCACGAGTTCGCGCAGCTCGAAGGGCTTGGTGAGGTAGTCGTCGGCGCCCAGTTCGAACCCGCTGGCCTTGTCGTCGAGCCGGTCGGCGGCGGTGAGCATGAGGATGGGCATGCCGCTGCCGGAGGCGACGATGTGCCCGGCGACCTCGTCGCCCGAGGGGCCCGGGATGTCGCGGTCGAGGACGGCGATGTCGTAGGCGTTGACGCTCAGCAGCTTCAGGGCGGTGTGCCCGTCGCCGGCGATGTCGGCGGCGATGGCTTCCAGGCGCAGGCCGTCGCGGACGGCTTCCGCAAGATAGGGCTCGTCCTCGACGATCAGTACCCGCATACCCCTGACCGTACGGCCCGGGGCCTATCGCCGGCATATGAAAAATCCCATACGGGCCGGCAACGGGCCGCTGCCTTGACTGGCGGCATGACATCCAGCGGACCAGCACGAACGGCAGCCCGCCGGACCCGGTCGGCCCTGGTGGCCGCGCTCGTCGTCCTCGGCGTGACGCTCGCGGCCGGCGTCGTCGTCCACCGGGCGGCGACGTCCCTGACCGTCTCGGCGTACGACGAGACCGAGGGGGCCGTGCCCGACGGCGTGACGGTCTTCGACGACGGGATCCCGGCCGTCGCCGGCCTCGACGCCGACCTGCTCCGGGCCCTGCGCCGGGCGGCGGCCGAGGCCGCGGGCGACGGGGTCGAGTTCGTCGTCAACAGCGGCCGGCGTTCCCCGGCCTACCAGGAACGGCTGCGCCGGGAGGCGGTCGCCCGGTACGGCTCGGAGCGGGCGGCCGCCCGATGGGTCGCCTCCCCGGACACGTCGCTGCACGTGTCGGGGGACGCGGTGGACCTGGGGGCGGCCGCCGCCGGATGGTTGTCGGCGCACGGCGCCGCGTACGGGCTGTGCCAGATCTACCGCAACGAGCCCTGGCACTACGAACTGCGTCCGGAGGCCGCCGGCCGCGGCTGCCCGCGCATGTACGCCGACCCCACCCGCGACCCGAGGCTGTGGCGCTGACCGGCCTCCCCCTCAGGACGGCGGCACGCCGCGGTAGGCGCGCCAGAGCGCCAGGTCGTAGCCCAGGCCCAGGGCCGCGCCGAGCGGCAGGGGAGCGCCCAGCGCGGCCAGCGTGCCGGTCAGCGTGGTGGTGGCGGCGATCGGGGCGACCGGGACGGCGACACTGCGGGCCAGGCCGGTCATGCCGGCGGCGGCCGTACGCTGCCCCGGCGGCACGACCGCGGCCCTGAACGCCTGCCGCGCCGGGCGGCCGGCAGCGGCGCGGTGAGCTGGGCCAGGGCCGGCAGCAGGTTGGCGGCGAAGAACACCAGGCCCAGCTTGGGTGGTCGTCGGGCCGAAGCGATGGGCGAACCACCAGGCCGGCACCGCCTGGACGGCCAGCCCGCCGGCCAGCGCGTCCAGGGCGGACAGCCCGGCCAGCAGCCGGATGCGGCCGGGTCCGCAGCGCCCGTGCCGCGACGACCAGCAGCCCGTTACGCCCCAGTTCGATGGGAAACAGGCTCCTGGCCTGCGTGTTCGGCATGGGCATGATGTCCCGGGCGGCGTGGCGGACGTGCCGCGAACACGCGAAGACGCACGACGACGCGCGACGACATTGCGCGGGCCCGCCGCGGCGTCAGGTGGGTTCGAGGTGGACGTGCAGGTCGGTGGCGTGGGCGGGGGCGGGGCCGCCGTCCGGATCGGTGACGGCGGTCACGGCCAGGCCGGCGGCCGCGGCCAGCTCCTCGAACACCTCGCGGGGGTACCAGTGCAGGACCCACGGGCGTTCGGCGACGGTGACGTCCCGGCCCTGGTGGCGTTCGTAGCGCAGGAGGGTCGTCTGCGTCCGGACGGTCTCGTCGCGTCGCTGGGAGACGACGGACACCCGCAGGCCGGCGCCGTCGGGGGCGACGGCCGTGCGCGCCCGGCCGATCTGGTCGGCCGGGGCCGGGTCGGGAGTGAACAGCGGCACCAGCGCGACGCCGCCCTCGTCCAGGTGGGCGCGGATGCCGCGCAGGGCGGCCAGCGCCGTGGCGTCGTCGGGGAGCAGGGTGAAGGTCGGCCCGGCGAGGAAGATCGCCCGGTACCGGCGGGGCAGGCTCAGGCTCTCCATGCGCTGGTGGAACAGCGTCACGGACACGTCCAGCTCGCCGGCCCGGCGCCGGAGCCGGGCCAGCATGTCCGCCGAGGAGTCGACGCCGTCGACCTCCAGGCCGCGCCGGCGCAGCTCCAGCAGGGGATCGCCGTCCCCGCAGCCCAGCTCCAGCGCGGGGACGCCGGTACGCTCGACGAAGGCGGCATAAGGCTCCGGGCCCTGGGAGACGGATTTCAGCGGTCCGTAGAGCTCCGCGACCAGGCCGGTGTAGAAGTCAGCTGGATCCACCTTCGTCACCGTACGCACATGATCCGGAAGGTTCACTCCATTATCGGGCGGCGACGAACGCCGACGCGTGCGGACGCAGCAGCCCGCCCGCGCCCGGTTCCGGCAGCGGGACGGCCTCGGGCGGCCCAGGGTCGGGCCGGGGTTGCCGGCTCGGATCGCGGCCGAAGTATCGATACTTGAGGTAGCGCAATCAGATATCGTTCAGGCATGTCCCGAGCGAGCACATCCGCCAGACCGCCCGGTCGCCCGCGCACCGGCGTCAACGCCGAGGTGTTCGCCGCCACGTTGCACACCGTCCACGAGCTCGGCTACGCGCGGGCCACCGTCGAGCGCATCGCCGCCGCGGCCGGTGTGGCGAAGACGACGGTCTACCGGCGCTGGCCGACGAAGGGCGAGCTGATCGTCGACTGCCTGCTCGACGCGTTCGGCCCGGCGCCGCTGGAGGGCGCCGACCGGGCCGAGATCATGTCCTCGACCATCCGCTGGATCGCGGGGAAGGTCAGCGAGCCGGGCACGGGCGACGCGTTCGCGGGCGTGTTCAGCGACGCCGTCAGCGATCCGGCCCTGCGCGAGGTCCTGTCCACGCGGTTCCAGGACCCGTACCGGCTGGCGCTCCAGGAGGCGCTCGGCGAGCCGGAGCAGCGCGTCCTGCTCTACATCGACGTCGTCGTCGGCACCTTGCTCCACCGGATGGGCATGACCGGCGAGCCGATGGTCGAGGCCGACGTCGATGCGCTGATCGAGATGGTGCTGCGGCACTTCGCCGACGGGCCTGCGGGAGCGCCCGGCGCCTGAGCCGAGTGCCGCTCCGCGGGTGGTCAGATGGAGGGGGCCCGGCGGAGTTGACGGGCCGGGCGTCGCCGTACGCCGACGCCCGGCGCCTGCGCCGGTGCGGGGGTCACGACACCCCGGAGGCGATCTTGTGCAGCGGGCCCTGACCGCCGGGGGCGGCCTGGGCGGGGTTGTGGACGTGGGCCGTGCCCGCCGAGGCCGGCCAGGCTGGGCCGAACCCGGGGTAGGGGTGGGGCAGCGGGACGGGTACGGCCGCGCGGGCCGGCCCGGCCAGCGTGGCGGAGGCCAGCACACCGGCCACGGCGGCGGCGATCGCGAGGCCGGCTGATCCGCGTCTTCTCTTGAACATTTCGAGGTCCCCTCGACGTGGTCTGGAAGGACCGCCGAGAGTAGCAGATTGTTATGGCCCAAGTACAGAGAGTCACAAGGCGTGGGGTGAGGCAGTAGCGTGACCGCACGTGAGCGATTACACAGTGTCACCGTCGGTCGAGCCCCGGTCCCTGCGGCGGTGGGTCGTGCTGCTGCTCTGCTGGGCCTCGCTCACCATGACCTCCGTCGACCGTTCCACCTGGGGGCCCGCGTCGCTGCAGGCGGGCGAGGCGCTGGGGGTGTCGCTGGCGGGGCTGGGGGCGTTCGCGACGGCGTACTACGTCGGTTACGTGCTGTCCAACATCGGCGGCGGGGTGCTCGGCGACCGGATCGGCAGCCGGGTCGTGTTGTCGGGGTCGCTGTTCACGGCGGGCGGCTTCATGATCGTGTTCGGGTCCGTGCCGTCCGCCGGGGCCGGGATCGCGGTGCAGGCTCTGATCGGGCTCTGCGCGGGGGCCGACTTCGCGGCGGGCGTCAAGCTCATCGCGTCCTGGTTCGGCGAGCGGGAGCGGGGGCTGGCGATGGGCGTGTTCACCATGGCCTCCTCGCTCGGCACGATGATCGCCAACGTGCTCGTGCCCCGGCTGATCCAGTGGTACGACTGGCGGGCCTCGTACCACCTGTTCGGGATCGTGTCGATGGGGCTTGCGCTGGTGTGCCTGACACTGCTGCGCGACCGGCGCGAGCCGCCGGCCGCGCGCCCGTCGCTGCGCGGCGTGGTCCGCGACCGCGACCTGCTGCTGATCGGCCTGGCCGGCTTCGGCGGGCTGTGGGGCACGTACGGCTTCGTGACCTGGTCCAACACCTTGATGGTGAAGGGGCACGGGCTCGACCCGGTGGCGGCGGGGACCGTCGTCGTGGTGTTCGCGGCGGCGGGCGCGGTGGGCAAACCGGTCATCGGCCTGGCCACCGACCTGGCCGGACGGGGACGCAAACGCCCGGCGGTCGCCGTGCTGGTGGCCTTCGCCGGCTGCCTGCTGCTGTTCGGCCGCATGGAGACGGAGACGGCGTTCCTGGTGACGGCCGGGTTCGCGGGGCTGGGCGCGTACCTGTACTCGCCGTTGCTGATCGCCATGGTGCCCGGCCTGTCGGGGACGGCGCTGGCCGGCTCGGCGGCGGGCGCGACGAACGCGGTGGCGCAACTGGGCAGCGTGACCGTGCCGGTCGTCGTGGGGGCGGTCTACCAGGCCAGCGGCTCCTTCTCCGCCGCGTTCGCCACCCTGGCCGCCGGGCCCGTGGCGGGCGCGGCGGCGCTGTGCTTCGTCCGCGAGGCGCGCCGGCCGGCGGGAAGACCCCGCCCCCCCCCCGAGCGGGCCGCCCGGGCGCGCCGCCGCCCCGGCCCGGGCGGGCG